>NZ_BSDR01000001.1:1257500-1585000 GCF_027925305.1 Desulforhabdus amnigena | reverse complement strand
CCAGGTTTCACACACATTTTTATAAAATCACAGAGGGCTTCCATAATCAACGGAACAATTGATACGACAATGAGACTTCTATCGTAGAGGAGAAAAGAAGACTTTGCCAGCTCTACGATGGAGCCATGCTGCTCTTACATTCTCACTGTAGTATTGATTGAAAACCTTACTATAAAAAAGTACATAGCACCTCTTCATCGACCGCCGAACGGGATGTATGAGGAACAAATACAGCCGCACATCTTGACCCATTCATTGGCTCATGTTAATTCCCAACGTCTCGTTTGAATTTCGGGCTTCGGTCTCTTTTGGGATCGAGAACGGAGATGTTAAATAAGGCCCGGGGAGCGGAAACGGCAATCCCTTTTTTACGGGTAGGATAAATCCTTCGCTCCGAAATGATAACCCTTCCCGGGTTTTTGCACCCGATGATACCCATTTCAATGAATGAGGAGAAAGCTGTGCACGAGCTGTCGATCGCACAGAGTCTCTTGGAAATCGTGCAGGAAGAGGGGCAAAAGCATTCCCTGGAGTGCGTGAAGGTGATCAGGATCCAGGTGGGAGCTCTGGCTGCTGTTGTCCCTGAATCCCTGACATTTTGTTTCGAGTTGGTGAGCAAAGATACCCTGGCGGCAGGGGCTTCACTGGAAATCGAGACGGTTCCGGTGATTGCGAGATGTTCCAGATGCGATATTCTTTTTGAAGTGGAAAACCAGATGTTCTTGTGCCCTCAATGTGGTGATCCCACCCTGGAATTGGTGAGCGGGAGGGATCTTTCCATTGTCAGCATAGAGGGGGAAACGGGGGAGGATAATGGCGCAGATCAATGTTCCCGTAGTTCGCAACATACTCCAGGCCAATGAACGGCTGGCGGCCGCAAACCGCAAGCGTTTCGACGATGCGGGCATATACGTGATCAACCTCATGAGTTCGCCGGGGGCGGGTAAGACGTCCCTCCTTGAAAAGACCATCGACGGTCTGGCGGGGCGGCTGAAGATGGCGGTGATCGAAGGGGACCTTCAGTCTTCCTACGATGCCGAACGCATTCAGCAAAAAGGGGTCCAGGCCGTTCAGATCAATACCGAGGGTGGATGCCACCTGGATGGCAACATGATTCAGATCGCACTGGAATCCATCGATCTCAAAGACCTGGATCTTCTCATCATCGAAAATGTGGGGAACCTGGTCTGTCCGGCCGAGTTCAACCTGGGGGAACACGATAAGGTCATGATCCTGAGCGTAACCGAAGGGGATGACAAACCCCTGAAGTATCCCCTGATGTTCCAGCTGAGTTCAGTCCTTCTCATCAATAAAATCGATCTGCTTCCCTATATCGATTGCGATGTCAAAAAAATTCACGAACGGACCCGCCAGCTCAACGGAAATCAGCAGGTTTTTGAAGTATCCTGCCGTACGGGCGAAGGCCTGACCCCCTGGCTTTCCTGGCTGGAAGGTAAAGTGCGGGAACAGAAAAAGGGGCGGTTTTAGGATGAAACCCCCTTTGAAGGGGGATTGTGGGGATGTCGGAAATGCCGATATTGTGAGAGACATCCAAAATGAGAATGGCTGAGGAAAATCGGCGGGTGTTTGTTCGGGTTCGTGGCATTGTCCAGGGGGTTGGATTCCGCCCCTTCATCTATCAACTGGCCCACCGGTACCAGCTCGGGGGCTGGGTTCGAAACGACTCCAATGGAGTTGAAATCGATGCTGCGGGCCATGCCGAACAAATCGATCGTTTCCTGCGGGATATCTCTGCCAAAGCCCCCCCTCTCGCCCGCATCGATGAAATGGACGTTCTCGATAGGAAATTTTCCCCGGTAGAGTGCTTCACCATTGTCAAAAGCGACGGGGAACAGTCGAGATCCACCCTCATTGCACCCGATGTCTGTACGTGTGACGACTGCTTCCGGGAATTGAACGACCCTTTGAACCGCCGTTACCGTTATCCTTTCATCAACTGCACCCATTGCGGTCCCCGCTATACCATCATAAAAGACATTCCTTACGATCGTGACAAAACCACCATGGGTTCCTTCGCCATGTGCCCCGCCTGTCGGAAGGAATATGAAGATCCCATGGACCGCCGGTTTCATGCTCAACCCAATGCGTGCTGGGAATGCGGCCCGCGGGTCTGGCTGGAAACTCCCGCCGGGCGGAAGGTGGCCGAAGGGGACGATGCCGTTCTTCGGTCGGTTCGGCATCTGGAAACGGGTTCCATCTTGGCCGTCAAGGGGCTGGGAGGATTTCACCTGGCGGTCCATGCAGGCGATGAAGGGGCGGTGAATCGCCTGCGCAGTCGAAAGGTCAGGGAGGAAAAACCCTTTGCCGTCATGTTTTGTAGTGTGGATGCGGTCAAAGAGGTCTGTCTGGTGAATGCGGAAGAGGAAGTGCTCCTGACGGGCTTGCAGCGTCCCATCGTACTTCTGAAAATTCGTGCCGACAAAGCCGGTTCGGTCATCGCTCCCAGCGTTGCGCCCCACAACCGTTTTCTGGGGGCCTTTCTCCCTTATACACCGCTCCATTTTCTGCTTTTCGAGGGTTGCTCCTACGATGCTCTCGTCATGACCAGCGGCAATCGAAGTGATGAGCCCATAGTCATGACCAATGAGGACGCCCGCGAGCGGCTGAAGGACATCGCCGATTATTTTCTCTTTCACGACCGTGACATCCACATGCGGTGCGATGATTCCGTGACGCGGGTGCTTCACGGCAAGCCCCGTCCCATGCGCAGGGCGCGCGGCTATGTCCCCCTGCCGGTTTTTTTGCGTGAACCGGTGCCGCCGGTTCTGGGCGTAGGGGCGGAACTGAAAAACACCATCTGCCTCACACGGGGCCGGGAAGCGTTTCTCAGCCAGCATATCGGGGACCTCGAGAACCTGGAAACCCTCAATTCGTTTGAACACGTCATCTCTCACCTGGAGCGCATCCTGGAAATTCAGCCGGAATGCGTTGTCCACGATCTTCATCCGGATTACCTCAGTACGCAGTGGGCTCTGGGACAAAAGGGCCTTCAACGTCTTGCCGTGCAGCATCATCATGCGCATATCGCCTCCGTTGCGGCGGAACAAAAGCTGACAGGCCCTCTGCTCGGGTTGGCTCTCGATGGGACCGGCTTCGGAACCGACGGTACCCTATGGGGAGGCGAAATCCTTCGGGTGGATGGACACCGGTTTGAACGCCTGGGGCATTTGCGCCATGTTCCTCTTCCGGGAGGAAGCAAGGCCATCAAGGAACCATGGCGCATGGCTCTGGCTTATTTGTGGAGCATAGACCCCCGGAATTGCGAAGAGACTTTCGCGCATGTCGTGGAGCGATGGTCCGTGCAAAACCGAAGGATTCTGGTGCAGATGTTGGAACGGCGGGTCAACTCCCCCCTCACGTCTTCCTGCGGCAGATTGTTCGACGCCGTTTCCGCTCTCATTGGCCTGAGAGATTCCGTCACTTACGAAGGGCAGGCGGCCATTGAACTAGAACAGGTGATGGAAGCCGACGATGGGAGTTACGAGGGGATTGTGACGAGAGAGCAAGAGACATTGATTTTGGATCCTTATCCGATGGTGGCGGAGGTGGCTGGCGAAGTAAAACGCAAACAAGGAGTCGGCATCATTTCCGCGCGATTCCACAATGGCCTCGTGAATCTGCTGAGCGAAGGAATTCGGCGTGCGAGGGAAGATACGGGTTTGAATCGTGTCGCCATGAGCGGCGGCGTCTTCCAGAATGCCTATCTCTTCGATAAACTGCATTCAGAGCTTATGCAGCAGGGTTTTCAGGTGTACAGCCACATGGAAGTGCCGACAAATGACGCCTGTATTGCTCTCGGCCAGGCGTATATTGGAGCGGATTGGCTCATGCTTCGCAGCTGATGGCTCGTAGCTCATGGCTCATGGTTCATGGTTCATGGTTCATGGCTCATGGGGCATGGCTCATGGGGCATGGGGCATGGGGCATGGGGCATGGGGCATGGGGCATGGTTGGGGCGAAGTGCTGGATTCAGAGACTTCAGCGTACTTATGCCCTTCGGGCCATGAACTATGGACCATCAACTATGGACCATCAACTATGGACCATCAACTATGGACCATCAACTATGAGCCATCAACTATGAGCCATCAACTATGAGCCATGAACTATGAGCCATGAACGGCGAAGCATGAGCCATCAGCTGCGAAGCATGAGCCACATAAGGAGGTGTTGTCTTGAAGTATCTGGATGAATACAGGGACCCTCAGCTGGCTAAAAGCTTATTGAACGGATTGCAGCGCAGAGGTCGTGACGGGCGAACCATGAAATTCATGGAGATTTGCGGAACTCACACGGTGTCCATTTTCCGGTTGGGGCTGAGGCAGCTGCTCCCGGCGAACATTCAGTTGATCAGCGGTCCGGGGTGTCCCGTTTGCGTCACGGCAAACGAGGATATCGACCGGGCCGTCTGGTTGGCTCAACAGCCGGGGGTCATCATAGCGACCTTCGGTGACCTTCTACGTGTTCCCGGGTCCTCGTCTTCCCTTCATGTGGAACGCAGCAGGGGGGCCGATGTGCGTATGGTCTACGCCTCGTTTGATGCCCTTCAAATCGCGCGGGAAAATCCCGGTCGTCAGGTCGTATTTCTGGGCATCGGGTTTGAAACGACAGCCCCCACCGTGGCTGCGGCGGTACGCCGGGCGGCTTCTGAAGGACTTCGGAATTTCTCGGTTTTTTCCGCACACAAGCTGCTCCCACCAGCCATGCGGGCTCTTTTGGAAGCGAAAGATCAGCAACTGGACGGCTTTCTCTGCCCCGGCCATGTGAGCACCGTCATCGGCGCCGCAGCCTACGAAGAAGTGGTGACCCGCTACCATGTCCCCTGTGTGGTCACAGGTTTTGAAGCGCTCGATCTGCTGCAGGGCATCACCATGCTTGCGGACCAGGTGGAAAAGGGGGAAGCCCATGTGATGAACCCGTATCGGCGAGCTGTCAGCTGGGAGGGAAATCTTGCGGCCAGACGTCTCCTGGATGAAATCTTTGAACCGGTCGATTCCACATGGCGCGGCCTGGGGGAAATTCCCCGGAGTGGTCTGAAAATACGTTGCCGATGGAAGGACTACGATGCGGTGAACCGATTTTTCATGCCAAGGATAGAAGTGAAGGAACATCCGGGATGCCGCTGCGGAGACGTTCTGAGGGGGATGATGACTCCCCTTCAATGCGGCCTTTTCCGTAAAGTGTGTACTCCTCAAAATCCCAAGGGGCCGTGCATGGTTTCCAGTGAAGGGACTTGCGGGGCGTATTATCGCTATGAACATTGATGTTCTGACGGATGGTTTGCATGCGCCGATTTTTTCTTCGGCGCAGTGAGGAAGAAAGAGAATGGAATCCATGACCGTGCAGTTGGATCAGGGAAGTGGAGGAAGGGCGACCCATGAGCTGGTCCAAGACCTTTTTATCCAATCCTTTCGGAATGAATATCTGCTTGAAATGAACGACAGCGCTCTGGTGAATGTGGGGAACGGGCAGATTGCCATGACCACCGATTCGTATGTGGTGGACCCCGTGATTTTTCCGGGGGG
Organism: Desulforhabdus amnigena; assembly: GCF_027925305.1. Lineage (NCBI taxonomy): Bacteria > Pseudomonadati > Thermodesulfobacteriota > Syntrophobacteria > Syntrophobacterales > Syntrophobacteraceae > Desulforhabdus > Desulforhabdus amnigena. Next base: position 1,579,454 of record NZ_BSDR01000001.1, on the reverse strand, counting down.
CAATATCGGAAGCCTTGCAGTGCATGGGACCGTGAACGATCTGGCCATGCGCGGGGCGAGACCCCTCTATATGACGGCCGGTTTTATCCTGGAGGAAGGGCTTTCTCTGGAAACACTGGGGGAAATCGTGTCGTCCATGGCGGCTGCCGCCCGTGAAGCCAATGTTTTCATTGTGGCTGGAGACACGAAGGTGGTCCCTCGGGGCAAAGCGGACAAAATCTTTATCAATACCTCGGGAGTGGGTGTTGTTCCTCCTGGAGTCCGGGTGGGCGGGCAGTATGCCGAACCCGGAGATGCCGTTTTGATCAACGGCACCATTGGGGACCATGGCATGGCTGTGCTCTGTAAACGGGAAGGCCTGGCATTTGAAAATGAAATCAGGAGCGATTCGGCTTCCCTGAACGGTCTGGTGGAAAAAATGCTCGAGGTCTGTCCGCAGATCCATGTGCTGCGTGATCCGACTCGAGGAGGAGTGGCGACCACGTTGAACGAGATCGCTGAGCAGTCTCATGTGGGCATTCGTCTGGAAGAGGAAGCCCTGCCGGTGCGTGAGGATGTGGCCGGAGCCTGTGAAATCCTGGGGTTGGACCCATTGTATGTGGCCAACGAGGGAAAGGTGCTTGTTTTCGTGCCCGCCCGATGCATGAAAAGTGTGCTTCGAGTCATGCGGGATCATCCTCTGGGCAGAAACGCCTGCAAGATAGGGGAAACGGTTTCAAACGACGCCGGGCGTGTGTTCCTGAGAACGCGCATCGGGGGCCATCGCCTTTTGGACATGCTGCGCGGGGAACAGCTCCCCAGGATTTGTTGAGGTAAGAATCCATGCTCATCAAGGGATGCGGTAGGTCCAGGAATAGAACATTTGTTTGCCTCATTTGCGGAGCACGGCTTTCCGGGATCGGGCACAGCCTTGAGGTCTGTCCCGATTGTATAAAGAACCGGTGGGAAGAGAGCCGTGAGCGGATCGCCGCCATCCATTCACGCTCGAGGCAGGTATTCGACCTTCCCAGGAACCCGCCACGAAATCTCCGGGGGATATCCTGCCGCCTCTGTCCGCACGAGTGCCTCATGGGGGAGAAGGATTCGGGGTACTGCGGCATTCGTACGGGGGATAAAAACAGCCTGCGCCTGGACGGACGTTCCAGGGCGCGTGTCTCCTGCTACTACGATCCTCTTCCCACCAACTGTGTGGCCGACTGGGTGTGCCCTGGGGGAACAGGAGCCGGCTACCCAGTGTATGCCAATGATTGTGGAACGGAGGTTGGATTCTATAATCTGGCCGTGTTTTTTGAAGGGTGTAACTTCAACTGCCTCTACTGCCAGAACTGGTCTTTCAAGAGAAGCGGCCTCTCAAAGGGAACCTGGCGTTCCGTCGATTCCCTGGTCGATGAAGTCAACGATGAAACCAGTTGCGTCTGCTTCTTCGGTGGAGACCCCACACCTCAGCTTCCCTATGCGCTGCGTGTTTCGGAGGAGATGCGGCGAAGGCATCCGGATCGGATTCTGCGCATCTGTTGGGAAACCAATCTGAGCATGAACCCTGCCTGGCTCAAACCCATGGCGCGTCTTTCCCTGGAATCCGGAGGGTGTGTGAAAGCGGATTTAAAAGCGTGGGACCCTCATATCCACGAGGCCCTGTGCGGATGCGACAACCGGCAGGTGCTGGAAAATTTTGCTTGCCTGGCCGAGTGGGTTCCTTTGCGGCCGGAACCGCCGCTTTTGGTGGCGAGCACGCTCCTGGTGCCGGGTTATGTGGGAGAAGAAGAGGTCTACAAAATCGCTTCTTTCATCGCGAGTCTCAATCCGGATATTCCCTATGCCTTGCTTGCTTTTACCCCTCAGTTTTGCTTGGAAGATTTTCCCACGACTTCGCGGGATCAGGCCGCAGCCTGCCTGAAGGTGGCCAAAGAAGCCGGTTTGCGGCGGGTGCGGCTGGGAAATCGTCATTTCATTCACTGATCACCAGTTCCACCTCTTTTGCTCCATAGCCTCTTCCCTCTCCTCCATTCCACGGAGCGAAGCGGGGAAGAAGCAGAATACCGGGAAGCGCTCCCAACACACTCACGGAATAGAACATGGCCCACCCCAGGGAATTCACCATGAATCCCGTGGGGACTCCAGCCAAAACGCGGGTGACAGCCATAAAGCTGGTGAGGAGGGCATACTGCGTGGCAGTGAACCGCTTGTCGCAAAGGCTCATCATGAAAGCCACGAATGCCGCCGTGCCCATGCCGCCGCAAATGTTCTCAAGGCCGATCGCGGTTACCATCACGGCATAGCTTTTTCCCACCAAGGCCAGTCCCGTGAAGGCCAGGTTCGAAAAAGCCTGGAGAAAGGCAAAAAGCCAGAGGGATCGGTTGATTCCCATCTTTGCAATGATGCTTCCACCCGCAAGCGTTCCGAGGATCGTGCTGATCAACCCGAAGGCTTTGTTTACCGTGCCCACATCCGTTCGAGTGAATCCGAGATCCAGGAGGAACGGGGTGGTCATGGCTCCCGCAACGGCGTCTCCCAGTTTATAGAGCATGATGAAGCAGAGCATTTCCACGGCGCCGGAGCGGCGAAAATAGGAAGCCAGCGGCCCCCACACGGCTTCTTTGATGGTTTTGGGTGGTACGACCCTTTCGGCGGGTTCCGGAGCCGCCAGGGTAAAGGCGACGTTCAGGAGCATGAGGACAGCCATGAGACCATACACCGCCCGCCAGGGAAGATGATCGGAAAGGATCATGGCGACGGCTCCCGAGACGATGAGGGCGATGCGGTATCCGACAACCGTTGTCGCGGCCCCTGCGCCCAATTCACGTTCCTGGAGGACATCTGCACGGTACGCATCCACGACGATGTCCTGGCTCGAGCTGAAAAAGGCGATCATGACAGCCAGAAAAGCCACAAGCCAGGGCATGGAAGCCGGCGAAGCAAGGCTGAGGGCAAGGATAGCCAGGGCAAGGAGGACTTGTGTGATAACGATCCAGCCCCGGCGACGGCCGAGGAAAGGGGGAGTGAAGCGGTCCATGACGGGTGCCCAGAGGACCTTCAAGGTATACGGCAACCCCACCAGGGAAAAAATGCCGATGAGGGCAAGGTCCACTTTTTCGGTCGCCATCCAGGCCTGTAGCGTGGATGCCGTGAGGGCGAGTGGGAGTCCAGAAGAGAAGCCGAGGCCCAGCAGGCTGAGCACTCGCCGATTGCCGTATACCTTGAGCCAGTTTTGCATTTGAAAAATCTTCCTGTCAGTTTGGAAAAAAAGGTGCGGTGTTTTTGTTCATGCCAGACTCCAGACGGTCATAGTCTTATCGGACACCGAAGGTGAACGGATAAATGATTTCCACTTTGCTTACTGAAGAGGGAGCAGGGAATCGCCACTGCCTCAGCAGGTTCTCGATGCAGGTCTGAAACTCCCTCGAAACCCATCCGCTGGAAACGATCCGGACCTTTCTCACCCTTCCCCTGGAATCCACCACGAATTTCAGGGTCATTTTTCCTTGAAGTCCAGGCTGTTTTGCCAACGCACTCCTGTAACAACCCTCCATCTCAGGGAGATGTTTCTCGATCACCTTTTCAACGGATTCTTTGGACAATCCCTTCGTTGCGGTCATCTCTTCGCTGTGGGCTTGAACGTAAATGCGGGCTTCCCCGGTTTTCTCGCCACTTTTATCCACATCCGATGTGGGAGGGGGAAGCGGACGGATGGGATATTGCTCACGAAGGGCCATGCTTCTCGGGGCGCCGCCTGGACCCTCATTGCCGACCGCGTAGTCCGAAACTCCTTCGGGCAGGGGGAGCGGTTGCTGGACGGTCGTCACTTCGCCGTCTTTACGGCGAACCAGGGTGTCCACTGCGACAAAGGAAGTGTAGGGGGTGAGCAGGTGATATTTCAGACCCAGTTCTTTGACTTCCGCTATACGGTCATCGTCCGGCTGAAGGTGATTGTAGTCCGATAGCGTGGCGATCCGCTCTCTGGCCCAGAGGTAACGCAGTGGTGCATTGACTTCCAAGGGATTGACCGCACCGACATCCACTTTCTGCCGAAATTCCTCCCGGCCCGCCCTGCCTTCCAGAACAACCTCTCCGCGGGGCAGACCCCGCCATTTGCCGAAAACCGTCACCGGGCGCTCAGCGAGCACATCGGGGATGTTCGAAGGTTCTGTGTCATACACATTGAAGCCGCCGAAATCCAGACGAATTCCCGTCAGCAACGGCGATTCGATATACTTGCGGAATTTTTCGGCCTGGCTGGAGGCCTCATCCGGCCTGGTCACGATGAAGGGTTCTCCCATCCCTGCCCGAGCCATCCCTTCAATGATGAAACGGTTGACACTGGAACCGATTCCAAAGGCGAACAGATTGGCTTTTCCCAGGTTGTTTCGAATCAAATCGAAGCTTTGTGTTTCAACGTTTACGTATCCATCCGTGACGACGACGACGGAACGCGCGGAGCCTTCCGCTTTGGGCAGGGCCAGAGCGCGCTGAAGGGCGGGAAGAAGTTCGGTTCCACCCCCGCCCCGTTCTTCGTCGAGGATACGGATGGCGCGCTCGATGTTTTCAGGAGTCGCAGGCAGTGACCCATCCGCCATGACCCTGGAACCGCCGGAGAAGAGCAGCACATTGAACCTGTCTGTGGGGCGGAGGTGTCCGAGAAGGTCCTTCATGAGCTTTTTGGAGATGTCCAGGGGGAACCCATGCATGGAGCCCGATACATCGACGATGAAAATGAACTCGCGGGGTGGGATCTCTTCGGTCTTGATGCGTTGGGGCGGCTGCAGCATGAGCAGGAAAAAATTCTCCGTTTCGCCCTTGTAGAGAAGAAGACCCGAAGCAATCTTTTCCCCGGCCAGCTTGTACTTCAAAATGAAATCCCGGTTCCCGGAAGATGACATGTTTTCAGCCAGTTTGACGGTGGCCAGAGCCGGGCCGTCAAACTGGGTCGTGACCTTGTGGGAAGGGCAGGTGACATCCTGGAGGGGCATTCCTGTGGAGAGGTTCACCTGGATGTCGAAAGAATAGGTGGGCGGTTCTCCCTGGTGGAGATAGGGGGTTTTTACCCACTTTTCCGAGGATGGGGCTGTGGCTTCCGGCTGATTGGCATAGCGGGGACCGACCACGGTGGGATAGATGAATTCATAGACTCCATCAGTGGGATTGAGGAATTCGGTGTAGCTCATTTCCACCTTGATGACATCTCCGGGCAAAATATTGGCGACATTCATCTGGAAGACGTTGGGCCGCTGCTCCTCCAGAAGCGAGGCGCTCTTGCCCGCCTGTTTGGCTTCCTCATACTCCCGGCGCGCCGCTTCACGCTCTCTGATTTGTGCCGTGATGGTACGCTCCCCGAGGGTCATTTTCATGCCGTAGACGGCAGCCTTCGTGGAAGCCGGAAAAACGTACAGGGCTTCGAGAGCCTTTTTCCCTTCGTTCTTATAAACCTGAGTCACTTTGACGTCGGCGATGACACCGGCGATGTCCACCTGAACGGATGTGGATTGAAGGGGCAGCTGGTCCGCTGTGGGATCTTCGCTTTTGACGAAAAAATAGGGTGAGAGGGTTTTATCTGCGGGGTTTTGCGCTTCACCCGCATCGGCGTTTGTCGGAAATGCCAGGAATCCAAGGACAATCAGCGCAAATTTCATGCAAATTCGTTTCATCGGTTTTTCCTTCCAATGGATGTTCTGCACCGGATGTATCCCCCTCATGACCATGCGCCATGGAGCCTTGAAAGAGCGTTCAAAGAGGGGCAGTCGTCCTGCCGGTTTTCAGGAGATCTTTGCAATAAACCTTCCAGGCAGCAGAGCCATTGCTTTCCGAAAGTCATGCGAGAGAAACGCTTTCAGCTGAAACTCACCAGTTTACTGATCACCGCCGGACGATCCAGGTCGAAAACCATGGGTTCGATCCTTTGCAGTTCATCGATGTTCCAGCGGTCGTCGCTTTTCAGCATTTCCAGCGCTTCCTCCTTGGACGTGGCCAGAATGACCACTTCCGCCTGCATGTAATTGTCCTTGAAGATGTGAGGTTCATCGAACATCGACCAACTGGAGAACTTCTTGCTGTGCCGCCAAACATAGATTTTCATTTCTCTGCCAACCTTTTCAGAATGTGAGCTCTTCGGGCAATTATCAGAAAAATATCCTATTGTCATAAAAACCCCTGCTTTCCGTTTTCCGAAGCGAGGCTTAAAATAGACGCTATCCGTATTTTCTAACCTTTGAGAGGATTCTTGTCATTCTCAAACTGCGGTGGAACGTTTTCGCCGGCGAACAAAAGGATAGTTGAAGATATGAAGATTCAAACAAGGATAGGTCTCCTGATTTTCCTTCTTTTTCTTATCCCTTCTCTTTGCCGGGGCTGGGGAGAAAAGGGCAGAGTCGAAGTGAAGGATGGCGATTCTTTCATACTGCATTATCAATTCGGGGAAATAGGGGTCAGACTTTATGGCATCGATGCTCCCGAATGGAAGCAGGATTTTCATGACGAGGCGAAAGAGTTTACTACGAGTTTCCTGTCGGGAAAGGAATTGAAAATCGAGCCCGTGGATAGGGATCAATATGGGCGCACCGTGGGGATGGTGTCGGTAGGGGGACGGCTCCTCAACGAAGAACTGGTCAAAGCGGGTCTTGCGTGGGTTTATCCTCAGTATTGCAGGAAGCCCTTTTGCGAAAAGTGGTTCGATCTTCAGGAAGAAGCCAGGCGCAACAAACGGGGGCTTTGGGCATCAAAGAATCCCATTCCTCCCTGGGAATACAGGCATGAGGAAAAACCGGCTGCGTCCAATCCTGAATCCGATCATAAGAGTTTATTGGGGGCGTTTGCGCCTTACCATGGAAACACCTCGACTCGTATTTTCCATAAGCGGGGCTGCCCACACTACAATTGCAAGCAATGCACCGCTCGGTTCTGGAGCCGCAATGCGGCCTTGCGGGAAGGTTACAGCCCCTGTAAGATTTGCAAGCCGTAGATTGCATAGGTTCTGAAGCTGGTGCGTTTTCTTGCCTCCAGACGGAACGCGAAGGGAATAAAACGAGAGAACACCTGAAAAGGATCTTCCAGGTGTTCTTGAAGGCGTCTTATATTGTATGGAATTCTGTCGTTATTGCTCAAAGTCGATGATCATGTCGGCTTCATTGCCGCAAACGCTACAGGTTCTGGTTTCTTTTTGTTTCTTTTTGATTTTGCCTTCTTCTTCCACTTCTATCAACTGGCAGGTTATCGTCATTTCAGCTTCGTTGCCGCATTTCGTACAGGTACATACCTCTTTTTTTTCCGCCATCTTGCTTTCTCCTCTCGACTTAGAATTCAGCTCTCCAAAGGACATTGCGACGATATTTATTTCAAAGGTAATATAATAATAATCATTCAAACCCAAATGTGAACTTCAAAATGCAATGAATCCAAGAATCCACCAATGGATCGGATGGGAACCGATGTTTTCGCAGAGTTTGGAGAAAAAGAGATTTTATGATTTTTGCTGGTATGTTCGATGTGAAAGAAAGGAATCAATGATGAGAAGAAGTCTTTCGATTGTCTTGGCACTTTTGTTTTTCTCTGTTCCGGCTTTTGCCGAGAAATGGAGTTTTGCCGTCGTTGCCGATAACCGATCGGCTTTCGCCTCTTATCGCAATGTGTTGGAGGAAATTCAAAACATGACGGTCAATCCGGATCATGCGTTTTCTCCCATAGACTTTGTGCTCGCTGTCGGCGATCTGAGTCCCGTCGCCAAGAATGATGAGATCTACCGGCAGGTCTTCAAAGAAAAAGCCCCCCCATTCTTTCCCGTTCGAGGAAACCACGAAAATGCCGATGATGTGGAGTATTTGCTGAAAAAAATGATTCCGGCCCTCGGCAAAAGTGTCAAAATGTATGATTCCAAAAGCATCAATTATTACGCGGATTGGAAAAATGTGCGGTTGATCGTGCTGGACCAGTATTCCCGCTTTGCCCGATCTTTCAATAATATCGAAATGATTCGCTGGGTCGAAGATTCCATCGCATCCGCTCAAAATGCCGAACACATCTTTGTGACCTATCACGAACCCTATATTCCCGACGATCCCGAAACAGACCCCTTCTGGAGCATGCTGCTCAAGCATAGAGACAAGGTCAAAGCGGTCTTTGTCGGGCATACCCATGTGTACCACTGGCGGCGCATTCCCAATGATCTGGGAGGGATTTATCTGATCAATGCGGGCAATGCGGGAAGGGTGTCGCACAGCGATCACCGTCAGACCATCGTGGAAGTATCGGTCGACGGCAAAAATCTGACTTTTCGCGCAGTACAGGCCCCCAATGGAACCAGCGATTTCAAACTGCGGGATGAGTGGCGAATTTCCCAGGCGGTAAGCGGCTGCACCCGTCGACCTGCCCTGGGAGTAGAAAACCTGGGGCTTGTCAAGAATCAACTTCCCGGACTTGCCCCTCTTTTATCCTGAACTATCTGCAGGTTGAGCCGCATCACAAAAATCTTGCAATGACTGTTTGTCTGTGGCCTTCCCAATTGACAATACCCATTGACCACATTAACTGATGAGATAGATACTTGAGTAGAAACTCTACGATATTTCAGACCGCATGCAAGACATGGGAAACGGAAATGTTAAGAAATCACTACTCATTTGTTTATCTTTTCATGAGATTTCCCTTGACGATCACACTCCCTTTGAATTTCTGCAATGAGCGACTCGATTCCATTCTTCAAACGGATTGGCAGGGTTTTTTTATGTAGCCCTTTGCTTTTATTGGAGATCGTTGCTTCACCGAAGCTCTTTCCGTTTTGGCAGGGAAAAAGATTTGGGTCGGTGGGATAATACAAGGAGGAGTTAACAATTCTATGAAAAGGAGGACGTCATGAATGTCCACGTACTGATCGAGAGGAAATTCAAAGGATCTCCCTATCCAGAACATTTGCAGGCGATTCTCAACTTCAGAATCAAGGCTATGCAGCAGAGGGGGTATGTACGGGGAGAAACTTTCGTCAACAAGGAAGATCCTCGTGAGGTAGTGGTGCTTTCGGTTTGGTCTTCTGTAAAAGATTGGGAAAAATGGGCAAATAGCGAGGAGCGGCGCAAGCTGGAAGATGAAATGGCATCCTACCTGGAGGGGGCTCCCAAAATCAAAGTCCTCGTGGCGGGAGCAGATTATATGAAAGAAGCTTACTCCGCGGCTGCGGGTGGAGAGTAGCTTTACGAAAATATATCACATCTTGCAGACCAGAAAAGATACCAGGGGAAGTGCCGTCATCATTGCACCCATTAAAAAAGGAGGGACAGTCATGAAAGACTTGAAGGTATCCGATGTCATGGTAAGACCGGTAATATCCGCCAGAAAAAATGCCTCGGCTCGGGATATTGCCATGCAGCTCCTTACGGGCCTTTACAGTGGCATGCCCGTGACTGACGATGAAGGAAAAGTGATAGGGTTGATTACAGAGCTCGATCTGTTGGAGGCTGTCTTAGAGGATAAGGAGCTTGCGAAAACTACGGCGGAGGACATCATGAGCCGAGACCCTCTCACAGTCGATGCCGATACCCCTATCACAGAAGCCATTAAGATTTTGAAGGAAAAGAATGTCATCCGTCTCCCTGTTACCAGAAATGACAAGCTGGTGGGAGTTGTGGCCCGGTGCGATATCCTGAAGGGTCTCCTGGAACCCGAGTTCGTGGCCTACATGTAAAGTGGAACCCGCGTTCGCGGTTCACATGCTGGAAGCGGTCAGAGGAAAAAACCGCAGGAGGTTTCTTAAGATGGCAGAAGTTATTGAAAAAACAGGTTTTCAGCGCTTAGAGGATTTTATTCTCGTTTCCAAGGAAGGCAAAAAAGTTCAGGCTGACATCGAATTACGCAAGGTGACTGTCAAGCAGAAGGTACATCCGGAAACGACGGAAGATACCAGCACTGAAATCGATGCATACATGTTGATAGGTGATTATGTCTTCAGGGTCGGGGAAGACGTGTACAAAGTTTCAAAACCCTATTTGCTCGGCTTCCTGGGAGAACCTCTGGATACAATCAAATTGGAGAAAAACATTGCCAATGAAAGGTTGAAGCTGGATTACGGTCGATTGAGAGAAGCGAAAATCGAAATCGAGGAAAAGTATTTTTAGGGATTTTTAAAGTCCGGCCGGTGATCATTCAATCATTCTCTGCGCCAGCCTGAGAATCAGGGGTTCGTCGCGGATTATGCTCTGAACGGATGAAACTGAAACCCTGGGAGCACGGCCATCTTGGCCGCTTTCTGTGGGCGGGACATCCGGGTTCCCAGGAATCCTTGAAACGATTAAAAACGGCAAGTGCCCGCAATGCGGCACGGCGATCCCCGGGAGGTTTTGAAACGTGGGGTGGTGCGAGATCTGTGAAAAGAGTTCAAAGGAGATCGCGAGGGAGCTCGGTGTCTGCCGAAGCTGTATTCTGGACAAACCCGACAAGGCCCTTGCGCTGGCCCTAAAGATCCACCGCAGAAGCAGGGCTTCCTTCGGCCTTCCGGAAACCGAGCCCAGAGCGCCGGAGGGGATTCCCTGCCGACTCTGCGTGCACGAATGCCGTATCCCCGAGGGTGGGGTGGGCTATTGTGGACTGCGCAGAAACGAAAAAGGGAAAATCAAGGACGTCACCGCCGAGCGAGGAAAGCTCTCCTGGTATCACGACCCTTTGCCGACCAATTGCGTGGGGGACTGGGTCTGTCCCGGCGGTACCGGGGCCGGCTATCCCAGGTATGCCCACCGTCAGGGACCGGAACGCGGCTACAAAAACCTGGCGGTCTTTTTTCACGCCTGCTCCTTCAACTGCCTCTTTTGTCAGAACTGGTCCTTCATGGAACTGACCACAAGACCCCAAACCCGAACCGTTGAAGAACTGGCCGCCGCGGTCGATGACTGCACGTCATGCATCTGCTTTTTCGGCGGCGACCCGACGCCACAAGCCCCTTTTTCCCTCAATGCCGCCAGGCTCGCGCGGGAAAAGGCCAAAGGAAAAATTCTGCGCATCTGCTGGGAAACCAACGGTTCCATGCATCCGGCCGTTCTCGACAAGATGGTGGAGGTGGCGCTCGAATCAGGCGGCAACATCAAGTTCGACCTCAAGGCCTGGGATGAGAACCTGCACATCGCTCTGACCGGAGTGAGCAACCGAAGGACCCTGGAAAATTTCGCCCGTGCGGGCAAGCTGGTTCGGGAGCGGCCGGAGCCACCCCTGTTGATCGCAAACACGCTGCTTGTCCCAGGCTACATCGACGCGGAGGAAGTGCGTCTCCTGGCGCGCTGCATCGCCTCGATCGACAGAAACATCCCTTACAGCCTGCTGGCCTTTCACCCCCAATTCCACATGGCTGACCTGCCCGTGACCTCACGGGAACTGGCCGAAAGATGCCTGGATGCAGCCCGGGAGGAGGGACTGAGCAGAGTGCGCCTGGGAAATGTCCACCTTCTGGTCTAGGTCGATTTTCGCAACCATGCAAGGAACCATTTGGCTCTATTTCACGGCGGATGTTGAACACCCGGTCGTCGAGTTGCTGGAGAGCCGGCTTGCCGGGTTTTTCCCCTGCACCGTTCGACTGGGAGAACAGATCGGTCTTCCAAAGAACGCATTCGTCCCTTCCCGCGGCCAGTACCGCGCTTCCCTGGTTCTGCAGCGACTGCGCGAACTGGGGCCCTCAGGGGATTTTCGCCTGGCAATCATCGGTGCCGACCTGTTCGAAGCAGGGCTCAACTTCGTTTTCGGCCAGGCCGATGTTCTGCACCGCTGTGCCGTTATTTCCCTGAAACGGCTGCATATGGAATACCCCGGGCGCCCCTTAACCCGGGGTGTCTTTTGCCACCGGGTGCTGACCGAGGCGGTGCATGAAATCGGCCACCTGGCAGGTCTGGGGCATTGTCCCGATCCAACCTGCGTGATGCATTTCTCCAACAGCCTGATCGATACGGACCGCAAGGGACCTGGCTTTTGCAAAAATTGCAGGAGCTTGTTTTATAAACCTTAAGGTCGGTTGCTGCGGGTTTACCGGGAGGCGGGGGGATGCGCTGAGATTCATCGCCTGCCTGCACCGTGAGGGGAAGTTCTTCTGAGGACTTGAACAACAACCAACCATCGCAAAGGGAAAATATATGCCGGGCTGGATCATTCCTCCGCCCAAAGAGCCGGTTAAAAGCAGGGAAGAATTCCGCAGGGAAAGGGAGCAGAAAGTGGTCTGGCTCACCCGGAAAGGCTATTTGCGCTCAGAGCGCATCAAAGCAGCGATGCTGAAGGTTCCCAGGGAAGACTTCATTCCCTTTTTCTATAAAGACTACGCCTATGAGGAAGTCCCTCTCCCACTGCCCGGGGAAGAGGCCACCATTTCCTGCCCACACAGTTATCCCCTTTTTTATGAACCCCTGGGACTCGACAGAGGACACAGGTTTCTCGAAGTCGGGCTTGGGTCGGGCTACGGTACGGCTCTGGCCCGGGAAATCGTCGGGGAGAAGGGCCTGGTCGTTTCCATTGAGATCGATTCATTAACCCTGGCCTTTGCAGAAAATAATCTAAAGAATACGGGCTACAGTGACATTGTCCTGGTACACGGGGACGGCGGGCTTGGGTACCAGGAAAAAGCCCCCTATGACCGCATTTGCATGACGGCGGCCTGCCTCGAAATTCCTCCTCCCTTGCTGGACCAGCTCAAAATGGGAGGAAGGCTCATCGCGCCGGTTAAGGAGGGAGGTGTTCAGAACCTGGTACTTGTGAAGAAAGAACCCGGGGGGACAGCCAGAGAAGTGATTTGCCAGGTTTTGTATGTTTCCCTGCGCGGAAAGTACGCTCAAGCTTCGTTACGCTGATTTTGAAAACCATGATTGCACCCCGACTCCGTCACATCTTTTCATTCACCGGCATCGTCTCTTCGCCATGCCTTTCGTGCAGGTGCGTGATACTCTCGACGGTGCGCACCACCTCACCATCGGAGAGCGGCGGGCGACACCGTATCCGGTTCCAGCACAACAACAACTCCTGTACCACGTGAGGGTCCACACCATGCCAGAGCAGGTGGCCCGCCAGTGAGGCGATAGTATTGTTGCGTTCCCCCTCCGGCACACCTTCCCTGAGCAGATTGCGCCAATATTCCAGGGGGTGGCCGCGCCGTTCGTATTCACCGGCCGCCTCCTGCAAAAGCCAGCCAGGCATCGGCGCCAATGCATGCTGATGGGGGGCATGCCCTTTCCGCCAGCTGTAGACCCTACCGGAGGGGTGCAGCGAAGGGGGGGCCACCACGCAGCCGCCGTCGCCGCGCAGATCGATCCCAGTCGCCAAACCCACTCTGTTGCGCACCATGCCGCCGGGATGGGCGAAATAGATGTGGCGACCGCCACCGCCGGTGATTGCTTCCACGCTTTGCGGCAAAGGGCCATGATGCCGGATCAGCTCGGCCAGGCCGGCGTCTCCGCCGTGTTTGGGATCGATATCGAGTACGACCAGACCCGAGATTGCACCGGTCACGATCCCCACATTGCTCGCCGGCCAGCGTGAAAACCACTCGTTCACCTCTTCTTTGGTGGCATGGCGATGCTGATATTCCTGCCAGCGGATAGCAGGACGCTTGTCATGAGATCTGATGGGGATGACCGACCAGTGCCGTTTCAGGTATTCAAGCGCGGCCTCTTCAATCGATGATGGCATGATCGAGTGCTCCTATACTCCGGTTGATGGTTCCAAAAAATATGGAGATCATCTTTTCATCATCCCGGATCATCCCTGCCGTTCTTTTCTACGATGTCGTATCAGCCCGGCTTCGATACGGCAGAAGGTGAGCGTCTTGGGGCTGTAGCGATCCAGGTCGATGCCAAGCGCAGCGGCCAGTTCACGCACGATGGGGAGCGGAGCCGGGTTGGCCTTGTGCCAGAACGGTCTCAGTTCGCGCAGAAAGATATTTACCGTCACAGGGCCGACGCCATAAAAATCGAGCAATTGCTCTTCAAGATCGCCGGCATCGGCCGCCGCCTCATGCAGTCGTTTCAGGCTGCCGTTGTATTCACACAGCAGTTTTTCGCAGTCGCGCAGAATCTGAGTCGATTTCCGTTCATCGTAACGCACGTAGCCGCCTTCGCGCATGATAGGATAGACAAGATAATCCCAACCAGCCTTCAGGATCTTCTCCGGCGTGAGCAGATCGTGTCTGGCAAAGGCCTGGTAGGTATGTTTGGCAATGGTCTCCGAGATGCGGCCGCCAAAGAGCAGGCTGGCGAGAAACCACTTGAAATACTCCTTGTCATCATTTTCTGAAAGCACGATACCCAGCTCTTCGGAATAGAGCGGGCTCAGCTTGAGTTTCGCAAGGTCATTTTCCATAGCATATTCCGGTGATATCTCGACAGCGGTTATAGATGCATGTTACTGCCGTCTCAAATGGTGTGAGAAACTTCAGCCATGAGATGAATTCCCGGTACTCTGAACCTGGTCGGACGGGCATGGGATTCTTCAGACGCGGTGGAGCAGGAGTCAAAAAGCCGGCCTTTCAGCCCCGGAATGTCGATTCTGTACGAATTCGTAATGCTCCGAGCTGAACTCGAACTCAGTAGTTACAAATCTTCATATGAAATCCCGTTTTTCAGACAGGAAATGATCGTGTTGGTTCGTCTCTCGATTTCGGGAATAATCTTTATGAGGGCCTTCAGACAAGTGAAAATCTTTTGGGTGTGCTGTTTATGAGGGATATTGAGCGCAGGATGCTGGAGTAGTTCTAGAATTTCATCCAGTAGAGAGAGATTTTCTGCACAAAATCGCGTATAGGCAAGTTCAGGCCATTTGATTCTCAGATCTTCAGGAAGATGATTCATCTTTCGGACAAGATCTTTATCTGTTCCAATCCAAAAGGCCTTTCTCAGACGCTCCAAAAGCTGCTGGATCTCTTCCTTATCCGCGTCCCATGCCTGGCTCTCCAATAATAAACGATCCCACTTCGGCTTTATCTTCTCATTGAGCCATTGCTCTGCCTGACGAGGTATGAGGGAAATGTCGCTCAATTCTTTCTCCTCCGTCAGCAACTCATTAGCCAAACGTATCAATTCTTTTGATCCGTTCATCCTGGGAATTCGCAAACGAATCAAATGATTCAGTCGTTCAAGAATCACCCGTTTGTCTTCCAGTTCCGGGAAAACCTTTCTCAGCTCAATTTCCCACTGTTCCCTGAGAAAGCTAATTTCCGCATTAATGGCCCCAAATGCGAAGCTCAGCTTCATCAGGGTATTGCGCAATTCATGTGCCAGGATATTGCAGCTTTGAAGCCTTTGGCGGGCCAGTTCCTTTTGACCTTTCAATAGGCTTTCCCGCAATTGGAGCGATAGCATTTGCGTACCTAGAGTTCGAGAAAGCTTTTTAATGATTTTAGTAGAACGATCACCTCGCGTAATGGTGAGGGGGAGGAAATGGATTTTGATAACTGCTACAACGACGTAATCGGTATCTTGCCAAATAGGATTCCCTTGCCAATCCAGAGGATAATCCAGCATATGGAGCCGATTTCCATAAAGATCCTTTTTACTGACCAGGACAGGTTCCATATGATAGGTATCTTCCAATTCTCCAGAGACCTGTTTTCGAACACTTCGGCTGTTTTCACTCGGGTTGTCCGCAGTCCAACTTTTTTGCTTTTCTACGCACCACCCCATCGCCTCCAAAGGACGACCAGGCTTGTCCCGGTATTCTTCCCAACTCTTACCGGGATCATTGTAATCGGAAACTCCGGGCAAGCCCCACTTAATTTGCCCTCTTCTTTCTTCACGAATCCCTGATGCGATCCGCACTGCCTGGAGTTCCGGCATGGGACCAATGTGATAGATGGTTCCTTTTGTAGCGTGTTCCAAACATAGAAGTATGGTTTCGATTGTATTTTTACACGTATTCTCAAGAAGATCAGAGCTAATGATCATATCTCACCCCTATGAAGAGTGTAAAATATTTTATTTGGGCATTTCAAACCTAAAGACTCGGGAGATCTATCTTCATAAAAATAGCGTGTCAGGAGATATTATTTCCATAAATAAAAGTAAGTTACGTATTTTGATGGTATCTTTCAACCCTTTTGCGCTGCTGCCGGTACAATAGCAAAAGGAGAATAAGTCGGGCAGTACTTATTTCACATGACTTCAGAAGGTACACCCAACTCAAATCTGACAATCCGTAATTCAGGTTGAAATATTGGTACACCGCGGCAGAAGTCGTCATCCTGTCTGGAAGATTTTGAAGTCCCCCTTTGAAGGGGGATTCAGGGGGATGTGTACTTGCCGGCACCCCCATCGAGGGGGAATTGAATCGTTCAATGAGGTGAGAACTTTCGCCACCGTGTAACGTCGCTTGGGCTAAAATTTACATACAGCCCCAATTCCACAACCGATCATTTCCAACAGGGTATTATCCTCCGTTTTCTCATGACCCATCAGATAGATTTTTCCAAAATTTCCGCATTGTTTGGGACATCCTTCATCGGCGATGGAATTTAGAGCCGAAATCATGGATTCACAATAGACGGACCACTTCCAACCACAAACGTCACATTTGAAATGAAGCAAGTATTTCATCAGTTCATCTTTCCTATTTCCGGGATAGCGGGATAAATTTCCAGTCTCCAGTGATTAAAGCAACTGAGGTGGCATATTACCTTAGCCGTTACAAACTTACCCTTGCACGGGATCCATATTTCTGTACTGGCACACGGATGACCGCATTTCCTGCAGAACCACTGGTAACCCGCAGCATATTTTTGGTGCCGCTCGTCGATCGCGAGGCGAAATTTTTCAAAAAGAGATTGCCGATTGTCGTTGTAATAGCTGTTCTTATAATGTTCGTGCGCGTGCAAATGCCCCGAACTGTCCTCAGTATGCTCGGAACAATCCCCTCCGGAACACCCTTTAGAAGAACAATCTTCTGAATCACGGGCGAAACCATCGAGAATATAACTCTCCACAATTAGGTTTTCTGTCTGGATCCATGAGTAAGATCCACATCTTTCGTTTTCGTTCATTTCAAAGATTCCTTTCAGTTTATCTATGTCCAAACATCAATGGCATTTTCCCATGCATCTCTCACGGTTTTTAGACGTCAAGCGAGTTGCCGGAAACAGATAGCAAATATGGAAATATGTGGAGGTTTATGAACTTGGTGAAAACGAGCGCTGGCTTGATTTACAATGAGCTAAACGTCTAAAGACATGTCTTGCTCGTCAAGTCTGGAAACAAAGTGACAGAATGAAAGATAGGGCAGGTAAGCGGTGGGGGAAGAACTTAACCCCCATGACCCGGTGGGTCACAACAAAAAATGAAAAATGGGCAAAGGGATGCAAGGCAATAAGGAGGAAAGCGGGAAACGCTCTTGAAAAGCGATGTCAGCATGAGCTATGAACCATGAGCCTTTTTTTCATATAAACTACTGCACATTGAGGCACGAAGATCCATGAGCCTTTTTCATATAAATTGTCATTCCGGGGCGGCACTCTCAAACGATGAAAACGGCACATCGGTGAACGATTTTGCCGATTCACCTATTTTCTAACTAATGCCGGATTGCGATTTTACCGTGCTGCTACTTTTTACTACTCCGTCAATGTCTTGGGAATTCGGATGATTCATAGATCCATCCATATTACCCTTTAGGTTTGTTCCAATTTTACCAGGAAAATTCCTTCGTACATTCCGACACCACCTCTGATGAATAATCGCTAGAAGTATTGGATTATTATATAACTTTCAAACTATAAAAAGTAAACAGGTGATAAGAAATCGTTTTCTGAGAGTTTTCGGATAGTACCTGCTGTCAGTAATGATGATCAGGAGTGAAGATTTGGAAGTTTTTCTTATTCTTCCCATGGGTTATGCCGGACCGATAGAGGACCCTTGCCGGTATCCTGGATAGAGGTGATTTAATGTCTAGAGAAAGCGTTTCGCATGATATATTGTGTTAGAGCCTGCTTGCCCGTCCAGGTCGTCTCTGGCGATGCGGTTGCAGGCATGGGTACTGAACCCGTCGTGTCGCCGGTTCATCAGCTTTTCTATGAGCTCTGCGCCTATTTTCTTTTCGCGTTTCAGCATGGCCAGGGCCTTGTGAAGCGGAAGATCTCTTCAAGGGACCCGGCTTTTGCAAAAATTGCAGGAGCTTGCTTTATGAACCTTAAGGTCGGTTGCTGTGGGTTTGCCGGAAGGCGGGCACTCTATTTCAAGCACTTCCCGACGGTGGAGATCCAGAAGACCTTTTATCAGCCGCCCCGTATAGAGACCGCCCTGCGCTGGCGGCGGGAGGCTCCGCCAGGTTTTTGTTTCACCCTCAAGGCCTGGCAGCTCATCACCCACCAGCCCTCCAGCCCCACCTACCGACGCCTTGCCCATCCCGTTTCGCCGGAGGTTTCGAAGCGCTTGGGAGGCTTCCGTCCTTCGCGGGAGGTTCAGGATGCCTGGCGGGTCACCAGGGAGATTGCCGAGGTCTTGCAGGCCTCTGTGGTAGTCTTTCAGTGCCCGGCCGGTTTCACTCCAACGGAGGAAAATATCCGCAATTTTTCGGCGTTTTTCTCTTCCCTGGTGCGAGGGGCTTTCCGAATCGCCTGGGAGCCCCGGGGCCCCTGGCCGCCTGAGCTGGTCCAGGAGCTTTGCGGCAGTCTCGATCTCATTCACTGTGTCGACCCTTTCAAGGACAAGTGCCTGAGTGAAGGAGCTGTTTACTATCGTCTGCACGGTATCGGTGGTTATCGCTACCGCTACGGCGACATGGACCTTCAAAGGCTTCTCTCCCTGTGCGAAGGAAGGGAAGGGTACGTCATGTTCAACAATATGACGATGAAAGAGGATGCGCTGAGATTCATCGCCTGTTTGCACCGTGAGGGGGAGTCCTTCTGAGGATTTGGACAACAATCGACCATCGCAAAGGGAAAATATATGCCGGGCTGGATCATTCCTCCGCCCAAAGAGCCGGTTAAAAGCAGGGAAGAATTTCGCAGGGAAAAGGAGCAGAAAGTGGTCTGGCTCACCCGGAAAGGCTATTTGTGCTCAGAGCGCATCAAAGCAGCGATGCTGAAGGTTCCCAGGGAAGAGTTTATTCCCTTTTTCTATAAGGACTACGCCTATGAGGAAGTCCCTCTCCCACTGCCCGGGGAAGAGGCCACCATTTCCTGCCCACACAGTTATCCCCTTTTTTATGAACCCCTGGGACTCGACAGAGGACACAGGTTTCTCGAAGTCGGGCTCGGGTCGGGCTAGGGTACGGCTCTGGCCCGGGAAATCGTCGGGGAGAAGGGCCTGGTCGTTTCCATTGAGATCGATCCATTAACCCTGGCCTTTGCAGAAAATAATCTAAAGAATACGGGCTACAGTGACATTGTCCTGGTACACGGGGACGGCGGGCTTGGGTACCAGGAAAAAGCCCCCTATGACCGCATTTGCATGACGGCGGCCTGCCTCGAAATTCCTCCTCCCTTGCTGGACCAGCTCAAAATGGGAGGAAGGCTCATCGCGCCGGTCACAAGGAGGGGGGTGTTCAGAACCTGGTACTTGTGAAGAAAGAACCCGGGGGGACAGCCAGAGAAGTGATTTGCCAGGTTTTGTATGTTTCCCTGCGCGGAAAGTACGCTCAAGCTTCGTTACGCCGATTTTGAAAACCATGATTGCACCCCGGGCAGTCTCACCGATGACCCGGCGATCTCCACCAAACGGCGCCGGGCGCCGTTTGGCCAGTTTCCCCTGGAGAAAAGAGTGCGGCTGATAGGGGGTGCGGGTAAGCGGCTTGGTTTTCATGATCGCAATTACGCACCCGTTTACCCGTGCGTTTCTGTAAGAGTGGCATCCTGCCGCGACAAGGTGTACGGTTGCCGTTTCTGTCACGGCCGGAAGCCGTTCCTGCAAGGAAATGGCCGCATACTTACAATTTTCGGTACTTGGCCCGGATCTCGCGTCGAGATAATAACCGAGATGATAAAGGAGACTGCTGATGGAACTGAAGGATCTCGAAAAGCGGATGCGCTCTCTGGAATATTTCAGTTCTTTGCGCATGCTGCCGGCCTGTTGGCCGATCATTCGCCTGGACGGGCGGGGCTTTTCCCGTAAGACCTCGGACCGTTTCAGCAAACCTTTTGATCCGCAGTTTCGAGACCTCATGGTTTCAGCTGCCAGCGCCCTTTTGACAGAGTTGCAGGGTGTTTATGCATACACCATGAGTGACGAGATTTCCCTGCTCCTTCCCAGGGATTGGGTCCTCTTTGACCGCCGGCTGGAAAAGGTTGTGTCCGTTTCTGCAGGGATTGTCAGCGCGGCATTTAGCCTTGCCCTGGGTGAGGCGGCCCATTTCGACAGCCGTATCTGGATGGGGCCGGATGCCATGCTGGTGCTCGATTATTTTCGTTGGCGTCAGGCCGAGGCGGCAAACAATGCTCTACACAGCTGGTGCTATTGGACTTTACGCAAGATGGGCAAAAGCGTTGCAGAAGCAACGCAGTTGCTGAAAAGCGAGTCGGCCTCTTATCAGAACGAATTTCTTTTTCGGCATGGAATCAACTTCAACAATTTACCACGCTGGCAGCGGCGTGGTGTAGGGCTTTACTGGGAGTGTTTTAAGAAGGAGGGAACCGACCCGAGAACGGGGAAAACCACACTGGCCACCAGACGTCGAATCAAAATAGACCGGGAACTCCCCATGAAAGACGAATACGGTCAGATGCTGTTCGAGATTATGGCGGCTTATTCAGATGTCTGAGTTAAGAGCCTATCCAAAAACCTACCTCGGCAGCGGACCCCCCCCTTTAATTCCCCCCTCAAGGGGGGACCAAGGGGGTGCCGCAAAGTCCACATGTAGTTTCTGGATAGGTTCTAAGCACCCGATCACGAGTTCTTTAACATTTTGCATATGGGCACTTCCGTCATTCCCGCAATCTTTAAGCGGGAATCCAGAAATGAAGTGCTTGGCTGGATTCCTGCCCAAATACAGCTTTCTCGTCATCGGCATCGTCTCTTCGCTATGCCTTTCGTGCAGTGCGTAAGTTGACATTGTCGGATATGAAGGCGCAGTCTTTTTCCTCTTTTGAACCGGGGTTGAATCGGGTGAAAAAAGGAGATTGAAAAATGGATAAATTGCCCCCTTTGCCGGTTGATTTGGACGTTCCGGAAGAGTGGCAGGGGTTCGACCGGAGTGCGCTCAGCGGTACTGTCATGCTCGTGGGAGCCACGGACTCGGGTAAAAGCACCCTGGCCCGCTGGCTGCTTGAAAAGGCCTGCAGGCGGGGACAAAACGCGGCCTGGCTGGATGGGGATCTGGGCCAGTCGAGTTTGGGAATTCCCGGAACGCTGAATCTGGTCACAAGGGCAGGGGAGTCTTCAGAAGTGGTGGAACGGGCGTCCTTTTTCGTCGGCAGCAGTTCGCCGCGGGGACATATGCTTCAGGTCCTTACAGGATTGTGCAGGTTGCGCGATTTTGCGCGGGCCAAAGGGGCTGATCCGGTATTTATCGACACTTCGGGACTGGTTGCGCAGGAATACGGGGGTGGCGCCCTCAAGGAATGGGAAGTCGAGCTCCTGACGCCGACTGCGGTTATCGCGCTGCAGCAGGGGCGGGAGCTTGAGCATCTCCTGCTGCCGTGGCGGCATGATCCGCGGTTGAAACTCCATGTTCTGCCGGTTTCCGTCGGAGTGCGCCGGAGATCCCCCCAGGAACGGGCCGAGCGGCGGCGAATCCTCTTTCGTCGCTTTTTCGACGGGGCCGGGACTCTTCGCATCTACAAGGGGCAAAAACCGGTTTACGGATTGAAGAACGCGGAACCGGGCTGCCTGGCCGGCCTGATCGACCGGGAGGGATTTCTTGTTGGGGCCGGTGTGGTGAGTCAGGTTTTATCCAACGGGCTGGAGTTGGTCAGCCCAATCCGCTCACCTGAGCAGGTGGCCCTTGTGCGCCTGGGAAAGCTGCGCATCGATCCTCTCACCGGGACGGAACTGCAGCGCGTCACAACCCCTCTTTTCGGGAAGGAGGTCGAAGAATGAACCGGGATTCACACCTGCGCCGACATGTCCTGATGACCGGAATGCCGGGTTGTGGCAAAACCACTTTGCTCAAGAGTCTGGCTCATGAATTGCGTGGGCTTCGGCCGGCCGGCTTTTACACCGAGGAGATCCGTCTGCAGGGGCAACGCAAGGGCTTTCGTCTCGTGGGGCTGAACGGGGCGACGGGCCTTCTGGCCCATGTCGATATTCACGGCGGGCCGCGAGTGGGCAAGTATGGGGTCGATGTCCATGGATTCGAGGAGTTCCTGGACGCCCAGAAGCTGGACCAGATCGCTACCCCGCTGGTGTTCATCGACGAAATCGGCAAAATGGAATGCCTGTCCGCGCGGTTTGTGGATTTGGTGCGGCATCTTCTCGATTCGTCTAAAACCGTCGTCGCCACTGTTGCCCTCAAGGGAGGTGGCCTGATCGCCGAGGTCAAACAGCGGCCCGATGTGGTACTGGTCGAGGTCAACCCCGGCAACCGCGACCGGTTGGTTGAGGACCTGGCAAGCCGGGTGGCGGCGTTCACGGGAAGATAAATTTTCGGTTAAAATTTCAAGATCCAGACAGCTGAACGCTCGATCGGGGATACCCTGCAGTACGAAAGTGTTCTCTGCCTCCACGATCTGTATTCAATGTTCCTTTTGGCTCCCGCCTCCATTCCAGCGCAGCTGCAGGGTCAGGTCCTCCGCCATTTCGACCCGGGTTCCCAGAGCCTTTCCCTCCCGGTTGAGGGTGTTCCAAAGCCAGCGGGCTTCCTCGGTGGAGGCGCGTTGAATCCGAAAGTTCCGGACCCGGGTGGGGATCATTCGAAGCGTTTCCAGGGTTCCGGTTGCCGGGTCCATGCTCACGAAGTACATCAGTCCCAGGTCCCCACGGAATTCCTCGTAGCCGCCGATTCCCTCGTAATCGGTCAAAAAATCCCCGCAGCCATACAGGACCGGTTTTCCCCGGTATATCTCGATCCCCTTGACATGGTGGGAGGAGTGGCCGTGGATTACATCCACCCCGGCTTCGTCGATCAATTGGTGGGCAAATTCCCGCTGCCTCTTTGGTATTGCAAAGCCCCAGTTCCCTCCCCAGTGCAGGGAGGCCACCGCGATGTCGCCGGTGCGCTTCACCGCCCGGATTCTTTCCCTTATAGCCTGAACGGTCTTGGGCGTTAGGTCGGGCAGGAGGTTGATTCCAGGTTTTTGGGCAGTGGCGACCCAGTTGAGGGGGATACCGCTGGAAGGGGAGCCGAAGGCGAACACCAGCACCCGACCCTTCCCTGCAACCTGGATCACCGCCGGGGCCTGGGCCTCGGCCGGCGTGTGCCCTGCCCCCGCGTAGGCGATCCGCGCATTTTTCAGGGTTTTCAGCGTCTCCTCGAGTCCGGTATATCCCCAGTCGAGAACGTGATTGTTGGCCAGGGTGCAGACGTCGATGCCTGCGGCCGTAAGAACGGGGATATTGGCGGGATGCATACGGTAGTTGATTCCCTTGCCCAGCCAGTAGTCCGGACTGCTGGTGACGGCGGTCTCCAGGTTGATGAGGCGCACATCAGGCGCCGCCCGTTCCAGTTCGGTGAGGGCATCTCCCCAGATGTAGGAGAAACCGACGGGGCGGGGGATCGGGCCGTGAACGCTTTCGGCCAGATCCACATAACGCCGGGCATCCTTCACCCAGGGTTCATACAGCCTGGGATCGTTCGGGTGCGGGAGCACCTGATCGATCCCCCGCCCGGTCATCACGTCGCCGCATAGAAACAGGGTGATGATGATATGGGAAATCGGATTTAGACCGAACATCTACGATACACTCCTTTTCCAGCAAATGTAACCTCTTCACCGCAGTCAGCCGGCAGGATCAGCCGGCATTCGGCATCCGCAGGACCGCCGCCCCTTCGATGCGCCCGGAACGCAGCCGATCCAGGGCTTCATTGGCCTGCACGAGAGGGAAAGTTTGCACTTCGGTTCGGACTGGAACCTTCGGGGCGATGGCGAGCAGTTCTTCCCCGTCGCGCCGGGTCAGGTTCGCCACCGAACGGATACTCCGCTCCTCCCAAAGCAAGCGGTAGGGAAAGGTTGGGATATCGCTCATGTGAATGCCCCCGCTGACCACCACGCCTCCCTTGTCGGTGGCTTGCAGCGCCGCCGGGATCAGCGAACCGACCGGCGCGAAGATCAGGGCGGCGTCCAGAGGCTCGGGAGGAAGGGCATTGGAGTCACCGGCCCACACGGCCCCCAGACGGCGGGCAAAGGCCTGGGCCTCAAGGTCTCCGGGGCGAGTGAAGGCGTAGAGTTTTTTCCCCTGGTAAACGGCGATCTGGGCGACGATGTGAGCGGCGGCGCCGAACCCGTAGATCCCCAGCCGCTCGATCCCTTCTCCGGCCATCCGGTAGGTACGGTAGCCGATCAGGCCGGCACACAAAAGCGGGGCGGCCTCCGCATCGCTGTAATCTGCCGGAAGAAAAAAGGCGTACTGCTCGTCGACCAGAGTGTATTCGGCATAGCCCCCATCGAGGGTGTAGCCGGTAAAACGGGCCTGCTCGCAGAGATTCTCCCGCCCCTTGCGGCAATACCGGCAACGGCCGCATGTGGAGCCGAGCCAGGGGATGCCGACCCGGTCGCCGACATGGAAATGCGTGACCTGTTGGCCGGTTTCCACCACAGTCCCGACGATTTCGTGTCCGGGGATCAGGGGAAGTTTCGGCTCGGTGAGTTCTCCGTCCACAATATGGAGGTCGGTCCGACACACTCCGCATGCTGCTACTTTAACCAGCACCTGTCCCGGTTGGGGCCGGGGAACCTGCACCCGCCGCAGTTGCAGGGGCCGACCCGCTTTTTCCAGTACCATGGCCTGCATAGTTTCGGGAATCGACATGGAAATCACCTCCTGTTGGGAATGATTGGTTCAGCGGCCGCCCTCCTCGGGCCGGTTTCGCTGATTCTCGTATTTGCCGGACAATTGCCGCCACTGAGGGGCTATCCGAAAACCTCTCTCGCCCTTTTTAGCCGAGATCCCTCTTCGAATCTACTTTTCAAATTCGACGAGGAAGTGCCCAGCCAGGCCGATCCCCGCAATTTTTCTCCGGACCTCCGCTTCTATGGGGTACTGGATCGGTGCAGCCTATGGATATTATCTTCACGGCTCGCTCACATTTTATTTGATTTTTGTTCCTGACGAAGTTATTTTAATTCTACCTATATATAATCTTTATCCTTCCAGACTCGAAACGGACCGTGATTTTGCTAAGCGGTTCGGAGAGAGCTTCTCCGGTTCACATTCAGAATTCAAGCTAACCAAACATCTCATGAACATCTAGGAATGTTTGTCCCCGGCATGAGTAGGTCGGGTTTCAAAAATCGATATCCAGCGTCAGAAAAGGAGTCCCCTACCTACCAGACGGTGTATTTTCACGGTAGAATGAATGCCTTTGGGGTGGGTAGTTTTCTGGTGCCGTGGACACTTTCCCAGGAATCTATAGGGTGAATATTATCTGATTCATCCCCTCTCATTCTCCAGTACTTTCGTTAAGAGACCTTCGAAACCAAGGCGAACGGTTATTTTTTCCAGAGTCCCTAAAGCCTGGCCAAAGGAAAGGTAGTATGCAGTCTGTCCGACTAAAAAGGCGAGTCGCCAATTGTTATGATTTGGCTTTCTTGCTTGCGGGAAGGAGGTGGTCGTTGTGAGGGTACAGGTTTTCGGAACTGGCTGATCTATTTCATTTACCTATCTTTTTAAAGGAGATGATAAAATGAAAGAAAATCAAATAATGAATAACTCGAAAAAAGTCAATTTCTCGGAACGGGGGAGATCGAAAAATGCTGTTTCTTCCTTCTTTTCCGTGAAGGGGTATGGTCTTCTGGCTGGTATCGTTGCCGTAATGCTTGTGGTGGGCATGATAATGGGATATGCCTCTGCAAAATCAAAGACCGACAGCAACAAGGACCCGGAGCTCTCGAACATAGAACTGTTGGGCAAGTATGTTTTTTTCGATAAGATATCCTCACCGAGCCGCATGGCGTGTGTTACCTGCCACGATCCAGCCACTGGCGGGACGGGAGGCGTTTCCGGTGTCAACCTGCATCAGGTGGCGATCACTGGCGCAAACCCGCACACGGTAGGCAACCTCAAGCCTCCCACCAACGCCTATGCGAGCTTGATCGTACCGCTCTTCAGACCTTGCCCCTTTGGTGTCCCCGGTATCTGTGGCGGGAACTTCTGGAACGGGCGTGCCGAAGGGAATGCAGTTGCATTATTCCCAGCAGGGGCCACAAAACATATTGGTGAGGAGATCTTTTACGATACCGGCGGCACGAAATTTACAAATTCAGAAATCCTAGGATACTCTATTTATTTCGGCCCGACGGCCGATCAGGCGTTGAATCCCATGCCGAACCCTGTCGAGCAGAATATCGACAGACAGGCCGTTTGTAACCATGTTGCGAACGCAAAATATGCTAAACTTTACAAGGATGTCTGGGGAGTTAAAATCGATTGCAGTAGCGATGTGGTCGCTATTAAAGCTGATGATGTGACCGAGGAGAAGGCGTTCGACATCAGTTTCAAAAGAATCATGCTGGCGGTCTGTGCCTGGCAGGCCTCCGCCGACCTCAACTCGTTCAGCTCCAAGCGCGATAAAGCCCTTGCGGAGGAGGCTGACGGGAAATTCCCTCTGGGCGGCCTTACGGATCAGGAAAATCTGGGGCACGATTTGTTCTATGGAGTGACAAGTTTGTTAAATCCTACCGGCAAGTCCGCAGGGTGCGCAGGTTGTCATAGTGACAATCCTGGTACTGATACGGGAGAGGAGCCCAAGCAGCTTTACGCCGACGACGGTTACCATAACATCGGTGTGCCACGCAATCCTGAGATTCCCCCAACATTCAAAGATGATGGAACATTTATAGATCCAGACCTGGGGCTGGCGGGCCTCACAGGCGTGAATGGGGATAATTCGAATGGTGGATGTAGCGCCCCCGGATTTCGAAGAAATTGTGACCACCGGGGGTTCCAGAAGACTGCGACCCTGCGGAATGTAGACAAGCGGCCCGGCCAAGGCTTCACCAAGGCCTATACCCACAACGGTTGGTTCAAGAGCCTTGAGAGCATCGTGCACTTCTACAATACGGGTTTCATAGGGCAATCGACGGCGAACTCATTCGGCATTACGCGGTGCCCGGATGGTATCGAGACGGAAAAGGACGCATTGGCAAACAACTGCTGGCCGGCTCCGGCATTTGCCAACCCCAACCAACCTGGAAGTCCCACGTTTGGCGCCGTTTTGGGAGGTGGCCGTTTTGGAGACCTTGGACTGACCCTAGATGAAGAGGCTGCGATCGTCGCGTACCTGAAAACATTGACAGATACCTACACCCCCAAGGCGCCGAAACCCTATAAGTAAACACGAATCAACTCACTAACTCATGCGGAGAAGTGAAGAAGGAGTGTTTTCCGGTAAAAGAGGAAGGGGCTTGGTTGAGCGCGTAAGCCTGCGTGGAGTAGATTGTTACGTATATAGGCAGGCAAACTGAAATCGTTAAGGCATATTGGGCAGAGTTCATAAAAAGGACTCTGCCCAGGAACAAGCTTGCTCGTGAACCAAACACTTCGCGAGCAAGCTCGTTCCTGCAGGAAAACGCATTGGGCTGCGTCAGGCCCCCTCCTCTATCAGGATGCTTGTCGCCACTTTTCTCTCCTTTTCGAAATCCTTCTTCGAATCCACTTTTCAAACTCCACGATGAGATAGCCCGCCAGGCCAACCCCTCCAATTCTCAACCAATCCTCCGCCTGTATGGGAGCACTGGACATGACGTAGTTCATGAACGGCAGGTAGGTGAAGGACATCTGCAGCAGGATCATGCCCAAAATGCCGACGTGCACCCATGGGTTGGAGAAAAATCCAAGCTGAAAAATAGACCTTGTCATGGATCGACAGTTGAGTAGATAGAAGCTTCCCACAACAGCGACGGTATTCACCGCAACCGTTCGGGCCTCAGCCGTTGAGGTTCCTGACAGTTTCTCCCATTCAAAAAGCCCGAAGGCCCCGATGAGGATCACCAGTCCCATGATCAAGATACGCCCGAGAAGATCTCCCGTAAGGATTGGAGAACCGGGGTCGCGGGGAGGCCTGTTCATGATATTCTCTTCCCTGGGTTCGAGAGCGAGTGCGATACCCAGAATGCCGGCAGTGGTCATGTTGATCCACAGGACCTGTACGGGAAGCATGGGCAGTTCAACACCCGCAAGAACGGAAGCGAGGAGAACCAACCCCTGCCCCACATTGGTAGGAAGTGCCCACGCAATGAACTTGATCAGGTTGTCGTACACTCCACGGCCTTCTTCCACGGCCGCTTCTATGGACGCGAAATTGTCGTCCGTGAGCACCATGTCTGCGGCCTCTTTGGATACATCCGTGCCGGTGATCCCCATGGCGATTCCAATGTCGGCCTGTTTAAGGGCCGGAGCGTCGTTCACCCCGTCACCGGTCATGGCGACCACCTCTCCACGCGCCTGAAGCGCTTCTACCAGCCGCAGCTTTTGTTCCGGGGAGACACGGGCGAAGACAGCGGCCTCCCGGGCAGCCTCGATAAGCTCCTCGTCGGAAAATCCGGCCATCTCCCGGCCACTGAAGGCCAGGAGTCCATTCCCCTCTTCATTCATCCTGCCCTTCAAACCCAGCTGCAAAGCGATGGCCGATGCAGTCAGGGCATGATCCCCTGTGATCATTTTTATGTTTATACCGGCATCCTGACAGGCCTTGACTGCAGCTATGGCTTCAGGCCTCGGGGGATCGATCATGGCCTGCATGCCTAAAAAAACGAGTCCATGAGAAATGTCCTCATGGCTGAGGGACTCTTTTTCGGCGGGAATCTCTTTAAAGGCAAACGCCAGAATTCGCAATCCCTTGCGGGCCATTTCCTCCACTTTTCGAAAGGCGGCCGAGATATCGAAAGGGACGAAGACTCCTTCCCCGGTTGAAGCGTGCCCACATTTGGCCAGAATCACCTCCGCCGCTCCCTTCACATAGGCAATTTTAGCCTGATCGGGTCCTGCGGAATGCAGGGTGGCCATGTACTGGTACGCGGATTCGAAGGGGATGACGTCCAAACGTGGATATTGTTGATTCAATTCATTGCGGTGAATACCACTTTTCATGGCTGAAACGATGAGAGCCACTTCCGTTGGGTCTCCTTCGGCAATCCATTCACCATTGGGATCTTCCCTCAGTTCGCTGTCGTTGCACAGCATGCCTGCTTCCAGAGTCTGTTTGAGAGCCCTATGATGGTCCGGGGAGAAGCTCTCGTCCGGGGAGAAGATTTCACCCTTGGGCGTGTATCCTGTTCCCCTTACATCGAAGCAGGTATCCACAGTACAAATATGTTGGACCGTCATTTGATTTTGAGTCAAGGTACCGGTCTTGTCGGAACAAATGACAGTGGTGCTTCCCAGGGTCTCCACCGCGGGGAGTTTCCTGATGATGGCTCGCCTGCGGGCCATCCTGGAAACACCAATGGCCAGAGTGATGGTCACGGCTGCAGGCAATCCCTCGGGAATCGCACTGACGGCCAGGGCGATG
Source organism: Desulforhabdus amnigena (assembly GCF_027925305.1). Classification (NCBI taxonomy): domain Bacteria; kingdom Pseudomonadati; phylum Thermodesulfobacteriota; class Syntrophobacteria; order Syntrophobacterales; family Syntrophobacteraceae; genus Desulforhabdus; species Desulforhabdus amnigena. The sequence continues at coordinate 1,549,928 of NZ_BSDR01000001.1, read as the reverse complement.
GCGGCCATGAAGGTATCGATGATCGGCTGGCCACGGACGGTCCCGATGAAGAAAGTAGCGGCAGCAAGGAGCAGGATGGCGACGAGCAGAAAATGGCTGAAACGGGTGATCTTTCGGGTAAGCGGGGTCTCAAGGGATTGCGCTTCGGAGATGAGCTCAGAGATGCGGCCGACTTCCGTCTTGTCTCCCGTCGCGGTAACCACACCGAGACCCTGGCCGTAGGTGACGAGCGTGGACGCATAAACCATGTTCTGCCGGTCTGCCAGGACCGTCTCTTCGGGAAGGAGCAGAGATGCATCCTTATTCACGGGGGCCGACTCTCCAGTGAGGGCGGCCTCCGCCACCTGTAAGTCGCGGGATCGTATGAGACGCAAGTCCGCGGGAACCTTGCTCCCCGACTGAATGGAAACTACGTCACCGGGAACCAGTTCGGATGACGGAACATGCAGTGTCTTGCCCCCTCGAACCACCACGGCTTCCGTGTTGAGGGTTCCCTCGAGTGCTTCGATGGCCCTTTCGGCCTTGGATTCCTGGATGTAGCCCACGACGGCATTGATCAAAACGACGCCAAAGATCGTGGCGGCATCGACCATATCTTTGATCCAGGCGGTCACCGAACCGGCTAATATGAGAATGTAAACAAGCGGATTGTGGAATTGAAGGAGGAACCGCCGGATCGGTCCCTTCTTCTTCTTGGGTGTGAGTATGTTGAGTCCAAAACGATCCTGGCGGTGCTTGACCTCGAAAAGATCGAGACCCTTTTCCGGGTGGGATCCCAGGATTTTCACCACCTCTTCCGATGGAACGTGATGCCAGTGTTTGGATAACAATATTTCCATGGACACCTCCTGCCTGTAGATCATGTTCAAGAGTACCGACGGCTGCAAATGCAATCAATACGTAAGCATAAAACTTAACCATTCCATGCCCGCATCCGTCATGCCGGCGAAGGTGGAAATCCGGTTTTAGAGTTATTTTTCTGGATTCCTGCTTACGCGAGAATGACGGTAAAATGTTTGGAGGATCTCTGCTGATACACCTGAGGGAGTTGGCAGATTCCAATATCCCATTATTCACCACGGAGACACGAAGGGCACGGAGAAGATTTTGGAATTCTTATGGAATTCCTCTGTGATCGCTGTGGCTCCGTGGTATGGGGATTTCAAGAGCAACCCACTCCCTAAGATAAAGATTATCGATTCTTTGTCGAGCAGGCCGTCGGATAAGACTGCATTTGAGGCAAAATGTCCCCCCTTGTACTTCGGGCACGAAGTGGGGTGATGAAAACAATTGAAATATACACTGTGAATGGATAAAAGTTGGACATTGCGATGTCCTGGGAAAGGTATTGGCAGGTTCCTGCGCAAGAAATGCCTCTACTCCCGGTATTACCCGGATTAGAGTATAAAAAAACAGCCTCTCATTTTTTGTAAGTCAGCCTAAACGTGTTCGATTCACACAGGAAAATCGGTTTTTTCAGCGTGCCGGGGAGATTGCCTGCGGCATGGTGTGAGACGTACCGATTTGTTGGGCGTCGAGTTTCTTCAATGATAACAATGGATGAGGAGGAGAAGAGATGATGGAGAGTTCCGAAGGACTGCCGCAAAGGTGGAGGGCACCGAGATTCGCTGTATCGTTCATAATGTTCACATTATGGATCCTGTGGGCGGGGCTGGCATTGGCCGACGAAAAGAGTGTCGCGGAGAAAATCATCGAAATTTTGAGGGCAAATGGGCAGATTAGCGAGGAACAATACAAGGAACTGGTGAAGGAGGCCGGTAAAGAAGAGAGTAAGCCGAATGATTTCCGTGTTTATTGGAAGGAAGGAATCCGGTTCGAAAGCGAGGACAGGAAGACCGAAATCAAGGCCGGTGGAGTAATCCAGACCGATTGGGCGGCCTTTGACCCCGACGAAGAGGTAGATGCTGCCTTTTCCGACGACGATATCGATGGGCATGGTGTTGAATTCCGCAGGGCCCGGCTTTTTGTGGAGGGAACCATCTACGAAAATTATGAATTTAAATCGGAATTCGAATTTGCGGAAGGGGATGTGGATTTTACCGATGTCTGGCTGGGCATGAAAAATATCCCCTATGTCGGCCGCATCAGAGTGGGACACCAGAAGGAGCCTTTTTCTCTCGAGGAACTGACCAGCAGCAAATTCATCACCTTTATGGAACGTGGGCTCCCCAACGCCTTTTCACCCGGCCGTAATACGGGGTTAACCCTTTCCAATCAGGAACTGAACGGTCTCATGACTTGGGCTATGGGAGCCTTTTATGAAACGGATGATTTCGGTGATTCTTTTGCGGACTTTTCGGACTATCAGGCCACTGCACGCATTACCGGCCTTCCCTGGTATTGTGAGGATGGAAGAGAACTGGTTCATCTCGGCCTCTCGTACAGTCACAAATTCAGGGACAGCGACGAGACGACGGTTCGATTCTCGGCGCGGCCCGAGGCTCACCTCACTGATGCAAGGCTGGCCGATACCGGAAGTATTGCCACAGACGGCGTAGATCTCTTCAATCCGGAATTTGCCATGGTATATGGGCCATTTTCTCTGCAGGGGGAATATTTTCAGGCGCTGGTGGATAGCGAGGCGGATGATTATACCGATTTCTATGGATTTTACGTTTTCGCGAGTTACTTCCTTACCGGGGAGCATCGTCCGTACAAGACCTCCAGTGGAGCATTCGACCGCGTCAAGCCCAGGCAGAATTTCAATCCGGTCAAAGGAGGATGGGGCGCTTGGGAACTGGGAGTCCGGTATTCCCGGTTGGATTTGAACGATGCTGGAATTACGGGGGGTAGGGAACAAAACTACACCTTTGGCCTCAACTGGTATCCGAATCCGAACATGCGCGTCATGTTCAACTATGTGTTGGCTCAAATCGAAGACCGGGAGGATCTCGGCATCGATGATGCCGATGTGAATATTTTTGAGTCCCGTTTTCAAGTCGATTTCTGATGCCTGGACTGTCTGCCTGTCCTTCGATACATCGAGGCTGGGAGTGTTTTTCTTATAGGGCTATTGTTCTGATTTTTTCCAGTTGCCGGGCAAGTTCAAGATAGTTCCACCTGAGATTGCGTTCATTCCGGATAAAACGTGGACCGTTAGCTGCGAGGGCCTTCAGATGTTCCGGGTCCCGCAGCAGTTGATCGATGGTCCGGGCCATTGCTTCGCCTCCGTCTTCGGGAACGAGGATGCCCGTCCGGTTCTGCTTCACCACCTGGGCAATTCCTCCCGTCTTCAGAGCGACGACGGGCAAGGCGCAGGCCTGGGCTTCCAGGAAAACCATCCCCAGGGATTCTCCGATACCCGGGAAGACAAAAAGATCCGCCGCAGAATAGAATCGGAACAACTCATGGCGGGGAATCCTCCCCGCAAAAATCACTCGACCGGGCAGCAGTGCGTCCGCCATCCTCCGAAGCGCTTCCTCCATGGGGCCGTCGCCCGCCACCAGGCAGACAAAATCCTTTCGAAATCTTCCGAGTAAGGCCAGGGATTTGAAAAGGTAGACCAGACTTTCAAACTTGACGTCGTTCCTGAAACGGGCCGCAGTCAAAATCAGAGGAGTATCCGGGGAAATGCCGTAATGCAATCGGACAGCTTTCCCAGCCTCGTCGTCATGCTGGAAATCCTCGGGGAAAATACCCGGAGGAAGGTGGGTGATTCTTCGGGGTGGAAGAATTCTTCCCAGGGCTTCCAGGTCGTTTAAATTGTTGGTGAATGCGTGGTGGGATGCCTTGATGGCCAGCCGGTTCAGATAAAAACCGATGCGGGTTTCAGGGTCCTTCCGCCATTTGGTGGCATACATGGGTTGAAAGAGGACATAGGGGATACCCATAAGGCGGCTTATGGCCGGGCCGAGCACGTCGGGGGATTTGTAGTAGGAATGGTAGGTGAGCCAGATATGAGGGTGAAAGTCATGTGCCGCCCTGTAAGCCGCCCGCAGGGCGATGAGGGCTTCTCTCCACCCCCGTGAAGTTTTCCAGAACCATCGGGACCGGAATGCCGCTATTTCTTTACAGGTGTGTCCTGCGCGGTTCAATTCCCTTGAGATTCCCTGGGCGATGATGAGATCTCCCGAGGGATGGGGGTGGGCGAGGGGTTTGTTGGGGCAGTAGAAAGCTATCTTCACGCGTCGCCGAGGGCTTCCTTGAAAAGAGAATGGAGCTGCATCACGCAGCGGCGGTTGTCGAAGAGCTCTTCCACCCGCTCCCTCGCCCGGGGAATGAGAGCGTCACACTTCTCGGGATGAAGCAGGTTCCGTCGAATGGCTTCAGCCATGGCCTTCGGATTGTTGGATTCCACCAGGGTGCCGGTGACCCCGTTTTCCACCAGTTCGGGGATGGCCGAGACCCGGGTCGTGACCACGGGAAGACCGACAGCCATGGCTTCCACCAGCACATTGGGTATTCCGTCGCGGTCTCCGTTTTCGGCCACTTTGCACGCAAGGGCGAAAAGATGAGCTTTTTTGTAATGAGCGAGCACAAGGTCGTGGGGGAGTGTTCCCAGGAGCTGTACCCTGTGGCTCAATCCCAGCTCCCGAATGGTCTTCCGGATGTTGGGTTCGATATCTCCGCTGCCGATGTGCACAAACTGGAAATCGAGCCCTTCCTCTTCGAGGATTTTCAGTGCCTTGAGCAGGTCATCGTAGCCTTTTTTTGCGACCAGCCGTCCGACGGAAAGAATCCGGTAGGGGGGAGCGGGGCGTGTGCGGGAGGAAAACTCGAAAAATTCCAGGTCGATCCCATGATAAATGGTATGAATGGGAGTTTCGGTTCCGTTCATCAGCCCTTTCAAATAACGGGCATTGTACTGTGTGCAGGTGACGACGAACTTGGCTTTCTGAATTTTTCTGGCGAGTTGTTCGGGTTCCGAAGTGTAGATGTCTTTGGCGTGAGCCGTGAAACTGAAGGGCAGTCCTGTGAGTTCCGACGCAAAGAGAGCCACGGATGTCGGAGTGTGGCAGAAGTGGGCATGAAGATGCGCCACGGAGGAATCCAGAAGTTGCGTGGCCGCAAGATGCCCAGCCTGCAGGAAGTGGCGCAGGGTCGCAGGCTTGCGCCTCTCGAAGGCTCTCAGGATTGCACTGCCCAAACATCGTGTGTAGTGCTTTCCCAGCCGCATCCATGCCATTCCATTGCTTTTCAGGAGCGTTTTCCAGTGAGGAAACACGTATTCCGGCATATAACTCACCGGGGCTTTGATTTCCCTGACATGATCGTGTGAAAAAGTTTCCCTTGGTTGCCTCAGGGAGAATATTTTTATGGGGATGCCCAGGGATTCCAGGAGGAGGATTTCCCTGCTGATGAAAGTCTCGGAGATGCGGGGATAACCTTTGAGGATCATCCCCAGGGGTTTCACGTCCGTTTTCAAACCTGCCGACCTCCCTTGTGCTGAAGAATGCGCTTGCGAATGACTTCAAGAGCCGTGAAGGGGAAGTGTCCCATCTTCTCCCGGCACGAGGAACCATTGTGCAGAAGAGCCAGGACCCTTTGACGAAGAGCTGCGGGGGTCAATTCCGCGGGGTGCAGATAGTCGCAAAAACCTTTGGTGCACAAAACCTGGGCACGGATGAGCTGTTCTTCACGTGGAACGGTCCTTGGAACGATGAGAAAAGGTTTTCTTTGACTCGCAATTTCGCACACCGTGTTGTATCCGCCCATGCTGACCACTACCTGAGCGGCACCGATCAGCCGTTCCATGAAACGGTAGAACTTGAGGGTGATAAACCCGAGTGATTCACATCGCTTCACCACTTCCTTGTAATCCTTGGGGGAAATGAATGGACCCGTCACGATGACGACTCGAGTGCGTTCCGGAATTCCGCCATGAGCGGAATCGAAGGCTTTGAGAAATGTGTTTACGACCGGTTGACCGTCGCCGCCGCCGCCGGTCGTGACGATGATGAGTTTCTCATTGTCGGATATGCCCAGTGACCTGCGTGTGATCTGAATGTCCTCCCGGCATGGAACGTGCCTGGGGATATAGCCCGTAAAATAAATTTTTTCGGCCACATGGGGCGGAATGGCATATTCTTGGATGGGATCGTAAAAATTTCTGCAGCCATAGACCCATATTTCATCGTAGAGCTGGTCCATGGCTTCGTAGATGTCTTTGCTCTTCCAGTCTTCTATGGTGGATTCGGCGCTGTCCATAATATCTCTGAGGCCCAGGATGGACCTGCAGGATGGAAAATCGGTTTTGAGCCAGCGCAGAGTATCCACCACTTCCCGTTTCAAGCCCAGCGGCGCTTTGTCCACGATGAAGAAATCCGGTCGGAAAGCCTTGGCCGTGGCGAGAATAATGCTTTTTCGAATCTCCAGGACTTCCGCGGCGTCCAGCTTCATGGAAAGAGGAAGATATTGCTCGTTGGTGACTTTGATCATTCCGGGGATGCGGACAAAATCGATGTGCCCGGGGATCTTGAATCGGCCTGCCAGGGGGGAGCCCGTCAGAAGAAGAATGTTGGCCGGAGTTTTACTCAGGCTGCGGGCTATGGCCAGGCATCTTCTGATATGGCCCAGACCGTAGGTATCGTGCGAATACATGAGAATTTTGTATGATGCCGAAGAATTCAAATCCGCTTCTTTCGGATGAGTAAAAAAGCTCAGCATAAAAAGACATCCGCAAGGAGCGGATACAAATGATCAGGGTCGGAACGACCGCATAATAGAATCTTGAGGAATTCATGGCAATAAAGATTTCTTCCAACAACCGCTGAAGAAATGGAATGGCGTTACTTTTACCTCTGGTATTTCACAAGATGCTGATTATCGTATGTGAGTGTAAAAGAGGACATGAGTTTTGGACACTTGCATGAGTTCACTGTAGAAAAAGGAGAATTTCATGAGCGTCGATAAAAAAACATTGGATGGAAAATTGCGGGAGATGTATTCAGAGATTGACAAACATGGTCTGGATCTCTCGCTCGACTTTGATGACCGGAAAGATGCCTGGATTGTGAAGTTGTCCAAAGGCCGGCATGAATTGACCACTCACCTTGAAAAAAAGGATGCAGAGGATTGCCTCGATGGAATAGAGTGCGTTTATCTGGGAGTTCAGATCGGACAGTTCATCAAGAACTTTGAGGCTGAATCGTAATCTTTATGAGTATCATTTCAAAAGGCCCTGAGGGTGCGGGGACGGTCGAATGATTGCCGAGTTGACGTGAGGGTGGAAAAGGATTTTTCGTATGTGGGAGGATTTTATCCAATGAGTTGCGAAGTCATTCAAACGGATCAGGCTCCAGCTGCCATCGGGCCTTATTCTCAGGGGATTAAAGCGGGCGGTTGGCTTTTCGTGAGTGGACAGATAGCGTTGAAGCCCGGAAGCGTGGAACTGGTGAGCGAGGACTTTGCCGACCAGGCAAGACAGGCCTTGAATAATATGCAGAATATACTCAAGGCGGCGGGATACGGATTGTCCGACGTGGCGGCCGTTGATGTTTTTGTGACGGATATGGGTCAGTTTTCGGTATTCAACACCATCTACGAAGAATATTTTTCGAACCACAAACCCGCCCGCGCAGTGGTGGAAGTGCGAGGACTGCCGAAAGGCGCAAAGGTGGAGGTCAAGTGCACGGCGTTTCGGTCCTTCTAGCCGATTGTGAACGCAACGACTTTGCAAATATCGCATCGTATAGGGACTGACCGCAGATACTGCCCTTATGATTTAAACCGAAGGCCATGAGATGAGAGCACTTTGCAGCCTTTATCTCATGGCCATCCAATGATTCCAAGGATTCTTCCCCCTTACAGCCTTCCCTTCGCGGCAGATTTCTTCTTGATCCCATTCTAACCATTTGTTATTTTTCTCGCGATCTCGATTCGATCGTCTTTTCGGAATCTTGACCGTGCAAAATGATCCTGCTGTCAGGTTCCAGTCGGGTGAAGGCGGGAGGGGGCTTTGGTTCTTTCAACTCAACGAAAGGAGAGGGAAGTGAAGACAAAGAAATTTTTTGCGGTTTTTACACTGATTTTTTCATTGCTTATGGCTGTGAATGTGATGTCTTGCCTGGCTGAGGAAAAAACCTACATCAATGGGATCGACGCGAATTTTCCCCCGTTTGCATTCGTGGACAAAGAGGGAAATCCTGACGGGTTCGATGTGGCTGTCATCAATTGGATCGCCAAGGACATGGGATTCAAAGTCAAGCATCAGCCCATGGACTGGGACGGGATCATTCCAAGTCTCAAAGCCAAGAAGATCGATATGATCGCCTCCGGCATGAGCATCACCGAAGCGCGCAAGAAAGAAGTCAATTTCACTCTTCCTTATTGGAAGATCTCTCAGGTGCTGGTCGCCAAGGCGGATTCCGATCTGACACCTGAAACCGCCATGAGTGAAGGAAAAAAGATCGGCGTTCAGCGAGGGACTACGGAAGCCAAGTGGATTGAAGAAAACCTGATCAAGGGTCAGGGAAAGAAATTTGAGCTGGTCTATTATGATTCTGCTCCTCTTGCCATTGAAGACGTGATCAACGGCCGTATCGTTGCCGCCGCCATGGACGATGCTCCGGCGCAGGATGCTGTCAAGAAGAAACCTGTGAAGATCCTCGGCGGTTTCGGCATGCCGGAGGAGGAATTCGGATATGCCGTGCGCAAGGAAGATACCGAACTGCTGAATACCCTCAATGAGGGGCTGAAAAAGATCATGGCTTCTCCCGAGTGGGAAAGCCTGCAGGTAAAATATGAATTGAAGAAGTAGCCGTCATTGCTGTTTTTAAATCATCGTACCGAAGATTTGATCCCGGCAAGAATCAGGGATTTTCCTGAAACTTGCCGGTTTTTTTGACTTCAGGGAAGTAATTCGTCCCGCCGGCAAACTCGAAGGAAAGCCTCGTTAGCATGTCTGAAGGACTGAGCGCCGTTATCCATGCCTTGCCCTATATGTTGCAAGGCTCATTTGTGACCGTAGGCATCGTGGTGGGAGCCATGCTGTTCGGCCTTGCCCTGGGAGTGCCGCTCGCCGTAGGGCATGTTTACGGCTCTTTCCTGGTGAAAGCCGGAGTCAGGATCTATGTCTGGTTTTTCCGCGGAGTGCCCCTTCTCGTCCTTCTGTTTCTTTTTTATTTTGGTTTTTGCTCACTCCTGAATATCAATCTTTCCGCCTTTACCGTTGCGGTCATCGTTCTCGGACTGATCAGTGCAGCATATCAGTCTCAAATTTTTCGCGGAGCCATTGCTTCCATGCCGGCAGGCCAGTTGAAGGCTGCGCAGGCCCTCGGCATGAGTGATACCCAGGCGGTCCTGTTCATTATTTTGCCGCAGGCTTTACGCCTTTCCATTCCGGCATGGTCCAACGAATATTCCATTGTTCTGAAGGATTCAGCGGTCGCTTATGCTCTGGGAGTCGCCGAAATCATGGCCCGCACCCATTTTGTGGCTACCAGAACGTATCAGCACCTTCCTCTCTACATTGCCGCGGGAATGATCTATCTCATATTGACTTATGCAGGGACGAAGGGACTTCGGTTTTTGGAAAGCAAAACAAGAATCCATGGCTATTCGCATTGATCCTCCTGACCCGACGGGACAAAGTCGAGGATAAATTCTTATTTTGAAGGATTCGATTGTCTTGCAGGAGCAATTCCCGGCATTGCAGCGCTCAACGAAGTCTCCTGAAGACGATTTCACATAAAGGATTTCAATGAAACAATGGAAAACGAACCCATTCTGCGACTTGAAAATATAAGAAAAACTTTCGGTCACCGGGAAATTCTGAAGGGGATTTCCCTTTCCATCTCCAAGGGAGAACTCAAGGTCCTCATCGGACCTTCCGGGGGAGGAAAAAGCACCCTCCTGCAGTGCATCAATTTCCTCGTCATGCCTGAGGAAGGCGAAATTTGGCTGGAAGGGAGAAAGGTGAACCGGCACCGGAAGCGCGAACTTTACGCCTACAGGCAGCAGGTGGGGATGATTTTTCAGGACTTCAATCTCTTCGATCATCTCACGGCGCTGCAGAACGTGCAGATCGCCCTGGTGCGCGTGAAGGGGATGGACAAAAAATCGGCCCGGGAACGGGCTGTCGCGGAATTGGAAAGAGTCGGCCTCGGAGGACACATCGATCATTACCCCGCTCAGCTTTCAGGTGGGCAGAAGCAGCGCGTTTCCATTGCACGGGCTCTTGCCATGGACCCCAAGGTGATGCTTCTCGATGAACCGACCTCCGCTCTCGACCCCGAGTTGATCGGGGAAGTGCTCTCGGTGATCAGGGATCTGGTGGCGAACGGCATGACCATGATCATGGCCACCCATCAGATCGGGTTTTCCAGCGCTCTGGCCACTGAGATCATCTTCATGGAAGATGGCCTCATCGTGGAACAGGGGCCTCCATCAAAGATTCTCTTTTCTGCCGAATGCGCCAGGACCAAAGAATTTTGTTCAAAAATCAATGAACTCTATGGAGAGGCCGGTTAGATACACATGGAAGAACTGCAGTTTCTTCAATCCGAAGTTTTGCCATCCCTGCTGAGAGGGCTCAAGGTCAGCATTGCGCTGATCCTTCCCTCGGCTTTCTTTGGGGTTTGCATCGGCGTTTGGGCCGGTGCGACGCGAGTCTATGGGAATCGCCTTTTCAAAACACTGGCCAATGCCTATGTGGCTCTCTTCCGCGGGACCCCTTTGGTCGTTCAGCTTTTCTTCTGGTATTTCGGTCTTCCGCACGTGGGAATCTATCTTTCGCCCTTTGTCGCTTCAGTGGTTGGCTTTTCTCTGTGCAGCGGCGCCTATCAATCCGAGTATGTTCGGGGGGCATTGCTTTCCATCAAGAGAGGCCAGCTGCTTGCAGCGCAGGCGCTCGGCTTTACAAAGTGGAAGATGCTGAAGTCCATCATTTTGCCTCAGGCGCTTCGTAGGGCCCTTCCCGGGTGCGGGAACGAAATCATTTATCTCATCAAGTATTCCTCTTTGGCCTATATGGTGACCTGTATCGAAATGACCGGCGAGGCAAAGATCCTTGCTTCCCATTACTTCAAGTACACCGAAGTTTTTCTGACGGTGGGAGCCTTCTATCTCGCCCTCGTTTCCTTGGCGAGCTGGTTGCTGCACCGGCTGGAAGGCCACCTGAGTCTTCCCGGTTTTGAACATCACAGGAATTGATTTTGAAGACCATCGACAACCCTTATCTGCCTTTGACACCTGAAATAGCCGCCCGCATCATGGATGCAGTGGGGAAAGATGCCTGTATTACCGATCCCCGTAAACTGGAGAGCTTTTCGCAGGACGCCTCGGAGTTTCGCTGTACCCCCGATCTTGTCGTGGAAGCGGTCTCTGCGGATCAGGTGCAGGCTCTTTTGCGGTTGGCCAATGAATATCGTTTTCCGGTCGTTCCGAGAGGCGCCGGCACGGGACTCACGGGAGGTGCTCTGCCTTTTTGGGGTGGAGTGGTGCTCTCTCTTGCCAGAATGAACCGTATCCTCTCCATCGACAGGGAGAATTTGATCGCCGTGGTACAGCCGGGTGTGATCAATATGGATTTGAAGAGGGCGGCACAGAATGTGGGGCTTTATTATCCACCCGATCCCGCAAGCCTGGATACCTGTTCTCTCGGTGGAAACGCCGCCACCAATGCGGCCGGCCCTTCCTGTGTTAAATACGGGACCACCCGGGACTATGTGCTGGGACTGGAAGCGGTACTGCCTTCCGGGGAGAAAATCAAGGCGGGAGTGCAGACTCGCAAAGGGGTGGTGGGCTACGATCTGGCACATCTTCTGGTGGGGTCGGAAGGAACGTTGTGTGTGATCACCGAACTCACCCTGAAGCTGATTCCCAATCCACCGGCAATCATGACCCTGGTGGCGCTTTTTCCTCGTCTTGCCGAGGCCATGCGTGCGGTTACCGCCATTCTTGGCCGGGGGCACATTCCCTGTGCCATGGAATTCATGGACCGGCGTTGCCTGGAACTCGTAGGTGACTACATGCCTTTTGACGGCGTTCAGGAGTCCGGTGCTTTTCTCCTCGTTGAAGTCGACGGGGTACCCGAGGTCATTCAGAGAGAAATCGAAATCATCGGTGAAATCTGTCTCGAATTTGAAGCCGTCAATGTGCTCCTCGCACCCGATTCTCACAAAAGGGCGCAAATGTGGGCTGTCCGAAAAGAGGTCTCTTTGCGGATCGAACATCATTTTCCACTCTACATTCCGGAAGACATTGTGGTTCCCATGGGGCGCATCGCCGAATTTGTCGAGGGATTGCCCCGTTTTGAAGAGCTTTACGGCATGAAAATTTATTCTTTCGGCCATGCGGGGGACGGCAATATTCATTTGAACATTACCGGCGAAAGTCGGGATATTGCCAGGAGAGTGGAGGAGGGGATCGCCGATATTCTGCAAAGAGTGCTCGCCATGGGGGGGACGATTTCCGGGGAACATGGCATCGGCATGGCGAAGAATCGTTTTCTGCACATGGAACTTTCCAAGGAAAGTATTCGAATCCAAAGAGAAATCAAGAAAGTCTTCGATCCCGCAATGATTTTGAATCCCGGAAAGATTTTCTGAAATAAATTCCTACCCTTTTCCACCTTCCCCATCCTTCCATGAAGGATTCCTTTTGTCAGGATTTCCCAGTGATTCACCGATAGGTCACCCAATTTCATCGCTGCAATTAAGTGTAAAGTTTGCTTTGCAAAAAGCCGATTTTGAAGCGTGGTGAGGATCGCAGCCTTTCATCGGAGAGGGCACGGAGAGCACGGGAGGAAGGAAAATTCAAAAACCGGCTGTTTTCCCTCTCACTGCCCGGCGCCCTCCTGGCTTGGTATACCTCCTGAAGAGGGGGAGTCTACCGGTCTTTCAAGGGTGAGGTCCTGACGGGTTTTGCTTTTTGCTGACAGCTATTTGGAAGGGGTTCACTATGGCGACGCATTATAATGTGATCTTTGAGGGAAAAACATTACCTGGAATGGATGCCGAGCAGGTTCGTGGGATTCTGATGAATGCGCTCAAACTGGATGCCAAAGGTATTGAAAGACTTTTTTCCGGTGAGCGGATAGTGATCAAAAAGAGGGCCAATGCGGCGACGGCTGAAAAATTCAAGAAGGTTTTCGCAGCAGCAGGGGCCGTTTGCACGCTCGATCCCCTTGAAGACTTTACCGGGCTGGAACAGAACTCCGACTTGCAGATGGAAGAGGCGGAGCCACTCAAGGCTATGGAGGGGACGGCTTTCAAATCGAACAGATCCCTGGATGCGTCCAATGGCCGTAAGATCATAGTGACGAATATCGAAACCGTTCCCGGCAAGACCATTGTGGAACACTTTGGGCTGGTTTCGGGCAGCACGATTCGAGCAAAGCACCTGGGGAAAGACATAATGGCAAGCCTGAAAAATCTGGTGGGTGGGGAGCTCAAGGGATATACAAAGTTGTTGAACGAATCCCGCCAACAAGCTCTGGAACGGATGATCGAACAGGCCGCTCAACTGGGGGCGAACGCCGTCGTGAACGTCCGGTTTTCCACTTCTTCCGTAGCTCAGGGTGCTGCCGAGTTGTACGCCTACGGGACTGCTGTATTCGTGGAATGAGAGGAGTCCGATCATGTTCGATCTTATAATCTTTTTGTCTCTGGTTGCGCTGGGTTATTTTGTCGGGAGCCAGATTGAGAAGCGACATTACCGTTCCATCAACGAAAGGGAAATGATGCTTCTTTACCTGCCGGCGGTGACTATGAAACATGTGGATGATCCATCAAGGCGGGTGCAGGCTGCTGAACTGGTTTGCGGTAGTGCCGTGATTTCCGTGGATTACTTCAAAAGAATACTCGCCGGGCTTCGCAACATATTCGGAGGAACAGTCCGTTCTTATGAGAGTCTCATCGATCGTGCCCGCAGAGAGGCTATGCTGCGAATGAAAGAGGCGGCAACAGGGGCAACCGTCATCATCAACGTACGCATCGAAACATCGACAATTGGCCGCAATGCAGGCAAAGGAGTGGGGTGCGTTGAAGCTTTTGCCTATGGGACGGCCGTGAAATTGGAGTAGGGGGTGAGTAAAGCGTTCACCGCAGAAGGTGCGGAGGATGCAGAGAATAAGAAAAGTTTAAAAATTGGCTTTTTCCCTTTCTGGGGCATCCGCATAATCTGCGGATGTGCAAGGGCAGTGAACGGTTACCTTTGAAACATTGCTGAAGAAGCATCCATCCCTGGACGAAACCCGGCCTCGATCGGTTTAAAAACATACCCTCGTAATTTCCTCTGTACGGGAAATATCTCTCACAGCCTTTGACCGGTTGTGCTCCGGCTGCCGAAGATCTATACTGTCCGGCGGTCGCGCAGGTACTGTGCCGAGCGCACCATGTTACAACCATTGATCCATCGATTCGTGAATCCTGTCATTACTGAATCCAAAGGAGTTTGCATGACGTTTCTACGTTCTGCATTGGTGGCTTCCGGAAAGACATACCGGACACGCGGCATCAGTCACAGAGTCAGTCAGATCAATATATCGGCCATCAAGGAAATGCCTCTCATCGCCGCCAAGGTGGGCGGGTGCGTTTCCCTGGGACAGGGCATTCCTTCTTTCCCCACGCCGCCCCATATTGTAGAAGCTGTCTGCCGGACCATGAAAGAAAACCCTCAATCGGGCAAGTACACCCTGGGGCCCGGGTTACCGGAGCTGAGGGAGGCTGTGGCTCGGCATCTGAGAGTACAATGCGGTATCGAGGCCGACCCGGAGAGGGAAATCTGCATCACTGTCGGAGCCATGGAAGCCCTGTCCGCTGCCATTCTGACGGTCGTCGAACGTGGGGACGAAGTGATTCTTCCCTCGCCCAACTATGCGTCGCATATCGAGCAGGTTTTATTGGCTGAAGGTGTGCCGGTTTTCGTTCCTCTTGATGAATCCAGCTGGCGGTTGGACGTGGAAGGCATTCGTCGTGCGATCACTCCAAGAACGAAAGCCATTGTGCTCTGTAATCCTCACAATCCCACGGGAGCCAATTTCCCGGAGGAAGACCTTCGTAAGGTGGCAGAGCTTGCGGTGGAACACGACTTTTTCGTCATATCGGATGAAACCTATGATTTTCTGGTCTACGACAATGAATCTCATTTCAGTGTGACATCCCTGCCCGAGCTTCGGGACCGGTTGATCGCCACCTACAGTTTTTCCAAGAAATACGCCATGACGGGTTGGCGTGTGGGGTATGTTTACTGTTCGGAAGGGCTTCTGGACCAGATCATGAAAGTCCATGATGCCATGGCCATCTGCGCGCCGACCCTTTCACAATTTGCCGCCCTGGCAGCTCTTGAAGGCCCTCAGGAATGTGTGTCCGAGATACGGACCGCGCTCCAGGGCCGGCGGGATATGGTTTGTGAACGGCTCGATCGGCTGGAAGATTATTTCGATTACATCAAACCCCGAGGGGCCTATTACCTCATGATGCGTTACAAGATACCCGGAGTGGACTCCATGACCTTTGCTCTGCGACTGCTGCACGATGCCCGCGTGATTACCATTCCGGGGGCCGCCTTCGGTCCTACGGGTGAAAATCTCATTCGCATTTCGTTTGGAGGCAATGAAGCGGAGATCCATGAAGCTTTCGATCGAATGGAGCGGTGGTTGAGCGGGCATCCCTTTGAATCCCCCTGATTCTTTGCTTGCCTCAAGATCGACCTTGTTTTGGAATAACCCATTGGTGTTATCAGGGGATGCGGGTTCAATCGTTACGATGAAGGACGGTGATGGAAAAAAAGTGGATTTGTATTGAAATTTTTTGTGGGATGGATGTTTTGGATGATCTGGCCGCGGAACTGGTTGAAGCCTTTGGCGTGAGTGTGGAATTGATAGAAAAGGGAGTGCGTTTTTATCTGGCGGGGGAAGACTTTCAGAAGGCGAGTGAGGAGAAGCTTCGGAGCCTGTTGAAGATTGTAAAGGAGTCCCATTCCCTGCCTATGCTGCCGACATATCGTACTTCGTTGCTGCTTGACGACGATTGGGCGGACCGGTGGAAGGAGCATTTCAAACCGCTTCGAGTGGGAAAACATTTTCTCATCTGCCCCACATGGGAGCAGCCGCATGCAGCCGCCGGCGATCGGGTGATCCTGATAGACCCGGGACGGGCTTTTGGGACGGGACACCACGAAACGACCCGGCTCTGCCTGGAGTGGCTTGAAGAAAGCGTTCATGAATTCAAAAACATGGAAAGGAAATCGCTCCTGGATGTGGGGACGGGGTCGGGGATTCTCGCTATGGCTTCCGCTCTTCTGGGATTTGAGCCGGTGTTGGGGATCGACAATGACCCTGAGGCCATTGAAGTGGCTGCCGAAAACCTCGAGTTGAACCATCTGTCTCATAAGATTCAACTTGAGGTGACTACGGTCGCAGACGTCAAAGAACGATACAGTGTTGTCATTTCCAACATCCAATCCATTCCCTTGATTGAAATGGCTTCCGCCATGGTACGGCGGGTGGAGCCTTCCGGGCGATTGGTATTGAGCGGCATTTTGGTTGAACAAAAAGCGGATGTTCAAGCGGCCTATGAACAGGCGGGCATGAAACTCACTCGGTCCAGGACCGATGGGGAGTGGTGCCTTTTGGCCTTTGAGTGATACAGAAAGGATGTGAATGCCATGGTAGATCAAAGAGCGACGGGAACATGGATAACGGTGGAAAAGGATTTGAGTCTGAACGTGCCTTCAGATCCAAATATCGGGTTCATCGAGGGCGATGGCGTAGGACCGGACATTTGGGCCGCTTCTCAAGCCGTCATGGACGCAGCCGTCACAAAAGCCTACGGTGGTAAAAGAAAAATTCACTGGTACGAGCTCCTTGCGGGCGAAAAAGCCAAACGGGAAACGGGGGAATGGCTTCCGGAAAGGACCTTTGAGGCTATCCGCCAATGCGTGATAGCCATAAAGGGGCCTTTGACGACACCGGTGGGTGAAGGCATTCGAAGTCTCAATGTGACCCTGAGGCAGGTGCTGGATCTCTATGCCTGTGTCCGTCCCGTGCGATACTTTTCGGGCGTGCCCTCCCCGATGAAGGATCCTCAGAAAGTCAATATGGTCGTGTTTCGTGAAAACACCGAAGATGTCTATGCGGGGATTGAATGGCCGGCCGGGTCTGAGGAAGCGGAACGACTGAGTGCGATCCTGGAGAAGGAATTTGGGGTCAAACTTCCCAAGAACCCGGGCATCGGAATCAAGCCCATGAGCCGTTTCGGAACTCACCGGTTGGTACGGCGGGCCATCCGCTATGCTCTCGACCGGAAGCTGAATTCCGTCACTCTGGTGCACAAGGGAAATATCATGAAGTATACCGAAGGGGCCTTCAGGAACTGGGGGTATGAACTGGCTGCGGCGGAATTTGCTTCAGAGACGGTGACGGAGTCGGAATTGTGGGAAAAATATGATGGGAAGAACCCCAGCGGTCGTGTGGTCATCAAGGACCGCATCGCCGATTCCATGTTCCAGCAGGCCTTGCTGAGACCTGAAGAATACCAGGTGCTGGCCACCCCAAATTTGAACGGCGATTACCTGTCGGATGCGCTCGCGGCGCAAGTGGGCGGCCTCGGGATGGCGCCTGGAGCAAATATCGGGGATGGATGCGCCATTTTTGAGGCGACCCACGGAACGGCTCCCAAGTATGCGGGAATGGACAAGGTGAATCCGGGCTCCCTGATTCTGTCGGGAGTCATGATGCTGGAGCACCTCGGCTGGGTGGAAGCCGCTCATTTGATTGAAAAAGCCCTGGAAAAAACGATTCAATCCAGAGTCGTGACTTATGACCTGGCGCGGCAGATGGAAGGGGCTAGGGAGGTTAAATGTTCTGAATTTGGCCAGGCGATCATCAGCCACCTGGGCGAATGATTTCGTCATGCTTTCAGAAACCTCCTCTAAATCGGGAATCCCATCAAATCCTCCTTTCATGTGGAGGATTTGATGGCACCGCCGGTGGAACTGAAATCGTCGGTACTCCGTCCAAAATGGAGCTTCGAAAAGGCGTTGAGACACCTCAAAGGGCTGGGAAGGTCCTTTCTGGATCTTTGCTTTCCAATTCCTTGTGCCGGGTGCGGGAGAAAGTGGCTTCTACATCATGAGGGATTCTGGTGTGAATCCTGCCTGGAAAAAATCCCCTGGATCTCGTCCCCCATCTGCCCGCAATGCGGCCGGCCTTTTCCCAAAAGCCCTTCCTCTCCCGATCACCTCTGCGGGGATTGCCTTCTGTCCACTTTTTCCTTCGACTATGCCCGCTCGGCGGTTCAACACGCGGGGATCGTTCGGGAACACATCCATGAACTGAAATTCGGAGGGCATCTGCACTGGGTTCCCGCACTTGCCGAGCTTCTGCTCAGGACCATCGAACGGGAACAGGCGCCTCGAGCTCAGATCATCGTGCCGGTTCCCCTGCATGTCAAACGGGTACGTGAGCGAGGGTTCAATCAGGCAGCGCTCATTGCCGGCGTGATGGCCCGACGTCTTGGTGTGCCTGTCCGTTTCGACGTTCTGGTCCGCAGATTTTGGACGGCACCTCAGACTCGGTTGAACCGCAGCCAAAGGCTGGAGAATGTCAAAGGGGCTTTTCAAGTTTCCCTGTCCTCGGAAATAAGGGGACGAATCGTCTTGATGATCGACGATGTTTTCACCACGGGCACCACTCTCAATGAATGTGCCAAGGTTCTCAAAGAGAGTGGAGCCGCTGAAATTCATGCGCTGACCGTCTCCAGGGCCCTGCCCGACTGGAAAAAGAGTTATGACGATTCGTCGAGTTTCATGGATGACGCCCTTTGAAGAACGCCTGTTTCCTGGAGCCATTCCAGGCTGGGGGCGGCAAGAAAAGGGCCGTTGGTCAGGCTTTCCTTGTTGTATGTGAAGGGTTTTCCCTGGAGATTCACCATCACTCCCCCCGCTGCGGCGACAATCGCATGCCCTGCTGCGGTATCCCATTCCGAGGTAGGTCCGGTGCGCGGATAGAAATCGGCTTCCCCCTTTGCCAGCGCACAGAACTTGAGGGCGCTTCCACGCTTGATGGGTTCATAAGCGGGCAGGGCATCGAGGATTTCGTCCAGGTGAGGTGATGGATGGTGGCGGCTCATGAGTACCCGTACCGGCGCGTTCGTGCGGGGGCGTTGGACATGCAGCTTCCTGCGTTCCCCTTTTGTGGTTTCCCAGCAGCCGCTTCCCATCTTCCCCATGTAAAGACATTGAGCGACGGGAATGTATATGATTCCCAACACGGGGGTCGTTCCCTCTATCAAAGCGATATTGACGGTGAATTCTCCGTCCCGTTTGACGAATTCCTTGGTCCCGTCCAGAGGATCCACGCACCAGAACCGGGCCCATTTTCTTCGTGTACTATAGGGGATCGCTCTGCCTTCTTCCGAAAGAACGGGAATATCGGGGTAGTGGGACTGAAGGCCTGAAACGATCACCTCATGGGAACGTAAGTCTGCCAGAGTGAGAGGGGATTTGTCCTCCTTCTGCTGCACACTGAAGTCCGTCTCATAGACTTGCATGATGGATTCGCCGGCCTTGCGGGCCAGATTTTCTAAAAAATCAAGGTCGATCACACTTGCTCCTTCTGTGTTTTTTGAAATCTCCCGGGTCATCTTGTATTTTGATGACATCGTTTATATGCTCCTCCTCCACTTTGTGCAAGTCGACCGGAAACGAGGAGGCTGAAGTGTTTTTTTTAAGCCCACGATTTAACTGTCTGCTATTTCAAATGTATCGGCAACCGAAGCGCGGCAAAAGGGATTTAATGATTTTGGCCCGTTGACAAAACTCATAAAATGTCGTTTATATGAGCCTTTCTTTTTATATGAAATGGTAGCTTGGGTTTTCCTACCCGATGCTTTCATGTTGGGAATGAAACAAGATCTACCTTTTCATGCTTCGCTATGACCCATCGGGTCATGGGGGAGTGAAGGAAATATTTCACTATGGTTGCGTAAATCACCCTTGAGGGTGATTGCCGGGTGAGTTGGAAACCGAATTTTAGTTCTCGTTCAGTTCAACTATTCATGGAGGAACGCATGGAGTGGGCTAGTATAGCGTACGCGATGGGTGTTGGAGGGCAAGGTGGCGCAGGAGGACAGGCTGGAGGTGGTTTGGCCGCTTTTGCCCCTCTGCTTTTAATGGTTGTGATCTTCTACTTTCTCCTCATAAGACCCCAGCAGAAAAAGCAGAAGGAACACCGGAACATGCTCTCCAATTTGCAAAAAGGGGACCGGGTGCTCACCCAGGGGGGGCTCCAGGGAACGATTACGGGCATGACCGATACTGTCGTAACGTTGGAAATCGCCGATAAGGTTCGAGTGAAGGTGCAGCGGGGCTATATTGCGGCAGTACTTGGCAAAGGCGAGACTGCCGAGTAAATTTCATTCCTGTCATTGCATATCGTCAAAGGACATGGGGGGCACATTTCAGTTGTCAGGGAGGTGTCCCTTTCTGTCGAATCAGGACTCATAGAAGAGTCTGCCTGAGAATACCAAGTGCCTTCATCAATTCAATACACGACAGAATTTTATAATGAAGGGAAGACGTTTGCCGCTTTCAAAAACGGCTTTTCGGTCAGGCTCTAAAAGCTTTTGGGGGGAATCGGTTTGAAAAATCTTCAATGGCGTACACTGATGGTAGTTGCGATCCTGATCGCAGGGATCGTTTATCTGGTGCCAACCTTGAGCTCGTCTTTACCTTCATGGTGGACCAAGATCTTTCCCACGGAAAAAATCCATCTCGGTCTCGACCTCCAGGGCGGTATGCATCTGGTGCTGGAGGTCGAGTCGGATAAGGCGGTGGAGAGTACGCTGGAGCGTCTCGCTGAAGACCTCAAAGAGACTCTCCGTGAACAGCATGTTGCCTTCACTCAGATTACCAGGGCAAAGGATCTGAACATTGAAATCCAATTGCCTGGTGTTGACCAGCAGAATCAGCTCAAGGATATCCTGGATAAAGACTTTCCCACCCTGGAATGGAAAAGTGGAGAAACCGGCGCTGAGGGCATGAAAGTGACTTTGGCCATGAAGCCGACTGAAGTGGAGCGTACCAAAAAGATGGCGGTCGCTCAGGGTTTGGAAACGATCCGGAACCGTATCGATCAATTTGGCGTGAGTGAACCCGATATTCGCCCTGAAGGGGAAGATCGAATTCTCATCCAGCTTCCCGGTGTGAAAGAGCCTCAGCGTGCGGTCGCTCTCATCGGTAAAACGGCGCTGTTGGAATTCAAACTGGTGGCGGAAGGTGTGACGCCGCAGGATATAAAGGACGGCAAGATTCCAGCCGGAGTAAAAGTCTACACCATGAAGCGTGAAGACAAGACGACCGGGCAGACCTATCAGAGTCAGATCGCCCTGAAAGACCGCACCCTCATGACGGGCGAATACATCACCAATGCTCAGGTCCAGATCGATACTCAATACAATACGCCTTACGTTTCTCTGACTTTCGATCAGCAGGGAGGACGGATCTTCGAACGTGTCACCGAAGCCAATGTGAAAAAGCAGCTTGCCATCGTACTGGACGGTGTCGTTTACTCCGCTCCCGTCATTCAGGAAAAGATCAGCGGGGGACGCGCCAGTATCACCGGGTCCTTTTCCATGGAAGAGGCCCGGGACCTGGCCATTGTGCTGCGAGCCGGCGCGCTGCCCGCGCCCGTTAAAATTCTAGAGCAGCGGACGGTGGGTCCCGCTCTTGGAAAAGACTCCATTCAGAAAGGGTTGCTTGCCTGCTTGGTGGGGGGTATTTCCATCATCTTTTTCATGGTCATTTATTACAAGCTGTCGGGTGTCGTGGCGGATGTGGCCCTCGTCATGAATATTATTCTGATTCTCGCCGGACTTGCCGCATTCGGAGCAACGCTGACGCTTCCGGGTATTGCAGGTATTGCTCTCACCATCGGTATGGCCGTCGATGCCAACGTGCTCATCTATGAACGCATACGCGAAGAAATGAGACTGGGCAAAACACCCCGGGCGGCCCTTGACGCCGGGTACAGCAAGGCTACGGTCACCATTATCGACGCCAATATCACGACCCTGATCGCCGCCTTGGTTCTCTTTCAGTTCGGGACCGGCCCTATCCGGGGGTTTGCGGTTACCCTCTCCATCGGTCTTGTCGCAAACTTGTTTACCGCAATCGTCGTAACACGCATTATCTTCGATTACTTGTTGAGTGAACGTCGCATGCGTACGCTGAGCATCTAGCTTTCTAGAACCAAGGAGTAGACGGAATGGAATGGATCAGACCCGATATCAATCTGAATTTCGTAGGAAATCGCTATAAGGCATTTGTGCTTTCCAGTATATTGATTTTACTTGGTTTGTGTGCGCTCATTTATCGAGGGGGCCTCAATCTCGGTGTGGATTTTTCCGGCGGCACCTTGATTCAGGTTCAGTTCAAGAAGACAACCAGTCCCGATGAGATCCGTTCAGCACTGAAGGACCTGATTTCTCAAAGTACTGTACAGCAGATCGGTGCTGCCAAGGACAATGAATACCTCATTCGTGCGGGGATGATGAGCTCCGAGGTTCAGAGTCTTTCCGAAACGGTCCAGTCCGCCCTGGAAAAGGCCTACGGCGAAGGGCAGGTGACTGTAATGCGTGTCGAAATGGTAGGGCCCAAGGTGGGACACGATTTGCGGCAAAAGGCCCTCTTTGCCATCTACTATGCGTTGCTTTTCATTGCCATTTACATATCCGGACGATTTGAGTTCAAATGGGCCAGCAGCGGAATCATGGTGGCCGTACTCATCGTGGGGGTCTACCTGCTGGAAGCGCTCGGCGTGGGGGTCGTTTACCTCATTGTGGGTGCCTTGCTGGTGACCCTTGTCCTCTGCTGGTTTCTCAAGTTGCCTTATGCCTTGGGAGCGGTGCTCTCCCTCATCCATGATGTACTCATTACCGTGGGGGTCTTCGCTCTGACCAACAAGGAATTTACCCTGGAAGTGCTTGCGGCCATTTTGACCCTCGTGGGTTTTTCCCTCAACGACACAATCATCGTCTACGACCGTATTCGTGAGAATTACAGGAAAAGCCGGAAAGAAGACTTCAAGGATATCATCAATATGAGTATCAACCAGACCCTGAGCCGGACCATCCTGACTTCGGGTACAGTGCTCCTCGTCGCGGGATGCCTGTTCGTACTGGGGGGTACGGTCATTCACGACTTCTCCTTCGCCCTTCTCATCGGCATCATCACGGGAACCTATTCTTCCATTTATGTGGCCAGTCCTCTGCTGATTCTGTATGAAGATCTCAAGAAGCGAAGTCCTGCGGCAAAACATGCCAAAGCATAGATCATTGGTTGATCCATAAGGCCATATCGTGGAGCTCGGTCAGCATTTTTTGAGTGACCGAGCTCTTGAGAAAACTCCATATTCCGGTGGGATGTGAATGGCCCAGGACGACAATGCCGATGCCCGCCTCCCTGCAATAAGATGTGACCTCGGAAGCTTTGTTTCCCCTCCCAGGCAGCACCGTCAGATCCAGGCGTTCTTCAGAAACGCCCCCCTCTTTCAAAATTGCTTTTGCTTCCATTACAATCGGCAATACATCCTTTCCCGCGCTCGATTTCAGCCATTCTCCCATTTCCGCATCAAGAGAAAAAGCCGGGCATTTCAAAGCCGCCTTGACGGATTTAGCAAGGTAGAGAAGAGTGATGTGCGTATCGGTTTCCTCCAGCATGAACGCCGCATGGTCCACGGCTCTAAAGGATGTATGCTCATCTTCCAGGAGTATCACCGCCCGGCTTGGGTCGACGTTGCCGTCTATCAACCATATGGGACTCGTCAGACAATGCTGCAGCAGAGCGGAGGAAATGTCTGAGGACAGAAAATCTTCCAGACTTCTGACGACTTGCTTTTGAACAAGAACGGCGTCCACCTTTTTGCGCTCCGCCAATATGCAGGTTTGCCTGCCCACGCTGAGGGCCTTCTCTTCGACATGCTCCTGAATATGCTCCCCGGAAAACCCGATGCTTATGAGAAATTCCCTGGCACGGTCCAGAATGGACCGCTTATTTTTATCACGCACTGTTTGCATCGCTTTCAATTTTGCATACATCTCGGGGGAATCGGGTCTTTGCCGATAAATAGGGGGAAGGGGTGGCAGGAAATAGCAAAGGATGATGTCGATCGTATCCCGTTGGGGATAGAGGTCTGCCAGAAACTGGGCGGGCCTGAGAGATTCCTGACTGCCGTCGACGGGGAGCAGCAAACATTTGGGCAATGTTTCCATAGAATTCTCCTTAAGGCGGGATCTTCTTGTATTTTCAGATGAGCATCATTTTTCCATCTTGGAGTCTACCCGAAACCTCGTATGGACTTTCACCCCCCTTAGTCCCCATCGAAGAGGCAATGGAAGGGGAGCGGTCAGGCGAGTTCAATCCCTGTTGAGACTTCGTTTTGCTTCCCGATTTCAAATCGCACCCCTTCCCATTCCTGGCAGAGGCTTAATTTCTGAAAGCCACGGCGCACGAGGTCCGGATGATTGTTGGTTTCACTCAGGTGTGCAAACAGAACCGATTTCAGACCCTCATGGTGCAAGTCCTTGAGGAGTTCAATGGCTTCCTCATTGGAGAGGTGACCATGGCGGCTTCGGATGCGCTGTTTCAAATGAAGCGGGTAGGGACCTTCCATGAGGCGGGTGACATCGTGATTGGATTCGATTACGAGCGCCTGACATTGCTGAAGGCGAATTTTGACCAATTGTGTCACCATGCCGAGATCTGTACAGATTCCCATGCGGATGCTTCCCTGCTCAATGACGAAGGCGGAGGGTTCTCCGGCGTCATGGGAAACGGCAAAAGGATGAATCTTCAAATCGCCGATGGTGAATGAAGCCCCCGTTTGAAAAACTTGAGAATATGCCAGTTGTCCCACCTGAGGCGGCAGGTTCTCGAGAGTTCCCCGCGTGAGGTAAACGGGCAGATCGAAACGGCGGCTGATAACCCCGCAGCCTCGGCTGTGGTCCTGGTGTTCGTGGCTGATGACCAGGGCGTCCAGATCCTTGCCATTCACAGGAGTCTTTTCGAGGCGGCGGACGATTTCCTTGCAGCTCAATCCGGAATCGAAGAGCACCCGGGTTTTGGAACTGCACACGACGATGGAGTTCCCTTTGGATCCGCTGGCGAGTACCTGGAAAAACAATGACATGGCTCACCTTATTCTTTTTCGAGCAAGATGTTTTCCAGATGTGCCTCTTTGAGACCCGCCGGACCGAGAAGGAGAAGGCCCATGCGTTGGGGGTGGTACACCGATTGAAACCACTCTTGAATGGAACCGGCATCCACCGCCATAATTTTTTCTTCTACCTCCTCAAAGGGAATGAAACGATCGAAAAGGAACTCATTCTTGGCCAACCGGTTCATACGGGAGTCGGTGCTTTCTGCGTTGAGGTACATACTGCCGCGAAGGTATTCCTTAGCCGCAGCGAGTTCTGTTTCCGGGATGGGTTCAGTCGCCAAAAGATCGAGTTGCTGCCGAATGAGCTTGAGGGTTTCTTCGATATTTTCCGGAGCGATTCCGGCGTATACCCCGAGCATTCCCGTGTCCGCATGGCTGTTCAGAAAGGAGTATACAGAATAGGCGAGTCCCCTTTTTTCTCGAATTTCCTGAAAGAGACGACTGCTCATACTGTTACCCAGAATGACATTGAGGATATGGCAGGGGAAACGGTTTTCATCGGTCTGTGCGACGCCTTTCAGGCCCAGGCATAGATGTACCTGCTCCAGTTCCTTTTCTATCACCTGAATAGCCGGATGAATGGAAGGTTTTTTGCGGTCTGCGCGGCGTTCGCGATGGTTCAGGGTTTCGAGCGATGGGGCGACCAGATCGACAAAGCGGTCGTGTTCCAGATTGCCGGCTGCTGCCACTACGATTTGTTCTGGATGAAACGTGCGATCGAGGTAACGGAGAATGCTCTCGCGGTCTGTACGGGCTACCGTTTCGGCCGTACCATAGATGGGTAATCCCAATGGGTTGTTTTTCCAAAACATTTCTTGAAAGAGAACGTGGACGAACTCGTCCGGGGTGTCTTCGATCATCCGGATTTCCTGTAGAACGACCTGCTGTTCCCTTTCGATTTCTTGAGGCGCAAACACGGAATTGAGAAAGATGTCTGTCAAAACATCTACAACGAGGGGAAGGTGAGTGTCCAGAACTTTTGCATGGAAGCAAACATGTTCTTTGGAGGTGAAAGCGTTGGCGAAGCCTCCCACCGCATCGAGTTCCTTGGCGATATCCAGTGCGGTGCGACGCTGAGTCCCCTTGAAGAGCATATGCTCGATAAAATGAGTGATTCCCCGTTCGCTCTCCTGTTCGTCCCGGGACCCGACGCCCACCCATATGCCGGTAGATACGGAGTAAACGTAAGGTATCTTTTCTGTGACCACACGAATCCCATTGCGAAGAACTGTCTTCTGGTACAAGCTTTCCCCTTCTATTATCTGAAAGGCGCCGTCTCAACATGATGGGTTGCGGCAAGCCTGTCCCATTACGAGGAACATGCCGCATCATGCGCAGGGGCGCTCATTTCAATGTCTGTTTTATTTCACTAGATCAAGATGGTGTAGGTGGATGAATAAACAAGCGCATCTGAAAAAAACGCCTGTCGGATGACAACAAAGATCCGCACAGGCTGGACTTCTACAGATGGAACTGCCTATTGGGACCCATCATAGGGCGGTTTGTTTATGGGTCATGAAAACGGGATGAGTATCAAGCGCAAGATTCCAGAGCTTTTTGAAGGAGAGGCGAGAAAACACCCGCCCCGCAATGGAATCTTTTTGCTCGTTACCCATCATCGGCTTATGGAACTCGGAAGAGTCTCCATTGCAGCTATTCTTTATCCGTCGAGGGCTTCTCCAGGGCTGCCTTGCGGCTCAACCGGATACGTCCGTCCTTATCGATTTCGATTACCTTGACAAGCACCTCTTCGCCTTCCTGAACCACATCGGTTACCTTGCGGACTCGTGTGTGGTCCAGCTGCGAGATATGGATCAGTCCATCGATTCCGGGCAGGATTTCCGCAAATGCTCCAAAGTCTGTAATGCGGACAATGCGCGCCATGTAAAGCTGTCCCACCTCGGGTTCCTGAGTTAAGCTCTTGATTTTGTCGATGGCCTTGTTGCATGCGGTTGCGTCCGGACTCATGACAACGACACGACCTGAATCGTCGATGTCGATTTTAGCACCGGTTTCAGCCACAATAGCGCGAATCACCTTCCCGCCGGGGCCGATCACATCGCGGATTTTTTCGGGGTTAATGTTGATGGTAACAACCCGGGGAGCGTAGGGAGAGAGTTCCTCCCTGGGTGCGGGCATGACTTCCCGCATCTTGCCTACGATATGGATACGCCCCTGGCGAGCCTGTTCCAAAGCGCGTTGCATGATGCTGCGGTCGATTCCGGCAATCTTCACGTCCATCTGGATAGCTGTAATGCCGCGTTCGTTTCCCGTAACCTTGAAGTCCATGTCTCCAAGATGATCTTCATCCCCCAGGATGTCTGAAAGGATAATCACATCGTCGCCTTCTTTGATGAGACCCATGGCGATTCCGCTTACTGAATCCAAAAGGGGAACCCCTGCGTCCATGAGGGCCAGGCAGGAGCCACAGACCGTAGCCATGGAACTCGATCCGTTGGAAGCCAGAACTTCGGAAACGAGCCGAATGGTGTAAGGGAACTCTCCATCTTTGGGTAGAACGGGTCTAACGGCTCTTTCCGCAAGAGCGCCATGTCCGATCTCCCTGCGACCGGGGCCGCGGAGGGGCTTTGCTTCTCCCACCGAAAAGGGTGGAAAGTTGTAATGGAGCATGAAGGATCTGAACATTTCACCAGCCAGAGTTTCTATCTTCTGTTCATCGGAGGAGGACCCCAAAGTGGCTATGGCAAGGGCCTGAGTCTCTCCACGGGTGAAGATGGCGGATCCATGAGTCCTGGGGAGAATACCCGTTTGGATGGAAATGGGCCGGATTTCGTCAAACTTGCGGCCATCGATCCTTCGACCCTCTTCGACCATCATGCGTCTGACCACACGTTTTTCCAAGTCCTCAAGCGCGTCCTCGATTTCCTTCTGCCGCTCGGGGTAATCCTCCGCCATTTTTTCCTTGATGCGCTCCTTGAGGGCTTTCTTTTTGGTGCGTCGCAGGAGTTTATCCGCAGTGGTCATCACTTCCCGCATTTCCAGGGAGGCAAGCTCATTGACGGCCTGGATCAAGGCCGGGTCTTGGACCACTTCGGGTAGAACCTCCTTTTCCTTGCCCACCATTTTACGCAATGCTTCCTGAGCGTCCAAAATGGGACGAATGGCTGCATGCCCGCAATCAATGGCTTCAATGAGGACTTCTTCGGAAACAAAGTTCGCTCCACCTTCCACCATGACCACCGCATCATAGTTTCCGGCCACCACCACGTTCAGGTCACTCTCTTCCAACTGCAGTGCGCTCGGGTTGATGAGAAATTCCCCATTCACACGGCCGACGCGTACAGCGGCCACCGGACCATGAAAAGGAATTGGAGAAATGTGCAACGCTGCAGATGCACCGGTCATGGCAATGACATCGGGTTCGTTTTCCATGTCCACAGAGAGAACCGTGGCAATGACCTGCGTTTCGTAGGTGTAGCCCTTGGGAAACAGTGGACGGATAGGGCGGTCGATAAGGCGTGAAGTCAAGGTTTCTTTTTCACTGGGACGGCCCATTTCACGCCGGAAAAAACCACCCGGAATGCGACCTGCCGCGTAACTCATTTCCTGATAGTCGACCATGAGAGGCAAGAAATCGATGCCTTCCCTGACTCGGTCTTCTTTGGTCGCCGTCACGAGCACGACAGTGTCTCCATAACGCACCATTACAGACCCACTGGCCTGTGCGGCTACGTGACCACATTCGATGGTAAGCGGACGTCCGCCCACCTCGACTTGAACTGAATGTTTCATAAATAATTTCCTTATGTTATATAATACTTCCGCCTCCTGTGAAAATCGGGTCGGGAGGCGGATTGAGGAAAACTAGCGCCGTAATCCAAGCCGTTCGATAACGGTGTTGTAACGGTCGATGTTTTTCTTCTTCAAATAATTGAGCAACTGCCTGCGCTGTCCGACAAGCTTCAGCAGCCCGCGTCTTGAATGATGATCTTTCTTGTGGACTTTGAAATGCTCCGTCAGATAGGTGATTCTTTCACTGAGAAGTGCGATCTGAACTTCGGGCGAACCCGTATCGGATGGATGCATTTTGAAGTCATCTATGATCGATTGCTTTTTTTCAGGGGTCATTACCACGGCGTTTCTCCTTTGTTTCACTATTGTGAACATGATGTTGATGATCCTGGTTCCAATGGCTCCGCCCTGGTGGAACCACGGTCCACAGACCACTTGTGCTCATCGCCCCGTGAGAATTCACCGGACCGATTGAAACACGCGCAAACGACGCTGTTCCCGGCCATCTGCATGAGGCCACCACAGCGCTACCAAATGATTATCGGGAGCTAAAACCTTGACTGGAACATTCGAGACCGCGAAATGGTCTCTGTGTTCATTTTCCCAATCAGAATCGAGGGTCCCCTCCTGGATTCGTTTCACTATCCGTTTGTTTGTGACGACAATCCCAGGTAAATGAGGCAATGCCTCGTTCATGGTGATGAGTTTTTTCTCCCAGAAACTGCATGGCGATCTTTCCGGAAATGCATCCAGGGATATGGCGCATTCTATACCAAACGACCCGCTCCTCAAACGTCGTAATTGGGTCACATGGGCTCCACACCCCAATTGAGTGCCAAGATCGCTTGCCAGTTGCCGAATATAGGTCCCTTTAGAGCACTCCGCCTCCAGAACGGCTTCAGGCCACCTGTAACTGATGAGTTCCAGGCGTTGAATCTGAACTTCGCGTGATGGCAGATCGACTTCTATTCCCTTGCGGCTCAGTTCATAAAGCCTCTTGCCCTGGATCTTCACAGCGGCGTAGCGGGGAACCCGCTGCTGATGAGTTCCCAGAAACCCCTTCACCCTCATCATCAACTCGTCTTCCGATGGTGGAGGACCTTCATAAACGCGGATCACCTGGCCGGTTCTGTCCAGAGTGTCCGTTTCCACTCCGAAGCGTAAGGTGAAACGGTAGGCCTTATCCTGCACCAGCAACTGATCCACAATGCGCGTAGCCTGGTTGAGGCAGAGGATCATCACGCCGGTGGCGAATGGATCCAGAGTGCCACAATGCCCCACCTTCTTTATGTTCAGCAGCTTTTTGACCTTCGCTACCAGCCCAAAAGACGTTATACCCTCCGGCTTGTCAAGGACTAAAACGCCATGAACAGGAGAACCGGGATTTGAAGTTACTTCGGGCTTTTCAGGGAAAGCGGCATTTTTTGCATATTCACAATTCATGTCTACCACAAAATTTTGCTGCCGGATGCGGACAAACAACATTGGATGTGCCAGGTTGAACGCATCCCGGGAAGTGGATTTTTCATACTGTTGAGCCCTTCGAGTTTACCATCAGGTAATTCCGCGCTTCCTCCGTGAACTTTGCACGAACTGTCTGCAAATCACCGGAGGAACGAAAAGCGGCAGCCTGCCGATGTCCTCCTCCTCCATAGGTCTGAGCGAAGGTGGCCACATCCACTTTTCCCTTGGATCGCATGCTGATATGTACAAGTCCTTCGGCACTCTCTCTGAAAACCATGGCCATCTCGACGGATTTTACTGAACGGAGCTGATTGATGAAACCGTCGCTGTCCATGGAGGAGGTTCCCGTTTCGTCGAACATCTTCAAGCTGAGTTCCGCCGTTGCCAGACGCGCATCTGCGTGGAATGCAACCGAGGACAATACCCGGGCCAGCAGTTTGAGCCTTTGGGGAGACGCGGAGTCGAAAATCTGCTGAGCGATGTGAGCCGGTTCAGCGCCGGCGCCCACAAGGTCGGCGGCTATCTCCAGGACCTTCTGATTCGTGTTCCCAAAACGGAAAGAGCCTGTGTCCGTTAACAGTCCCGTGTAGAGATGAGTGGCGATCTCCCTGTCCAGGGGAACCGAGAGCGCGGAGCTCAGGTGGTAAAGCATTTCGCAGGTGCTGCTTGCCGACGCATTGACCCAGCAGATGTCTCCGAAAGGAACATTCCCGTAATGGTGATCGATGTTGATAAGGAAAGGGACCCTGCCGACGGCTTCGGCAAATGAAGAACCTACGCGGGGAAAATCCCCGCAATCCACCAGAATGGCGACATCGTAAAGGTAAGGTTGAGGTACCTCATGGCTGATGCTTTCCGAACCGGCAAGAAATTCCAAGGTGGTGGGTATGGGATCTTGAGTGCATGCAGTGACTGATTTCCCCAGGCGGCGGAGAAGAAAGGAGAGACCAAGCAAGGACCCCACGGCATCCCCATCCGGTTTGATGTGCGTGACGATGAGGAACCGATGGTGCTCGCGGATTGCTTCCACGATCTTGTCGATAGTCTCCCGGTAGATCTCATTCATTTTCGTGCAAACCTTTCAGTATGCGCTCGATTTTGTCCCCGTACTCAAACGATTGGTCGTAACAAAACGTTATCTGGGGTACATATCGTATGTACAACCGCTTTCCCAGTTCTTGACGTATGAACCCCTTGGCCTTGTTGAGGCCTTGAGCCACGGATTGTTTTTCCTCTTCTGTGGGCGAGCCCATGACGCAGTAATAGACGCGGGCGTGTTTGAGATCAGCCGTCACATCCACCCCGCTGATGGTCACGGAAGTGACGCGGGGATCTTTTACTCTGCGGAAGACCAGGTCTGCAATCTCCTTTTGAAGGAGATCGGCTATCCGGTCGGAGCGCTTATATTCCATAGTCTTTATCCTCGCCATGGGGACGAAATTGAATCGAGTGGCAAAAAACAACCGCCCGATGAAAATAAAGACCCTCGCAAGGGTCCATGGTCAATCCCCCAGCGCAATCAGTTCGAATTCCCGTTCCACCATGTCTGCCAGGCTGAGGGAATCCATGAAATCGATGATGCGATCCAGAAGAGAATTGATAACGCGCCCGTCGCTTCCGATCACCGCCACACCGATGGTGGTGCGCTGATGTACATCCTGGTCCGCAACTTCCGCGACGGAAACATTGAACCGGTGGCGGCTCTTCTCGATGAGGCTCTTGACGACTTTGCGCTTTTCTTTGAGAGACTGATTGCCGTGGAGCCTGAACGTTACGCGTGCAATTCCGACTGTCATATGAACAGATCCATAGGGGTGAAACCAGATCCAAACCGTGCGTCGGACCTGAGATGACCCGCCCAGCGATTATGGGCATAACTTGACGTTGTCAGATTTCATCTGAACCACGGAGAGCACGGAAATTTCATTTGAAGGTCTTTCTCTGAGCCCTCTGTGCCTCCGTGGCTAATATGAGAGTTACGATTTTTTGTCGCTGTCACCTTCCAACGTGGGTTTGACTTCCTTGAGTTCGTAAACCTCGAGGATATCGTTTACTTTGATATCGTTGAAATTCTCGATGCCGATACCGCATTCAAATCCGGCTTTGACCTCTTTTGCATCTTCCTTGAACCGTCTCAAAGAACCGATTTTCCCGTCGTAAACAACAACCTGGTCCCTGAGGACTCTCACCTTTGCGCCGCGTTCCACCTTGCCGTCCAGCACGTATGAACCGGCGATCATGCCGATCTTGGGTACCTGGAAGGTCTGCCGCACTTCGGCACGGCCTAGTACATTTTCTTGAAAAACGGGTTCGAGCATACCCACCATGGCGTCCCGGATATCGCTCAGGAGCTGGTAGATGATGTCGTAATATCGCACATCCACATTTTCCTGTTCCGCCAGTTCCAAAACTTTCGAGTCCCCGCGCACATTGAACCCTATCACGATGGCATTGGATGCGGCAGCCAGCATGATGTCCGTTTCCGTGATGGCGCCGGTGGCATTATGAATGATGTTGACCTTCACTTCAGGTGTCGAGAGCTTCAAGAGCGAGTCGCTGATGGCTTCCTGGGACCCATGCACGTCTGTTTTCAGGATGACATTGAGTTCCTTGATTTCGCCCTCGCGGATCTGATCGAACAGGCTCTCCAGGGTGACCTTGGAAGTCCGGGTGAGCTCTTTTTCCCGCAGTTTGAGGGAACGATGTTCCGCAACGAGTTTGGCCTGTTTCTCGTCCGTCAGGACAATGAATTGATCCCCCGCGTTGGGGACTCCTGAAAAGCCGAGAACTTCAACAGGCATGGAAGGCCCGGCCGACATCAACCGTTTTCCCCTGTCATTGAACATGTTTCGAACGCGTCCGGAATTCACTCCACAGACGTAAATGTCGCCCGCCTTCAGAGTTCCTTCCTGGATCAGGATAGTAGCCACGGGACCCCGCCCCTTGTCCAGCTTGGATTCGATGACACGCCCGCGGGCAGGCTTGTTTGGATTGGCCTTCAATTCCAATAGTTCTGCCTGCAGAAGAACCATCTCCAGAAGCTCATCTATGCCGATTTGCTTTTTGGCGGAAATTTCCACCATGGTTGTATCTCCGCCCCATTCACTGGGGATGAGACCCTGTTCCGCCAGTTGCCGTTTGGTCTTCTCCACGTTTGCATTGGGCTTATCTATTTTATTGATGGCCACGATGATGGGGACTTCAGCCGCTTTGGCGTGGTTGATGGCTTCGATCGTCTGCTGCATGACACCGTCGTCCGCCGCTACCAGCAGGATGACGATGTCCGTCACCTTGGCTCCACGGGCACGCATGGCGGTGAAGGCTTCATGGCCCGGAGTATCCAGAAAGACCACGTGTCCGTTTTCCAGCTTGACGTCATAAGCACCGATGTGCTGGGTGATGCCTCCCGCCTCCCCGCTGATGACGTTGGTTTTCCGTATGGCGTCGAGAAGGGATGTCTTACCGTGGTCGACGTGTCCCATAACCGTGATGACGGGAGGTCTCGGGACGAGATCTTCCTCGCGGTCCTGCTGTGTTTGAAGCACTTCTTCCTCTTCGAATCCGACCTTTTCCACTTCGAAGTCGAATTCACTGGCAACCAGCGCTGCCGTATCAAAATCCAGAGCCTGGTTGATACTGGCGGGGAGCCCGAGGAGCAACAGTTTCTTGATGACTTCACCCGCCTTCTGCCCCATTTGCTTGGCCAGATTCGCGACAGTAATCGCTTCGTCGATTTTGATTTTCTTTCTCCCTATCTTGGCCACTGCAGGCTCGGCTTTGGCTTCCTCTACAGAGGGCCTTTCCCTGTCTTTCGGACGGCCGCGATCCGCCTGAGCCGCAAGCTCCTTTTTGGAATAGAGGTCTTCGCGTACAAAAACTTCTTTGCGTTGCCCGCCCTTGCGTTTCCGGTCGGGAGCCTCCTTGACCACCTCGTCGACGGCTTTGACCCTCTTCTTGCGGGGAGCTTCTTTGACTTCCTTTTCCTCTGTAACCGCTTTTGCCTGGAGACGAGGCGCCAGATGCGGCAGCTCCGGTTCTTCCTCGGGTTCAGGTGGAATGATATCGGGCAGTTTGATGATGCGTGCCGGTTCGTCTTTGCGGGATTTTTTACGGCGCCTCTTCTTGGCCTTCTTGGCCTTGGACTCCTCTTCTTCTGCAGCGACCTCGCCGGCTACGGTCTCAGCAGCCGGTTCTTCACCTGGCTCGGGGGTAGGGATAGCTTGTACTTCAAGCTGCTCTTGAGGCATCTGTTCTTCCAGTTCCTTTCTCGCAACTTCCGCTTCCAAGGGTTCCTGGCTCGCTTCTCTCTTTACCTCTTCCACTTCCGATGGAGGAACTTGCGCTTCAGGCTCAGGGGAGATGGCTTTCACTTCGGCCGGTGAAGGGGTTTCTTCCTCTGTAGGGGGAGCAGAGGAAATTTCCCGAGGGAGCTCTTCAGGGGGAATTGAAGGCTCGGGTGTAACCTCCACGTGTACCGGCTCTTCTACTGCTTCTACTTTTTCGACCTTTTCCAGGGGCGTTTCAACTGGGTGCACGGGGGCGGGCGAGGGCGCCTCTTCCCCGGGCTCTTCTTGCGTGGGCTCCACTTCCGCCACTGGTGTTGCTGTCGCTTCGGGTGGAGCGGGAACCATTGGGGCTATTTCTTCCTGAACGGACGGGACCGCCATTGCTGCCTCTATTGGTACGGCCTCGACAGCAGGACCTTCTTCTTCAAAGGTCTTTTTCCGTCTCCTGATGACGGCTCTCCCGATTCGCTTCTCTTCAACCGTTTCCGTCTTGTCCTCTGTAAACTGCTGACGGATCTTTTCCACTGTGGATTCAGTCAAAGTGCTCATGTGGTTTTTGACCTGAATCCCCAACTTGAGAATTCGATCAATCAGATCTTTGTTATTCATATTGAGCTCTTTCGCAAGTTCATGCACCCTCATTCGCGTCATGAAAACTTCCCCCTTATCTAACTTGGCTTATTTCTATTATCTATTTTAAACCTTCACCCCTTAGCTCCCATTGTCACGGTGAACGTACAAGTCGAAAAACAGCCTTACATTCCGAATAGAACAAAAACGATATATAAGTCGATCACTGCTTCAATCAGAACTTTCATTGGAGGTTCTTAAAGAAACCGGAAAATGTGCGTTATCCATTTTCATGTTCCGCCCCCCACGGAAAAGGGATGAAATGATTTCGTACTTCTTCGCACTCGAACCCTTATAAAATGCCGAGCTTCATTGACGGATGTCTTGGGCCAACCCTTTCGCCTTGTTCCGAAAAGCCTTTTGGACCCGTTTAGTAAAACGTAATCGGGGCAAGCAACCCGGGCAGACATAAGCTCCGCGTCCTTCCAGGCATTGATCGCGATCCAACACAATGAACTTCTTTTCTTCGAAGTCGAGGGCCATTCGTAAGAGAGCAAATTTTGGCTCCTTCCGGCCACATACGACGCATGTTCTGATCGGCAGATGGCCTCTACGCAACAAAATCACTCCCCTGTCACATTCTCACTGGAAGTTCCCGCCGTGGACCTTTCGTCCATAGAAACCTCAGAAACCTGGGGTGCTTCTTCCTCCGAACCACCTTTTGACTCCGACATTTTCACGGAGTCTTCCGAATCCGTGACCGTTCCGGCAACCCTGGTCGATAAAAGAATTTTCGCTTCCTCTTTCATTTCTGAGACGGCCGCTTCCGAGAGCCGTGTCAGATCCTCCAGTTCAGTGGTGCCGGCTTCCAAGAAATCCTGCAACGACGTAATACCTGCCTCGTAGAGACGGTCGGCCATTTCAGTCGTCAGGCCCTTGATCTGCAGGAGCGCCTGATAACCCGCTTGTTTCTTTCGCCCATAACGGCTTTCGCTGTTCACGTCGATGCGCCAGTTGGTGAGTCTCGAAGCCAGGCGAACGTTCTGCCCCCTCTTGCCAATGGCGAGGGAAAGCTGATCATCAGGCACAATGACTTCCATGCTCCTGTTGTTCTGATCGATAATGACCTTTGAAATGATGGCGGGAGCGAGCGCATTGACGACGAACTTCGCAGGGTCCATATTCCATGGAACGATGTCGATTTTTTCGCCTCGAAGTTCCTGGACCACATTCTGCACGCGTGACCCCTTCATGCCCACGCAGGCGCCTACCGGATCGACATCGGGGTTTTTGGAAACGACGGCGATCTTGGCGCGTGAGCCCGGTTCCCGGTTGGCGCTGATGATGCTGACAATTCCTTCCGCGATTTCCGGAACTTCCGAGTGAAACAACTGAATGAGGAAATGAGGATGCGTACGGCTCAAGATGATCTGAGGGCCTTTGCTGATTTTCTTGACCTCCAGCACATAGGCGCGGATACGATCCCCCTGCCGGAATACCTCCCGGGGGATTTGTTCCTTGGCGGGAAGAAGCGCTTCGGCCTGTCCCAGGTTTACGGTGATACCGTTCTTGTCCACGCGTTGTACAATGCCGTGGACGATTTCACCCTTTCGGCCCTTGAATTCGTCGTAAACAACCTCCCTTTCAGCATCCTTCATCTTCTGGATAATGACCTGCTTGGCGGATTGAGCAGCAATGCGCCCCAGTGCATCCGTATTCATGCGGATGCCAAGTTCGTCTCCCAACTCCACCTCGGGGTCGAGCGCCAAAGCCTCTTCAAGAGAGACTTCCTTTTCGTGATCCGTCACCTGTTCCACAACTTCCTTGAACTGAAAGGCTTCGATTTCTCCAAACTCTTCGTTGAAGGTCACGTCCAGATCGAACCGGTTGCCGTACTTTTTCTTGATCGCTGATTTAATGGCTTCTTCCAGTGTGTTGATCAATGTCTGGCGGTCAATACCTTTTTCCCTGCTGACCTGATCGATCAACCGCTTGAGTTCACTGGCCATGGTTTTTTTGTCTCCTTACAACGTCTTCGAATGGACAAAATATTTTATTTTTAAACATCACGTGGGACTATTGCTTCGAAGATTCGAAATAGCAAAAACGAGCCCGTTCTACGAGATTCATTGGAATCTCAAAAAGTTGACCATCGCAATCCATGGTAATTTCTTCAGAGTTGGCTGCCGTGAGTCTTCCTTTGAAATTGCGTCGGTTCAAAATGGGCGTCAAAGGGGATGCTGTCCGCACTTCGATGATCTTTCCCACGTGTTCCTGGAAATGATCCAACTTGCGCAAGGGACGGTTCAACCCGGGCGAAGAGACTTCAAGATGGTAGGCAACGGGAATGGGGTCCGCGACATCCAGCAAGTCACTGACAATCCGGCTTATTTTGGCACAGTCGTCAACGGATATCCCTCTTTCCTGATCGATAAAAAAGCGTAATACCCACCCAATGGATTCTCTGCGATATTCCACCTCTATGAGTTCCATGCCTTCGGCCTGGACCAGGGGTTCCACCAGATTCCATACCTGGGTGATGATCTCTTGTGTTTTATCTCCCGTTTCCGACATGAACGCCGTCTTTCCCTCTCGCACTCGATACATCGTTACAAAATAAAAAAAGTGGGTAAAAATACCCACTTCTCTCAGTAGACCCGACAATAATCTAAATATAGCCAAAAAAAGGCTTCTCTGCTATGAGAATCCAGAAGTCTTGTCATCCACTAATCGAAGTAAGCAATCATTATCCCCAAACAAGGGGATTGCTGCCACCTCAAAAAGGGAAGCCTTCCTTGTGAGAAGGAGCAAATGTCTGACTGGAGCGGGCGACGGGATTCGAACCCGCGACCCCAAGCTTGGGAAGCTTGTGCTCTACCAACTGAGCTACACCCGCTAAAGCCTTGTGACACAGCAAATCTTAGACGATGAATGGGGAGGAAGTCAAGTGTAAATTGTCGAGGTTTCGAGTGTTGTAAAACGGTCTGTGCGTATGGATATTCAACGACACTCTTGGGTGTGTGAGCTATCTCTTACGAGACCTGCGAACATTCCTCTCTTGTTCTTTCATCTCTCAGGGGGTATGAAATAGGCGGCTGAATTACTCATGGAGGATGAATCCCGTCGGTCCAACGCATATCTTCATCGGAATGAAATCAAGAAAGTTAGATTCCTATTTCGCACCATTTCGCCATACAAATCTGGATTGAAATATATCACTTAGCTGGGAGTTTTGTCTATGACCTCTTTTGTGCATCTTCATGTCCATTCCCAATACAGCTTGCTGGATGGAGCGATTCGGTTGCAGGATCTGCTCGATACGGCTCGAAGCTACAACATGCCTGCAGTGACCGTGACGGATCACGGGAACATGTTCGGAGCTCTCGAGTTTTATGAAAAGGCCCATAAAGCGGGTTTGAAGCCCATCATCGGCTGTGAGGTCTATCTGGCTCCCAGGAGTCGCTTCGATCGTCAAGGACGTGGAGACAACGGAGGGGGTGGCGACGAAGACCGAAGCTATCACCTTGTCCTCCTCGCAAAAGACGTTACAGGGTATCAGAATTTAATGAAGCTCGTCTCCTCCGCCTATCTGGAGGGATTTTACTACAAGCCGCGCATTGACAAGGAAATCCTCAGAAAATGGAATGAGGGCCTCATTGGGCTTTCTGCGTGCCTCAAAGGGGAGGTAGCTTGGAACCTGCTGCGCAACCAGGAGGAAAATGCTCGAAAGGCGGCGCAGGAATATGCGGAAATCTTTGGCCCCGGCAATTTTTACCTGGAACTTCAGGCCAACGGCATTCCGGAGCAGGCCATTGTCAATGAAGGGTTGATTCGGCTGGGACGGGATCTGGGGCTCCCCCTTGTCGCTACGAACGATTGTCACTATCTGCGCCGCAGTGATGCCCGCGCCCATGAAATTCTGCTTGGCATCCAGACGGGAAAAACCATTCTGGATGAGAAGCGCATGAAATTCTCCACGGACCAGCTTTACTTCAAATCCCCCGAAGAAATGGCACAGGAATTCGCTCACGTGCCCGAAGCCCTGGAGAACACCGTGGCCATTGCCGAACGGTGCAATTTGAAGCTTGAACTGGGGGCATATCACTTTCCCGTTTTTCCCCTGGAAAAAGGGGAAAGTATTGAAGACCGGTTCGAAAAGACGGTTTGGGAAGGCTTCGAAAAACGACTCCCTTTGATCCGGAAGAAACGCTCTAGTTTCAGTGAGAAAGATCTGAAGGAATACGAGGAAAGGCTCCGGTACGAACTGGACGTGATCCGGCAGATGGGGTTTCCCGCCTACTTTCTCATCGTCGCAGATTTCATCAACTACGCCAAAAGCCATGGAATCCCGGTGGGGCCGGGGCGAGGGTCCGCTGCGGGGAGCCTTGTGGCCTATGTCATGAGCATCACGGACCTCGATCCCATTGAACACGGTCTCATTTTCGAGCGTTTTCTCAATCTCGAACGCATCAGCATGCCGGATATCGACGTCGACTTCTGTATCCACGGCCGCGAAGAGGTCTTTAAATACGTAACGGAAAAATACGGCAAAGACAGGGTGGCGCAGATTGCGACCTTTGGAACCATGCAGGCCCGTGCCGTCATTCGGGATGTAGGGCGCGCCCTGGCCATGCCCTACAACGAAGTGGACCGCATCGCCAAGCTCATCCCCTCTTCTCCGGGCATGACGCTTCAAAAGGCTTTTCAGCTTGAACCCCGCCTTGCCGAACTTCAGCGGGAAGATCCGCAACTGCGCGAGCTTTTTGAAATCGCGTTCGCCCTTGAAGGTCTGACGCGCCACGCATCCACTCATGCGGCTGGCGTCGTGATGGCCGATAAGCCCATCGTTGAGTACATGCCGCTCTACAAGGGACAGGAAGACGAAGTGGTGAGCCAGTATTCCATGAAATACGTGGAAAAGGCAGGGCTCATCAAGTTTGACTTTTTGGGCTTACGGAACCTGACGGTCATCAACAATGCCGTTCAGCTCATTCGTGAAAACCACGGTATCGATTTGAGGATCGAAGAGTTGCCCCTAGACGACCGGGATACCTATGAGCTCCTCAGCCGCGCGGATACGACGGGCGTATTTCAGCTCGAAAGCTCGGGAATGAGGGATATCCTCGTTCGTTTGAGGCCGGAGAATTTTGCGGACATTGTGGCCCTGGTGGCTCTCTACCGTCCCGGCCCCCTCGAGAGCGGCATGGTGGAGACATATATTCAGGGAAAACACGGGCAGATAGAGGTAAGCTACGAACTGGAGGAGCTTCGGCCGATCCTCCAACCCACCTACGGGGTGATTCTCTACCAGGAACAGGTCATGAAAATCGCCAGTGTTCTGGCCAATTACACACTGGGCGAAGCCGACATTCTGCGCCGGGCCATGGGAAAGAAAAATCCGGAAGTCATGGCTGCCCAGCGGGACAGATTCCTCGCCGGAGCCAAAGAAAACAGGATCGACCTGGCCAAGGCCAACCATATCTTTGACTTGATGGAGAAATTCGCCGGCTATGGGTTCAATAAGTCTCACAGCGCGGCTTACGCGCTCATCGCTTACCAGACGGCCTATCTCAAGACTCACTATTCAACAGAATTCATGGCGGCCCTCCTCAACAGCTTCCTGAGCAATACCGATCAGGTGGTAAAACTCATCAACGAATGCAAGGAAAAGGGGATTGAAATCCTTCCGCCCGATGTCAATGCCAGCAGCAAGGACTTCACGGTGGTGGAGGGTAAGATCCGCTTTGGCCTGGGCGCCGTCAAAAATGTGGGGGAGGCGGCCATTGAAGTGATTCTTGAAACGCGGCATGAAAAAGGGAGTTTTTTGTCTCTGACCGACTTTTGTCAAAGGGTGGACACTGCAAAGGTCAATCGCCGTGTCCTGGAACAGCTCATCAAGTGCGGAGCGTTCGATTCCATTCACGGAAGCCGGGCACGGGTTATGGCGGGTTTGGACAGCGCCCTGGAGAAGGCTCAGGCGATGCAGAGGGACCGTCAGTCCGGGCAGATCAATATGTTCGATCTGCTCAGGTCTCAGCAGAAAACTCCCCCGCAGCCTCTCCCCGATGTGCCCGATTGGGATACGCGCCTTACCCTTCAGTTCGAAAAGGAAGCTCTGGGCTTTTACATTTCGGGGCATCCGCTGGATTTTTACGCGGACCGGTTGGCCGTTTTTTGTTCTGCTGATACTCAAAAGGTAAGGGAAAAAGCTGAGGGGACCGAAGCGGTGCTGTGCGGAATGGTGAGCATCACCAAGGAACTCACCACCAAGAAGGGGGATCGCATGGCTTTTCTCGCTCTAGAGGATAAGGAGGGCGTTGTGGAGGTGGTGGCTTTCTCCGAAGCATTTTCTCAGGCGAGGGGCCTCCTGGAGGGAGACGAACCCCTCGTGGTGATCGGGAAAGTGCAGCATGATGAAAAGGGATCAAAAATCATTGCCAACAGCATTCTCACTCTGGACGATGCTCAGGTGCAGGCGGTAGATTCCGTGAGGATCCATCTGCGTGCGGAACGGTTGGACCGGGATGGTCTGACGCGGTTGCGCCATCTTCTCATGAACCATCCCGGGGATTGCAAAACATTCCTTCATCTGCTAGTAGAGTCGCAAGGCGAGGCCGTGATTGCACTGAATTCGAAGCTTCAGGTCAATCCGACGCGCGCTTTTTTTGAGGAAATGGACCAGTATTTCGGACCCCACAGTGTTGAGGCTGTGCATCGGGTTTGCCGCCAGTAGGCGCTAAAAGTGGCTGCAAAGGCGATGCAGGGGGAATACGAACCGGAAGAACAAAAAATGGACAGCCGGAGCGAAGAGTCATGATCGGTCATTATCAATTTGGCGCCATGACTGTCGGAGGAAAGATATACCGGAATGATCTCAAGATCATCGACGATGAGGTGATTTCCCGCTGGTGGCGAAGAGAAGGCCACACCTGTGACATTGAGGATGTTCAGGATATTTTGGCCTCTGGTCCCGAAACTCTGGTCGTGGGAATGGGACAGCCCGGAAGAATGCATGTGACGGACAGTCTTCGAAAGGTTTTGAAAGACGCTCGAATCGAACTGATTGAGCAACCGACGGCGGAAGCTGTTCAAACCTTCAATCGCCTTCATGGCCGGGGGAAAAGGGTTGCGGGAGCTTTTCACCTGACATGTTAGTTCATCTCGGCAAAAGTTCTCAACCTCTTGAACGGTTCTATCCCCTCTTGAGGCGACAGAGGGTGAAGTAAGAACCTATCCAGAAACCACCTGTGGACTTTGCGACACCCCCCTTGGTCCCCCCTTGAGGGGGGAATTAAAGGGAGGGTGTCCGCTGCCGAGGTAGGTTTTTGGATAGGCTCTAAGGGGCGCACTCCCTTGAATCCCCTTCAAAGGGGGACTTCAAAACATGCCGGACCAGCTGAGGATTTACGCCGAACTATACTGGGAAAAGATGCCTCCGAGCCAGATATATTTTGTGGAGACTCCATCGGAAGGGCAAAGACGCCTCTTGTGTCAATGGGTGGAGCGTTTTTATGAAGAGGGAAAAAGGGTGCAGGTGGTGGTTGATTCCACCATGGCGGCCCAGCACCTGGATCAGATGCTTTGGACTTTTTCTCAGGAAAGTTTTGTCCCCCATTCCATTTTTGCTTTCAATAAATCTTCTGATCTTATAGAACCGGTGGTGATCACCGTGGGAGAAGTTTTATTGGAGGGATTTGAAGTCCTCGTTTGCGATGCGGGCGTCACGCTGGACTTCATGCGAAATTACAGTGAAGTGGTTCATTTCGTTTTGCGGGATGATCCCGAGAAAAAGCAGGAAAGCCGCCTTTTGTGGCAGTCGGCGCGGGAATTGGGATTGGTTTTGCGGCATGTTCCTTATGCGTCCCGTTGAAATGTCGGCTCCTGGCATGAATCTTCTTTTTTGTACAAAGGAAAGGGTGTTTTTGAATAGTAAAGATCTCTGAATTTTTTGCGACAGCGGGATAATGACTTTGACAGATATTGTAGAGTAATGCATGGGATAATCGAGTCTGGTTTTAGATGGGGAATGGTTTGCTTTTGGATTCTTTCTTTTCCACGCGGAAGCAATAGATAATAGTGCGCTTCATGCGAAAGGAGGGGAAAGCGCTTGACAAGCCTTTTTGAACCGTTAGAATGGCGCAAATTTGGTAAAGTGGGAGCAAACCAGGATTCTTTCAATGTTGAAACGGAGGAGAAGCGGATATGGGAAGGGTTGCTGATAAACTGAACGAGCTGCGTGAGCGTGAAGCTAAAGTTAGGGAAATGGGCGGCGAAAAAGCCGTAGCTAAAGTGCACAGCCAGGGCAAGATGACGGCCCGCGAGCGTTTGAACTACTTTTTCGATCCTGGGACCTTCCAAGAACTCGATATGTTTATGAAGCACAGAGGCACTCTGTTTGGAATCGATAAGGTCGAGATCCCCGCGGAAGGTGTCATCACGGGATATGGCTTCGTAAACGGTCGTCAGGTTTTTGCTTTCGCACAGGATTTCACTGCACGCGCCGGAAGCCTCG
Source organism: Desulforhabdus amnigena (assembly GCF_027925305.1). NCBI lineage: Bacteria > Pseudomonadati > Thermodesulfobacteriota > Syntrophobacteria > Syntrophobacterales > Syntrophobacteraceae > Desulforhabdus > Desulforhabdus amnigena. The sequence continues at coordinate 1,506,223 of NZ_BSDR01000001.1, read as the reverse complement.
GTGAAATGCATGCCAAGAAAATCTGCAAGGTCATGGACCTCGCTCTTAAAACCGGTAAACCCTTTGTTGGTTTCAACGACTCGGGCGGAGCACGCATTCAGGAAGGTGTTGATGCACTTGCCGGATACGGCAACATCTTCTACCGCAATGCTATCGCTTCAGGTGTTATTCCCCAGATTTCCGCCATCATGGGCCCCTGCGCCGGTGGTGCGGTTTATTCTCCCGCAATGACCGACTTCATCTTCATGACCAAAAATACCGGCCTCATGTTCATTACCGGTCCCGACGTCATTCGGGCGGTTCTGGGTGAAATCATCACCCAGGAAGAGCTCGGTGGCGCCATGACTCACAACACCAAGAGCGGTGTGGCTCATTTCGCATGCGAGAGCGATGCCGACAATATCGATAAGATCAAACGCCTGTTGAGCTTTTTCCCCGACAACAACATGGAAGATCCTCCGGTTGTGGACATGGGAGACAGCCCGGCTCGCGCCTGTCCCGAGCTGGATAGCATCATTCCTGACAACCCCATGGGCGGCTACGATGTTAAGGATGTTATCCGCTCTATCGTGGATGCCGGCGACTTCATGGAAGTCCATGAGCATTATGCCTTGAACATGGTTGTGGGTTTTGCCCGCTTTAACGGCAGGAGCGTTGGAATCATCGCCAACCAGCCCAAGGTCCTCGCCGGCTGTCTGGATGTGGATTCCTCCGACAAGGCTACCCGCTTCATTCGCTTCTGTGACGCCTTCAATATTCCTATGCTGACCATCGCCGATGTTCCCGGTTACCTGCCCGGCAAGAACCAGGAATGGGGCGGAATCATCCGTCACGGTGCCAAGCTGCTGTGGTGCTACTCTGAAGCCACGGTACCCAAAATCACCCTGGTCCTTCGTAAGGACTACGGCGGATCTTATCTCGCCATGTGCTCCAAGGAACTCGGCGGCGACATCACCTTTGCCTGGCCGACGGCTGAAATCGCGGTTATGGGTGCCGAGGGTGCCGCGAACGTTATCTTCCGTAAGGAAATCGCCGAGGCTGACGATCCTGCCGCCAAGCGCCAGGAGATCATCGAAGATTACAAGAAAGCTCTCTGCAATCCTTACATTGCTGCGTCGCGCGGTTACATTGATGCGGTCATCATGCCTTCCGAAACCCGTACCCGCCTGATCGAAGCCTTTGAAATGCTGGCCACGAAGCGCGTAGCTCTGCCGCCCAAAAAACATGGAAATATCCCCATGTAATTCGGCAGCATGAAGCCGGGCGAGGGGAAACCGGTTTCCCTGCCCCGGAGCAGGTTCGGATAATCATGATGTAATCAGGTGTTGAAAAAGCCCGTTTTCCTTTCCGGGGAAAACGGGCTTTTGTTCTTCAGAGAGGACAACCTGCTTCGATTTCGATGAAAATGTGATGGATGTGAATCTTTTTGTAGGTGTCTTGACCGGTTATGGCTGTGGGGGAAATTCTTGAGAAAGAGAAGGGCGCAGGGGAAGTCAGGCGGGGGCTCCCTTTTCTGATTCCTTCTCGATGTTGTAACGGCGGCCGGCGATGACAAAGTAGAATTCTTCCCCGTTTTCGTCCATCTGCAAGTATTGCGTCAATTCGTAATAAGCCAGCTTTCCGAAGCGTGCTTTCAACCGCCGGGGAGTGGCGAGGCAGTAGAGCGCCTGGTTTTGTACGACCGTTAGGGTTTCTCCGTCCAGAAGTTCCCGTCGCCCGTCTTCCAGTTCTATTTCCACGTGCTGAAGATCACCCTTCGAGTTCGTTTTCACGTGGACGCAATGCACCCAGAGCGGTGCATCCGCCACCTGGACCGGATGCACCTCGCCTTCGCAGCGAATGAAATAGTTGCCTCCTTCCATAAAAATAGAACGGCTCAATATGCGAACGAGTTCCTGCTCGGTAACCGGGTTTCCTTCGCAGGTCCAGTTTCCAAAAGCGTCGATGGCATAGTGATAGATGTGTTGCGGATCCTGGTTGCTCATGTGGATTGAGGCTGCTCCTTGCTGTGCATGGGGGGAATCCCTCTCCTCCTGGAAGGGAGAGGGATTTTGTGGACGCAACACCCCCGAAGGGAAAAGAGTTTGACTAGTATTCGAAATCCACGGCCAGGATGCTGTCGCAGAGCGCTTTCACTTTACCGATGACTGCAACGTGCTCGGGGTGTACCTGGTAGCGTTTCATGGATTCTAAATCATCGAAGGCCGACACCAATGCAAAATCGTAAGACCTTTCAGAATGAACGATGTCCCGCCCAAATTCATATCCCTTTATTTCCGAAATCATTCCAGGAAGTTTGCTCAGGCCCTTTTCCAGGTCGACAATGTCTGCATCTGCGGCATCTTTCTTGAACTTCATAAAAACGACGTGTTTGAGCATTGCTGTTGTCTCCTTATTCTCTTGAAGAGTGACATGGCGTGGTTCATTCTACGACCCGGACCCTGCCTTGCTTTCGCGAAGTTTTCGCACGTCACCGATACGGATGGTCACTTTTTGCGTGTCGAAATATTCCAATAAAGGAATCGTGTATTTTCGGCTGACCTGGGTCATCTCCTTGAATTGGGGAGTCGAAATTTCCCCCTTTTCCTTGAGGAAAGCTGTAAGACGGCTCTGGAGATCATTCAGTGCAGCGATATGAAAATACAGATCCTCTTTGGTCTTTACAAGGATCCCCTGCGAAAGCATCCACTGAAGGACATCCTGGTGCTGACGCGGGGTGCCGGGCAGTTTTTCTGCAACATCTTTAAAGAAAGGCGGTTGGAGCCCACCGTCGAGAAAGGCTTTTTCGATCTTTTCCCGTATGACTTTTTCTTCTTTGGTCAAATCGACTTTGTGCGAAGTCAACCGGACCCATTCCATTTCCTGTGTCACCAGTCCCTGCTCCGCCAGATGCCGCAGCACGAAATTGTAGAGTTTTACATCCACGGGTCTTGGGAGTTGCGCCGAAAGCTCCTCTTTGGGCATCCCGTTTTTCAAGGGGAACCGCCGGTGATATTCCGCTAAATGTTCCAAAATGGCCTGCTTGAGCTGATCCAGAGAATCGGGATGGAGCAGTCTTCGGTTCTCCTTGTCATAAAGGATGACCTGCTTCTGGCTGATAAACCGTTGGAGTGTCTTTTCCAGGAATTTCGGAGAGACATTTGCCCGCACCTGGAGTTCGCTCTCGCTCAGCCCGGTCCAACCGGAATCGAAAATATGCCAGAGGATGATGTCGGTTTCCTCGCCGGCCAGAAGAGTCTTGAGTGCAACAGCCGCTTCACGCTTTTCCTGACCTTTGTGTTTGCGGGGGAGGGGATGCAGGATCGTTCCGCCGCCGATGGTCTGGACGGGTGAGTACGACCTCAACACGAAGCGGTCTCCTCGGAGAGCAGCCACGGCCTGATCCAGGCGGATCTGGATGAATGCGCTTTCCCCTGCCGGCAATTCTTCCCTGTCCAGGAGAATCACCGTGCCGAGATGCTCGGCGGTTCCCGTGTGAAAACGCACTTTGGCTCTGTGCTTGAGGGGACGGGGTGCGCTCCTGAGAAGTTCCAGATAGACGTCGATCATGTGTGTGGCCACAAGTGATCCCGGTGTTGCCACAACGTCACCGCGCTGAATGATGGCGCGCTCTATGCCCTGAAGATTGATGGCGGTTCGCTGGCCGGGCAAGACTTCCTCCACCTCGAGGCTGTGCACCTGGAGGCCTCTTACCTTGGTCTTGTGACCCGGTGGGTAGATCATGACCGGATCTCCGATGTGGAGCTTTCCGGATGTGCTCGTGCCCGTGACGACGGTCCCGAAGCCCCGCATGGTAAAAACGCGGTCCACGGAAAGGCGGAAGGGTCCATCGGAGCTTCTCGGTTCGACCGTGGCGACGAGTTTTGTCAACTCTTGCTTGAGTTCTTCTATTCCTTCTCCCTTGACGGCCGAAACGCGAACGATTGGAGCCCCCTCGAGAAAAGTGCCCTTGAGAAACTGGGCCACATCCTCCTGGACCATTTCGATCCAGTCGGGGTCATCCACCAGGTCGGTTTTTGTGAGTACGACCAGGCCCTTCTTGACTCGAAGCAGTTGGCAGATTTCCATGTGTTCGCGCGTCTGAGGCATGACGCCTTCATCGGCTGCAATGACGAGGGCTACCAGATCCATGCCCGTGGCGCCGGCCACCATATGTTTTACGAAACGTTCGTGCCCGGGCACATCAACAATCCCCAGCCGATCTCCATTGGGCAGTTCCAGATGGGCGAAGCCCAGTTCAATGGTGATGCCTCTCAGTTTTTCTTCCTTGAGGCGATCCGTATCGATTCCCGTCAGAGCCTTGATGAGAGAGGTCTTTCCGTGGTCGATGTGACCTGCAGTGCCCAAGATTACTTGTTTCATCAGCTTGCCTTTTCACCTCTTGCTCTCGAATGAAAGTCGGTTGTCAGAACTGTACCAACTTAACAGAACGCTCCATATCAATTCAAGGCCTTTGCATGTACGGGGATTCCTTCCACCTGCTCAATTCATTATCCCTTTTTCTCCGGTTTGGGATATGCTTGTGCCAGAGTAAAATACTTTGACATCCACAGGTCTCTAATATACTTTTCTGAAGTTTAAATACAAGGGAGAGACGCTATGAGTTTCAATATCGCTCAGCACAGCAGAATGTATCGATTGCCGCCATATGTTTTTGCACAAGTCAACGCCCTCAAGATGGAACGCCGGAGAGCCGGCGAGGACATCATAGATCTGGGAATGGGGAACCCTGATCTGCCGACGCCGAAGCACATCATCGACAAGCTTGTGGAAGCGGCCCAAAAGCCCCACAATCACCGTTATTCCGCATCGCGTGGGATCACCAAGCTCCGTGAAGGGGTTTCCGAGTGGTACAAACGGCGCTATGACGTGGACATTGACCCTGAGAACGAGGCGGTGGTGACCATCGGGGCAAAAGAGGGATTATCCCACCTGGTCCTGGTCCTGGTGACTCCGGGGGACGTCGTCTTTTCGCCCAGTCCCACTTATCCCATTCATCCTTATTCTGCGATCATTGCGGGTGGGGATGTACGCTCGATTCCCATCGGTCCCGGCCGGAATTTTCTGGAAGACCTGCAGAACGCCATCAAACAGACCTGGCCGAAACCGAAGCTGCTCATCATTTCCTTTCCCCACAATCCGACAACCACTGTGGTGGACCTGGATTTTTTCCAAAAAATTGTCGATTTCGCCAAAGAAAACAACCTAATGGTAATCCACGACCTTGCCTATGCCGACCTCACATTTGACGGCTACAAGGCGCCCAGTTTCCTCCAGGTGCCTGGAGCGAAGGATGTGGGGGTGGAATTTTTCTCCATGTCCAAGAGCTACAGCATGGCGGGCTGGAGGGTCGGTTTCTGTGTGGGGAATGCCGAGATGGTTTCTGCACTCACCCGCATCAAGAGTTATCTCGACTACGGAGTGTTTCAGCCCATTCAGATTGCGGCCACGGTCGCTCTCAAGGGAGACCAATCCTGTGTCGACGAGATCGTTTCCATCTACAAGGCCCGGCGGGATGTGCTGGTCGATGGTTTAAACCGCATCGGCTGGCAGGTAGAAAAGCCCAAGGGAACTATGTTCTTGTGGGCTCGGATTCCCGAGGCGTTTCGTCACATGGGTTCTGTCGAATTTTCCAAGTATCTGATTGAAGAGGGAAAAGTGGCCGTTTCTCCCGGCCTCGGTTTTGGGGAATACGGGGACGAGTATGTGCGGTTTGCTCTGGTTGAAAATGAAATGCGAACCAAGCAGGCCATTCGAGGCCTTCGTCGGGCATTGCAGAAGTAACAGGCGGACATCGCTCTCTTCTGACATAACAATACAACAACTAACCATGGATTCGAGGGTGAGATGCGTGCCATTGGAATTGGATTGATTGGCTGGGGAACGGTAGGTTGCGGAGTCATCCAGACGCTTCGCGATAATGCGGAAGCGATAGAAAACCGCTTGGGCATCCCTCTCAAGCTCCTGAAGGTGGCGGATTTGGACCTGGATCGCCCCAGGCCGGTGGATGTTCCTCGTGAGTTGCTCACTACTCGGGTCGAAGACATCATGAACGACCCCGATATCCATATCGTGGTGGAGTTGATGGGCGGGCTTGGGGCCGCCAAGACCTTTATAAAGCAGGCTTTGGAGAACAAGAAGTACGTGGTGACTGCCAATAAGGCGCTTCTAGCCCACGATGGAAACGAGCTTTTCGAAGTGGCTCGCAGGAACGGACGTTCCATCGGTTTTGAAGCATCGGTGGGAGGGGGTATTCCCATCATCAAGTCTTTGCGGGAAGGCCTTGCGGGGAATCGCATCGATACGCTTTTCGGTATTCTAAACGGGACGGCCAACTATATCCTGACCCGCATGACGGAAGGTGGCCTCTCTTTTGGCGATGCCCTGAGAGAAGCTCAGGCCAAAGGGTATGCCGAAGCAGATCCGGCTCTGGATATCGAAGGGACGGATACCGCTCATAAATTGGCCATTGCCAGTGCCATTTCTTTTGGAACTCCCATTCAGTTCGATTCCGTTTACACGGAAGGGATCAGCGGCATTGCCCCCCTGGACGTACAGTTTGGTGAGGAATTCGGCTACTGCCTGAAGCTGCTCGCCATCGCTCGAAACACCGACGGCCGCATCGAAATGCGCGTTCATCCGACATTCATACCCAGGGACCACATACTGGCGGGGGTCAGTGGCGCATACAATGCCGTACATATCCATGGCAACTCTGTAGGAAACATCATGCTCTACGGCATGGGGGCCGGCATGCTGCCCACGGGCAGTGCGGTAGTTGCCGATCTCATGGACATTGCGCGGGATATTCTGGCAAACACTCCGGAACGGATTGCGCCGCTTGCTTTCCTGCCCGAGCGGTTGAGCTTGATTCCCATAAAGCCCATATCCGATATATCCACTTGCTACTACTTCCGTTTTTCAGCAGTGGATCGCCCGGGAGTTCTTTCGAAGATTTCCGGCATACTGGGGGCCAATGAGATCAGTATTTCCGCTGTTATCCAGAAGGGGCGGCAGACGGAAGGGTCGGTTCCCATCGTCATGGTGACTCATGAGGCGGTCGAGGCTAATGTTCGCAAGGCCTTGAAGGAAATCGACGAACTCAATGTCGTTCTGGCGCCGACTCAGACTATTCGTATCGAAAACCAGGAAACAACTCATCGGGACTAAAAGCCTATCCAAAAACCTTCTTCGCCAGCGGAAAATCCCCTCCCATCCCCCCTCCTCGAGGGGGGGTAAGCGGGGAGCAAAGCCCACAGGAGGTTTCCGGATAGGTTCTAAAAACAAACATGAATCCTCAGTGCGCGGGTATGCAACAATACGATGGAGTCGTTTGGAAGAAAAATGGATTGTAAATACATCATTCTGGTGGGTGACGGGATGGGGGACTACCCTCTCGATGAACTGGGAGGCAAGACCCCGTTGGAGGTGGCCCGGACTCCCAATATGGACCGGCTCATGCTGAAAGGGCGGGTGGGAATGGCTCAGACCGTGCCCGAGGGCATGGAACCGGGAAGCGACGTTGCCAATATGAGCCTGCTCGGTTATGATCCGAGCGTATACCATACGGGCCGTGCCCCTTTGGAAGCCGCCAGCATGGGCATTCATCTGGCCCCTCTCGATGTGGCGTTTCGTTGTAACCTGGTAACGCTTGAAAATGACGGAACCGGGATTTATAGAATGCTGGATTATTCCGCCGGCCATATTACTACGGAAGAGGCGCGCCAGCTCATCGCAGCTTTGCAAAAGGTGGTTGCCTCCGGTCCTCTGCATCTTTATCCCGGAGTGAGCTACCGCCATCTCCTGGTATGGCCGGGCGGTCGTGAGGATCTGGCCACGACTCCTCCTCACGATATTTCCGGTGAGCCCATCGCTGCATATCGGAAGGCGTATCTTTCTGAACCGGTTCTCCTGGAATTCATCGAGCAGGCGGCGGGCATACTGGTCGATCACCCGGTGAATCGCAAACGGGTGGCTGAAGGGAAGCGACCCGCCAATGCGGTGTGGCTGTGGGGACAGGGCAAGGCGCCATCCATGCCGAGCCTCAAAGAGAAGGCGGGACTTACCGGTGCAATGATTTCAGCCGTTGATCTTCTCAAGGGACTGGGCGTTTACGCCGGATTGGATCCCATTGCCGTTCCTGGAGCGACGGGATACCTGGACACCAATTACGCCGGTAAGGTGGATGCGGCTTTGAAGTCGCTCGAAACCGGTCAGTATGTCTATGTACATATTGAAGCTCCGGATGAAGCAAGCCACGAAGGAAGTCTTGCCAAAAAAATAGAAGCCATCGAGGCTTTCGACAAGAATGTGGTGGGACCAATAGTGGAAGGGGCCAGGGCATTTTCGAAGGTCAACCTTCTCGTCGTGACGGATCATCTCACTCCCATTTGCAAACGGACCCATGTGGCGGATCCCGTGCCGTTTTTGTTCGTGGAAGACTTGAACCATGCTGCGATTCAGAGCGGAACCGCCGATACGTTTTGTGAACGCACGGCCGAAGCGGCCGGCTGGCGCCTTTCGAGTGGCGTGGAACTTTTTGCACATTTTGTGGGTTTGGATTCGAAAAAATCATAGACCCGCAAGACACGGCAGTTGCATAAACCCGTGAAGCTGCTGTTTTCTCTTTTCATTTTGTCAAGGGCAGGAATGGTAAAAGCTCAGATCAGAGTCATCTATGGAGATACGGATGCCATGGGGCAGGCCTACTACGGCAACTATTTGAAGTGGTTTGAAGTGGGCCGTGCCGAGTGGTTTCGGGCGAGCGGCAAAAGCTACCGGGAGCTGGAAAGCGGCGGTGTTTATCTTCCCGTCGTGGAAGCCCACTGTTCCTATTTGAAACCTGCCTTTTATGACGATGTGATCACCATTGCCACGCGTTTTTCCTTTGCGGGTCCGGCGCGCCTGAAATTTGATTATGAAATTTCGAGAGACGGCGATGTGCTGACCCGTGGTTACACCGTGCATGTTTGTGTCAACAAGGACCGGAAGGTCCTGAAGCCTCCTGATTATCTAAAAATGCTGATTGAATCCGAGTAAAAGGCTCCTTGACGAAAGCGAATTCACGGGACTGCGGGCTGAAATCTTTGACCTTCGATGCCTGCGGGTTGCATGAACTGGGCTTTCCTCCGTCATCCGACTTTTTAACCTCTGGTACACCGCGGCAGAAGTCATCGTTTTGCCCGGCATGTTTTGGAGTTTCCCCTTTGAAGAGGGATAAAGGGGGATGTATGTTTGCATGCCCACTCCCCACGCCCCCCCTCGAGGGAGGAATGAAATCGTTCAAAGGGGTGAGAACTTCCGCCGCGGCGTATTGGTCTCCTACGGGTATGAAATGATTATATTTCCTGCAATCGACTTGAAGGACGGTCTCTGCGTTCGCCTCATGCAGGGTGATCCGGATCGTGCAACCGTATATGGACGTGATCCCGTTGCCGTTGCCCGCCGATGGGAAAGCGAAGGAGCCGAGTGGCTTCATGTGGTGGACCTGGACGGCGCTTTTTCCAAAACGCCCAAAAACCGCCAGATCATCGCCTCCATCGTAGGGTCGGTTTCCATCCCTGTTCAGGTGGGGGGAGGCATACGCAACCTGGAAACCATCAAGGAATATTTTTCTCTGGGTGTGGAAAGGGTGATCCTGGGGACAGCTGCTCTGCGGCAGCCCGAAATCCTCGAGAAGGCCTGCGGGCTCTATCCACACCGCATTGCTTTGGGAATCGACGCTCGCAACGGGCAGGTGGCAGTCGAAGGCTGGAAGGAAACGACGGGTACTGATGCCATTGCATTCGTTCAGCATTTTTCGAACCTGGATCTTGCGGCCGTTATCTATACGGACATTCACCGGGATGGAATGCAGTCCGGGGTCAATGTTGAGGCCACACGCCGCCTGTTGGAAGCGTCTCATGTGCCCGTCATTGCATCCGGGGGGGTGGCTACCCTGGCCGACGTGGAAGCCCTCTTCCCTTTGATTCCCCTGGGACTCATCGGCGTCATAACCGGGAGAGCCATTTACAATGGGACCCTCCAGTTGTCCGAGGCCATCTCCCGCGTTCGATCTCACATGGAACAGAGCGGTTCCAATACAAAAGGAAAATGAGGGGAGACCATGGAACTTTTGCAACGTATTGAACAGGGGCTCAAAGATGCGATGCGTGAAAAGGACGAGAACAAGCGCAATGCCATCCGCCTGTTGCTGACTGCCATCAAGAACAAGGAAAAGGAACTCAGACGTTCACCCGACGAAGGTGAGATTCAACAGCTCATCGTTTCTCAGATCAAGCAAAGGCGGGATTCCATAGAACAGTACGTCAAAGCGGGCCGGCAGGAACTGGCTGCCAGGGAAGAGGCGGAAATCGGGATTCTGCAGACCTTTCTTCCTGAAGCCCTATCGCCTGAGGAATTATCGAAACTCATCGATGAAGCCCTGGCTGAGGCAGGGGCTCAATCTGTAAAGGAAATGGGGAAGGTTATGAAGATACTGATGCCCAAGGTGGCGGGGCGCGCTGAGGGCAAACAGGTAAACGAGCTGGTGCGTCAGAAACTGCAGGGATGAACGGCGTCCGGCCTGCAAGGTTCATGGAAGCCGGAAAAACTGAGTGATGTCGTGAGCAGTGATCGCTCTGCAAACGTGCACGATAATGATTTTTGAGAATAAGGGCGGCGGGCTGTTTTTTCTCAAACGTTGGAAGAATACTTCAAAGAATATCGATGAAACACAAAGATCTCATTTTGTTTCTATTGATGCGCAGAATGAGTCCCTCCAAGGAAGTTAAAAAAAATCGCTTGATTTAAATGAGATGACCGGATAAAAATCAAAAGTTTGGCGTCGGCATTTTTGGGAATTCGATCATCTATTTTCCTTCAGGGAGTAGCCGTCTCAGGTGAATGTCTCGGATGTAGCCTCCTTGGTGAAACAAACTGTGGATATAGTTGATGTGGTCGGTCAGGTGGTTCCCTTGCGCCGAGTGGGTAACCGCCATGTGGGCCTTTGCCCTTTTCACAGGGAAAAGACCGCTTCATTCCATGTCGATGCGGAAAACCAACTCTACTATTGCTTCGGGTGCGGCAGTGGCGGAGATGTTTTGAGCTTTGTGATGCGGTATCAGAACATTCCTTTCGGTGATGCCCTCAAGTATCTCGCAGATCGATACAACATAACGCTTCCGGAAAAAGACGGCTCTTATGGCGCCTCCGGAGCGGCAATGGAAGCGGCGCGCAAGGAGCGGGAAAAACTCTATAAAATTTTGCGCATGGCTGCAGATTTTTTTTATCGACAACTGCACCACAGTTCTGCCGGAAAAGTAGCGAGAGACTATCTTCGAAAGCGGGCCTTGCCCGACGAGGTAGTGGAGGCCGAAAGGCTGGGTTATGCCGGTCCTGAGTGGGATGGGTTGCTGAGCCATTTGAAAAGTCTGGAAATGGATCCAGAAGCGGGGGTTGCGGCGGGACTCCTCGGAAGAAGCTCTAAAGATCCCAGTAGATTGTATGATCGATTCAGAAATCGTCTGATTTTTCCCATCGTGGATGATCAGGAGCGTGTAGTGGGGTTCGGGGGCAGGACGCTCTCAACGGATGTCGAAGGGGAACCCAAGTATCTGAACAGTCCCGAGACTGCCGTGTATCACAAAGGGCGCATGCTTTACCAGATTTCCAAAGCGCGCCAGGCATGCCGGCAGGTCAGGCAGGTGGTCCTGGTGGAAGGTTATATGGATTTGCTGGCCTTTCACGCTCAAGGCTTTTACCGGGTGGTGGCGACTCTCGGAACTGCCCTCACACCCCAACAGGTGCGCATTCTCGGGCGTCTTGCCGATGAAGTGATTCTAGCCTACGACGGAGATGAAGCCGGTGAGAGGGCCATGATGCGTGCGTTGCCCCTCTTCCTTCAGGAGGAGGTTTCTGTAAGTTGCATTCGCTTTCCCAATGGCATGGACCCGGACGATTTCCTCAAAAAAGAGGGGCTCGGCGGATTCGAAGCACTGGTTCGAGGCAGAAAAGATCTCGGCAGTTACACCATCCACAAAACCCTGGACATCTGGGATGGAAGCACGGCGGGAAAAACACGCATCGTATCGGAATTGCAACCCCTGTTTGCTGCGGTTCGCCAACCCATAATACGATCCGAATATTTGCGCCTCGTTGCGGACCGTCTATCTCTTTCGGAGGAAGTGATTCAGAGACAATGGATGCACAGTGCCCGGAATATGGTCAAACACCCTCGCACACCTCACAAAAAGGCCCCAATGCCAAACCTTCCTCAAACACAGTCTGTGGAAGAGAATATTCTACGTGTGATGATCCATCATCCCCATTTAATACAAGAGGTAGCAGCTTCGGATAGTGTTGCTTACTTTCAGGAAGGCAAACTGAAAGCCATCGCAGAGACTCTGATACAGTCCCCTTACCCTCCGCGGGGCGATTTCAACGCCGTGGGGATCTACGATGCATTGGCCGATTCCGAATCGAAGGAACTTTTCACGCGCCTTCTCCTTGAAGGGGGGGACATGAAGGAACCTCGTGTTCACTTGCAGGATTGGTTGGGGGCCATTTCTGAACGCAGGACGAAACAAGAGAGCCAGGACTTGAATGAAGCCCTTCGTCAGGCGGTTCAGGAGGGGGACGTATCCCGGATGAATGATATTTTAATGAGAATTCAAAATCTTAAATCGCCCAGGAAGGGTTAGAGATACATTCGATAACGTTTAGGGAGAGAGAAGCCGATGACGGAGAAGGAAATGAAGCAGAGACGCGATCCTGCTCTATCCAAGCCTGAGATGGATGATATCAAGCGTCTTATCACTGTGGGCAAGGAAAAAGGCTATTTGACATACGATGAAGTCAATGAAGCCTTGCCTGAAGAGCTGGTGTCTGCCGAAAAACTGGACGACATGATGATGATTTTCGATGAAATGGACATCGAAATTGTCGATTCGGAACAGCAGGTGCAGGTGGTGCGTGAAAATGCCGGAGCGGATTCGGATTCCCTCATGGATGGGGACGATGAGGAACTGCAGTTGGAGGCCGATGCAACGGCCCGGGTTACCGATCCTGTAAAGATGTATCTTCGGGAAATGGGGCAGGTCTGTTTGCTGACGCGTGAAGGGGAAGTGGAGATTGCAAAACGCATTGAAGCGGGCGAACGGGCCATCTTTAACGCCATCATGGAGTCTTCCATCGGCATCAAGGAGATCATGCGCCTGAAGACAAAACTCGAAGAAGACAGTATGCGCCTTCATGACGTGCTCCGTGAGGTGGATGAAGAAATTACGGAGGAGGAAGAGGCTACCCAGAAGGCGCGGGTCATCGGTATGCTGGAAGAAGTGCAGAGACTGGACGAAGCCAATAAGATCATGCAAACTAAGCTACTGAGCCAGAACCTCAGTGCGGAAGAAGATCTGGTCTTAAAGGAACAACTCCAGGTAAACAAAGAGAAAATTGTCAGCCTTCTCAAGGGACTCCAGCTCAGTAGACGCCATATAGATAGTATTATTAATAAGTTACATCAATGTTTGCACGATATCGATAAATCCGAAAAGGAATTGCAGGATTGTCTCCTGCGGTGTGGAAAACCGTTCCAGGAACTGAAGCCTCTCTACGATGCCGCGATGGAAAGCAGGGAGCAGTGTGCTCTTTGTGCCAGTTCCCTAGGGCTGTCGGCGGATGAATTCATGCGCCTGGCCTCTCGAGCGGTTACCGCAAAAGAGCGCATTACAGCGCGGGAAATGGAAGCCAAGCTCGATTCCAAATCCCTGCGGCAAATCCTTCGAAGGGTGGATGATGGGACGGTTCGGGCTAAGGTGGCCAAGAGCGAGCTCATTGAAGCCAACCTGCGCCTCGTGGTGAGCATTGCAAAAAAATATACCAATCGTGGTTTGCAATTCCTGGATCTTATTCAGGAGGGCAATATCGGCCTCATGAAAGCGGTGGACAAGTTCGAATATCAAAGGGGTTATAAATTCAGCACCTATGCCACCTGGTGGATTCGGCAGGCCATCACTCGCGCCATCGCAGATCAGGCCCGAACCATTCGCATTCCCGTGCACATGATCGAAACCATCAACAAACTCATTCGAACATCCCGCTACCTGGTGCAGGAGCTGGGACGGGAACCCACCCCTGAAGAAATAGCCGAAAAAATGGAATTCCCCGTGGACAAAGTCCGCAAGGTCCTGAAGATCGCCAAGGAACCCATCAGTCTTGAGACCCCCATTGGTGAAGAGGAAGACAGTCATTTGGGAGATTTCATCGAAGACAAGCGCGTAGCTTCACCGGTGGATGCGGTCATCAACCTGAACCTCAGTGAGCAGACGCGGAAAGCTCTGGCAACCCTCACTCCGCGAGAAGAAAAAGTTCTGCGTATGCGTTTCGGCATCGGGGAAAAAGCGGATCATACTCTGGAAGAAGTGGGGCAGGATTTTGCAGTCACCCGTGAGCGTATTCGCCAGATTGAAGCCAAGGCATTGAGGAAGTTGCGCCATCCGAGCCGCCGCAAAGAGCTCAAGAGCTTTATCGAAACCTGAGAGTACTTCTCTCTGGAATGCTTTCTCTCTCAATCCTTGTGAAGGAAGTGTGTCGGATTCTAAAACGGAAATTACTTGATGAAGTGCGGGAAATCATGCGTCTTCGCCATTACTCTATTCATACCGAGTGCGCATACTGCGATTGGATCAAGAGGTATGTGAAATATCACGGGATGACTTCCAGGAATGATCTGGAGGGAGGAGAGGCCAAAATCGAAGCCTTTCTGACTCATTTTGCAGTAAATACCCATGTTGCCCTGTCGACACAAAATCAGGCTGTGAACGCTCTGGGCTTTTTGTATAAGCAAGTGCTCAAGCAGATCACCATCGGTTCGGGCAAGGGCGGAAAGGACCGCATGACGACCTTTCCCGCTTCAATGGTTCCTTTGCTGGAAAATCACCTGTGGAGGGTATGAACACTGCACGAGCAGGATCTTTCACGGGGCTGCGGTAGGTGTATATGCCGTACATTTTGGCACGCAAGTACTCAAATGCAGCGAAGGAATGGGGCTGGCAATATGTATTTCCCGCCCGCGATCTCTCCACCGATCTGCGAACCGGTGTGGTACGACGGCACCATATCGATTTAAGCATCGTCAAAAAATCCATCAAGGTCGCGGCACACAGGGCAGGGCTGACCAGGCGGATCAGCGCGTACACCTCCCGGCACAGTTTTGCCACCCACTTGCTGCAGCGCGGCATCGATATGCGCATCATCCAAGCCCTATTGGACCAACAGGATGTATCGACGACGATGGCGCGATGAGTGAATTGTTTTCGGGCAGGCCGGTGGATGACCGTCATAAAATTAGCTTGACAAGGATCTGATGCTCTCTTTATATAAGGTTCGTTTAATGGATTGATTTTTTGAGGGCCCATAGCTCAGTTGGTAGAGCCACCGGCTCATAACCGGTAGGTCCCTGGTTCGAGGCCAGGTGGGCCCATATCGTGAAATAATGATGCTCATGATACACGTTAAATTCATTTTATCGAAAACATGTCAAATACCTTCGGCGGTTGAGAAAGGAAGGCCATCTCAAAGGGTGGCCAGGGGACGGAAAGCCTCAACTTTCGGAAGATACAGATGCTGAAAAAGATTATGGGGGTACTCCAGAAAAGGAGTACCCCCATAATCTTTTTGGGAGCAGGGTGATCATGGTGCAAGTGAAGGATGTCCTGAAATGGATCGATGCCCGAGCCCCTTTCCGCTATGCGGAATCGTGGGACAATTGCGGTCTGCAGGTGGGGGACCCTGAAGCTTCCGTGAAGCGGGTGCTCGTAGCATTGGACCCGAGTTCTCAGAGCTTTCAGGAGGCAGAGAATCTGGGTTGTCAATGCCTGGTGACCCACCATCCACTCCTTTTTCGCCCTCTGAGTGCCGTTCGTATGGACAGGTTTCCCGGTAATCTGGTGATAAGAGCATTGCAGAAAGGGATTCACGTCATTTCGGCCCACACGAACCTGGATTCGGCCCGGGAAGGAACAAATGAGCAGTGGGTAAGGCTTCTGTCGCTGAGATCTGTCGTGCCTCTCGAGAGTCAGTCCTCCTGGAGTGAAGAACCAACCTACGGCGGCATGGGGCGGGTGGGGAACCTGCCCGGGCCGGTTTCTCTCAAAACTTTTGCAGAGCAAATCCGGAATGCCCTGGGAGGGATCCCTATCAGGGTCGTTGGGGACCAAGGCACGCAGATACGGCGTGTTGCCCTTTGCACCGGCAGCGGCGGCAGCTTCATAGAGAAAGTGATTTCTGAAGGGGTGGAAGCGTATGTGACGGGGGACGTCAAGTATCATGAAGCTCAAAGAGCCGTAGAGAGCGGTTTGAACGTAATAGATGTGGGACATTTTGCATCGGAGCGACTGGTGGTCGGTCCCCTTGCGGATTACCTGAAGTTACAGGCAGACCGTGAAGGGACTCCGGTGGAAGTCCTCACGGCCTTTGCAGAGAGTGATCCTTTCTGGATACTCCAATAATCTTAGACAATGTTTCAGTGCCTGTGTCGGCCGACACTGTCATGTACGGTCGTCCCTGCCTGAGAGGAGGTTCCACTTGCTTGAACAACTCAAGTTTTTGATTGAATATCAGATCCTGGAAAACAAAAAGGCGCTGCTGATCCGGAATGGAGAAGAGACTCCCAAACGCATTGCCGAACTCGAGAAGGAATTCGGACAGTACGAAGCGGAGTATCTAGCCAAAAAGGCGGACCATGAACATGCCAAAGAGATGCATCGGTCTCTGGAACAGGCGATTTCAGACCTGGAGGCTAAAATTGCACGCAGCAAACGGCGCATGAGCGAGGTCAAAACCAACAAGGAATACCAGGCGATAAACAAAGAGATCGAAGAATACAAGAAAGAGATCTCGGCCAGGGAATCTGAAATTCTCGAGGTCATGCAAAACATTGAATCCTTGAGCAACGAAGTTCTCGAACTGGAAAAGGCCCTGGAGAAGCGCAAGGAAAAGCTTCAGGAAGATCTCAAAGTACTACAGGCCGAAATGGACCATCTGAAGGAACGACTCGACCGTCTGGAAGCCTCACAAAAAGAAGTCGAGGCCAAACTGCAGCCGGACCTCCTTCGGCGTTCTCATTTTCTTTTCAAAAAACAGGCAGGCATTGCAGTCGCTCCCGTGGAAAACGGTGTCTGTCAGGTATGCCATCTCAATATTCCCCCACAGAAATTCATCGAACTCCAGCGTGATGAGACCATCATGAGCTGTCCTCATTGTCATCGCTTCGTTTACTGGCCCGGTCACGAATGCTATTGCCTGTCCGAAGATGATTATGGTGATGTGTGAAGGCGTTTGAAAGTCGCTCCTCAAAGAACATTTTTCCAGTTTTTTCAGTGTAATGTGTCCGTGAATCAGAAAGTGAAAAAACTATCAAGGAAAAGGGTTGCCATTTGAGGTGGGCTGTAATATGAAGATTGCGCCTTAGGGAACACTTTCCCTTTTGAGTTCGATTAGAGAGAGAGGATCTGGGTTCATGGCCACATACGGTTTAAAAATTTTTGCGGGAAACAGTAATCCCGACCTTGCGTTGCAGATTTGCGAGTCACTGGAAATCCCTCTGGGAAGGGCTCTTGTCACTACCTTCAGTGACGGTGAGATACGCGTTGAAATAGGAGAAAATGTTCGAGGGGCGGATGTGTTTGTGGTGCAATCCGGGGCCCCGCCGGTGAATGATCACCTGATGGAGTTGCTGGTGATGATCGATGCGCTCAAACGCGCTTCAGCCCGAAGAATCACCGCTGTTATGCCCTACTACAGCTATTCGCGACAGGATCGAAAGAACAAGCCCCGTGTTCCCATCACCGCGCGTCTGGTGGCGGACCTCATCACCCGTGTGGGAACACATCGAATTCTCACGCTGGACCTGCATGCCGGCCAGATTCAGGGGTTCTTCGACATCCCTGTGGACAACCTGTATGCTTCCCCCATTCTGCTTCCCTATATAAAGGAACATTTCAATGGGAATCTGGTTATCGTTTCTCCCGATGCCGGCGGTGTTCCCAGGGCCCGTGCCTATGCGAGTCAACTCAAAGCGGGGCTGGCTCTCATCGATAAACGCCGCTCCGATGTAAATCAGGCGGAGGCTCTGAATATCATTGGTGAAGTAGCAGGTAAAACGGCTGTAGTGCTGGACGATATGGTGGACACGGCGGGAACGCTGGTGGAGGCCACCAAGTCCCTTCTGGAAAAAGGCGCTCAGGAAGTCCATGCCTGTGTGACCCATCCCATTCTTTCAGGGCCTGCAGTGGGCCGCATCGAAAACAGCCCGCTAAAGAGTCTTGTTGTCACCGACACGGTGCCTTTGAGCCCTCAGGCAGCTCATTGCGAAAAGATCATATGCGTGCCCGCATGCAGACTTTTTTCCACCGCCATCAGAAATATCCACAACGAAGATTCCATCAGTACCCTTTTTGAAATTCTCCATTAGCCCGTGATGAGTCGTCAGTGAATGCGATGTGCGCGTTCGCTGACGACTCGTCACTGTTTCGCCATGGAAAAACCCAAATACATCTATGACATCGACGATCATCCTCCCCTGAGGTACGGGCTTGTCTATGGTCTGCAGTGGGCCGTCATCATGTTTCCCGTGCTTATCATTGTGGCAAAGTTTGCCGGCCAGGCTCTGCACATGGACGCGGCGGGAGAAATCCGTTTTTTCCAGCTCACCTTGATGGTTTCGGGTTTTTTTAGTGCCGTCCAGAGTCTCTGGGGACACCGGTACCCGGTTTTGGACGGACCGGCGTCAGCGCTGCTTTTGACCTTTATCGTGCTGGCGCCCTTCGGCATCGGGGCCATACAGGGGGGAACGCTTCTTGGCGGAGCGCTCCTCATTGGCCTGGTGCTCGTAGGAAAATTGAAGAAAATCATGGATTATACCACTCCCAACGTGGTGGGAGTCATCCTCATGTTGATCTCCTTTACCCTCCTTCCCTATGTGACTCGATCCATGATCGGCCTCGATGCAATGCACCGCAATGGCCAACTGAGCACCTTCCTGGTCAGTCTATCCCTCGTCGTCCTTATGGCCGCTTTCTCCCACTGGTTCAAAGGGTTCTGGAAGACCATCGCCCTGCTTCTGGGAATGCTTTTGGGCACACTCGTTTTTTCTCTTATCGGTTTTGCTCATTGGGGCAATGTCCTCACGGCCCCCTGGATTTCCGTCCCCCCCGACTGGATTCCGGCCCAGCCCCGCTTCTACTGGCCGGCAGTGCTGGCATGCGCATCTTCCTATATCGCAGTGATTGTCAACAGCCTGGGGAGCCTTCATGGCATAGCCAACCTGACGGATACGGAACGGCTCCCCCGAGCCATGTCGCGGTGCATTCTTCTCAACGGCATCGGGGGCATTGTCTGCGGTTTTTTGGGGATCGTCGGGACGGTCAGTTACAGTCTGAGTCCCGGAGTGGTCCTGGCAAACCGTGTGGCCAGCCGCTATACTACGGCCTATTGTGGAGTCATTTTTCTTTTCGCGGCCTTCGTTCCCAAGCTGGCGACGCTTTTGGCTTCGGTCCCTGCACCCGTCGTCGGGGCGGCGCTCTGTGCGGCCATGGGAGCCCAGGTTGGAGCAGGGCTTGCCATCGTTTCGTCGGACAAGCTGACGGGCCGTGATTATTTTGTAGTGGGCCTTCCCGTCGTTGTGGGCACCTTGATCGGTTTTCTGCCCGACCCTTTTCTGGATGCCGTGCCGGCAGGCCTCAGAATCTTCCTGGGAAACGGGCTCATTGTGGGGATCGCCATGGTCCTCCTTCTGGAACATGTTCTCATGAGAAATGGAAATGGCTCGTAGCTCATGGGCAACCGTTTACCCCTTTTGCATGATTACGCGGACGTCGCAGAGAGGGGAAAACAACCGGTTTTTGAAGTCACGATGAAGTATCTGTCTGGAACCCGGTATGCACATATCTAAAAAGGGAATGAAGCAATGGCTGATCCGACACTCAAATCCTGTCCCAAGTGTGGGACTACGGTTCATGTTTACCGAAACCCCTTCCTTACTGTAGACATTATCATTCGGATTCCTGAAAAGGGCATTGTGCTCATCGAGCGCAAGAATCCCCCTTACGGCTGGGCGCTGCCGGGAGGGTTTGTGGATTACGGGGAAAGCCTGGAGACGGCTGCCCGGCGTGAAGCCTTTGAAGAAACGAACCTGGAAGTCGAGGATCTGGAACAGTTTCACGCCTATTCAGAACCTGACCGTGATCCCCGTCAACATACTGTGAGTGTGGTTTTTACGGCCACGGGAAAGGGAATCCCAAAGGCGGCCGATGATGCAAAACACCTGGAGGTGTTTGCTCCGGATGCGCTTCCCAAAGTCCTCGCCTTCGATCATGCCAAAATCCTTTCGGATTATCTGGCATCCCTGCGCCGCCGTTGAGCCGGATTCGAGGTTCAGCTTATGACCATAGACAAAGTCCCGGAGGAAGATATCTCTTCGGAAAAGGTCTCCGCCGTTTCTACCTGGATTTATGACAGAACGGGCCAGGGCGTCGAACGCTCTCAGTGGGTGATCAAGGAGCGTCCGGTTACACTCTACCTGAACGGACGCGAAATGGTGACCCTCCTTTGCGCAGGACATCATCTGGATGAATTGGCTGTGGGATTTTTTCATGCCGAAGGCTTTCTACAGACTCGCGATGATCTGGTAACGCTCGATGTGGAGGAGGTGGCGGGAAAAGTCCGTATCGGGACAAAGGCAGATGTTTCCCTGCCGGACCGTCTCTGGATGAAGCGAACCATTACATCGGGGTGCGGCAAGGGATCTCTTTTCTATTATGCACTGGATGCCCTGATGAGCCGTCCGGTCAAGGGCGACATCGAAATTTCGCCGCAGCAGGTGCTGGATCGAGTGGAGGAGTTGCACCGGCTCAGTGAAATCTACCGTCGCACGCATGGAGTCCATAACACCGTTCTGGCTGCGCCTCACAAAGCTTTGCTCTTCCGCGACGATATCGGCAGGCATAATGCGGTGGATATGATAGTGGGGTATGCTTTCCTGAATCGCATTTCCCTGGAGGACAAAATCCTCATCACAACGGGGCGGCTTACCTCCGAGATTCTCATCAAGGCCGCCAAAGTCAACATTCCCATCATCATCAGCCGCAATACCGCCACCACACTCGCCATTGAACTGGCTCACTCCCTCAACATCACCCTCATCGGATACGCTCGTGCAGGAAAATTCACGGTCTACAGCGGCAGAGAACGAATAATTGACGCTGTTGGAGTTTGAACGGATGTTTTGGATGTGTATTTTGAGCTAGGCTTGCAACGTCATTGCTGCAAAGGCAGGAATCCAGAAAATCACAGGCTATTGATTGACACCTCCTATCCATAGAGGAAGGCGCAAATGGCGACAGAGGCCATCACCGCAACCAAATCGGCGGTAAGGGCGGCTCCAAGGGTATGGCGCAGGCTCCGCACCTGCACAGCCCCAAAGTAGACCGCCACAACGTAGAACGTTGTTTCCGTCGAACCCTGCAGTGTGGAGACAAGATAGCCGGTGTAACTGTCCGGTCCTATGGAAGGGTCTTTGATGATGGATGCGAGGATGCCGTATGCTCCCGATCCCGAAAGCGGCCTCAGAAGGGCCATGGGTAACGCTTCCGCCGGAAGGCCGACGTAAGCCGTCCATCTGCCCAGCCAGTGCACCATGGCTTCCAGTGCGCTGCTGGCGCGGAACATTCCCACAGCGACGAGAATGGCAACCAGATAGGGGATAATTTTCACGGCCACTTGAAAACCATCCTTAGCCCCATCGACGAAGACCTCGTAAATACGCACCCGGCGAAATACCCCGAAACTCAGGAAAGCGACCATGAGCCCAGGAATGACCCAGGGCGAAATCTCTTTTCCATAGAGGATCGTGACGGGGATGAGGCCGGCCAGGCACAGAAGCGCCAAAAGGCTCACCCATAGGGGATAAGAGCCGATCTGTTCGATCGAATCGGACTTGTCATCCGCTTCAGAGGAACTCCCTTCCTTTGCCATTCCTTCATTTTGGCCGGGATCGTTTTGTATGGAAAGCCTTTGATAGGCTTTTGCAGCGATTATGGCGGCAACGGTTGAACAAATCGTAGCGAATAAAGTCGTTGGGAGTATTCCCGCAGGATTGTGAGAACCTGCCGCCGCCCTAAGGGCAATGACTCCCGTTGGCAAGAGTGTCACGCTCGAAGTATTGATGGCAAGGAAGAGGGCCATGGCGTTCGTGGCGGTTCCGGGCTTCGGGTTGAGTTTATCCAGTTCCTGCATGGCGCGAATGCCAAATGGGGTTGCAGCGTTTCCAAGCCCCATGGCATTGGCCGACATATTGAGAATCATGGCACCCATGGCCGGATGTTCGGGGGGCACGTCGGGAAACAATCGCACCATGACGGGCCGGATCAAACGGGCGAGAATCGTGAGCATGCCTCCTTGCTCAGCGACTTTCATCAAGCCGAGAAAAAGGGTCATGACCCCAATGAGTCCTATGGCCAGTTCCACGGAACTTCCAGCGGATTGTACCATGGCTTGGGAAAGACGCTCCATCGGGGATGCGGCGCCCTCCGGGGAAACTTCGAAAATCTGCTGCCAACCGGCGGCCGCAAATGAAACGAGAACGATAAGGAAAAAGATCTGGTTCATCGAGGGATCGTTTCTCTTCCTCTCTACGCCACAACGCTGATTCGGCTGCGGCCGCCCGGCTGTTTTTCTACCCTGATTTGAGTGGGGATTTCATCTGCCAGCCGTTTTACATGGGAGATGACGCCCACCATCTTGCCGTTTGCCCGCAATTCCTTGAGAGTGAGCATCACTTTGTAAAGCATTTCGTCATCCAGGACACCGAAGCCTTCGTCCAGGAAGAGGGTTTCGATCTTTCGATCCTTTGCGGCCATCTCGGCCAGGCCAAGAGCCAGGCAAAGGCTGACCACGAAAGATTCGCCGCCCGAAAGGGATTTTGTGGAGCGGCAGGCGCCTTTTCGAAGGGAGTCTTCAACCTGTATTCCAAGCCCCTCGTCTGAAAGCGGTCGAAGATGATATCGGCCATTCAGTGTTTCCAGATGCTGATTGGTGCGTTCCAGCAGACGTTCCAGCATCAGCCGCTGCATGTTTTTTTTGACTTCCGTGAGATCCTGTGACCGGAGGGCTTTTTCTTCATCCATCGCGTGGGCGCAGATTTTTTCCTGTTCCGCGACCGCCCGTAATAATTCACGATATCCCCGTTCCTGCTCTCTATGCTCTTTTAAAGCGCGGTTGGCGGATTCCAGCTCTTCTTGAAGGAATTCGAGACGCTCGGTGGCTGCGACGATTTTTCCCCGCAGTGTTTCCAGGGGCATTTCCATACCCTCCGAACGGGCCGACTCCAGGGTAGCCTTCGCGGCTTCATGGCGCCCGCTCGCTTCGGACAGAGTCTTCTCGGCCTCATCCCATTGCCTGGTGATTGCCTCCTCCTGTTCTAAAAGATGCAGAAAGTCTTCCAGTTGGGCAACGGATTCAAAGCCGGCGGAGGCAGCTGCCTGGGCGGCCTTTTCCCCGGCTTCCTGGAAAGCCGTTTGCGCATCTTGAGCGTGTTCTGATGCCTGGGAAAGGGCTTTTTCCTTTTCCTGGAGCGCCTCTCGAACGGATTCCATTTCCCGTGCCAGGGCCTCCTGCTCTTCGGTGCCGGAGGCGATTTCGCTTTCCAGTTCCTGTCTTTCTTTGGCAGGATCCTGTGTTCCGAAAAGTGCTTCGCGTTCACCCTTGAGAGCGGCTAACCGATGTTGTGTGGTCTCGATCTCCGCCGCAAGGGTGTCCACCTCTTTCCGGATCTCTATGAGCTCCTGTGGCAAGGCTCCCAGCTTCTCTTCAAACGACTGCAGCCGTTCCGCTAGAGTCTCCCGTTCTTGTAAGTGGCGGCGGTAAGTTGTCCATCGCTGGTTGGCGCTTTGAAGGAAGTCCCTCTCCGTACCGGATTCCGGCAAAGACTCACCGTATTTTTTCAGGAGATCGGCCAGTTGCTCCCGGACTTTTTCTTTATTTTCTTTCAGATCCTTTGTCAGGGCATCCAGGTCGGCCAGCGCTTTGACCTGCGTTGTATGAGCTTCTTGCTGCCGATCTCTTTCCTGTTCTTTTCTGGAGAGTTTTCTTTCCTTTCTTCGCAGGGCGTGATCCGTCCAAATGCCCTGCCATTTATGCCAGCGAGCGGAGCGCAGGCGTGACTTGAAGCGTTTGATATCTCGTTTGGCGGAGTTAATCTCCTTGTGGATCGCGGCCGGGTTTGTGATGTCCCATTCACCGCCTGCTTCAGCACACGCCTTGGTCCATGCTGCGCTGATGGCTTCCAGTGCCTTCAGCCGGGATTGGAATTCACCTGCTTTCGCATTGAGAGATTCCATCTCGGCTTGTAAAGCTCTGACCTTGTCCCGTTGAGCATACAGAGTAGCTTCAGGAACACCGATATCCGGCAGCCCCTGTTCTACGTATGGATGATCCAGGGCGCCACAGAGGGGGCATGGCTTTCCAGGAGCAAGAACCGCCCGGTCGGGTGCAAATTTCTTCAGAGTTTCAATCCCCGCGAACTTTCCTTCCAACTCGGCCAGAAGCTTTTCCTCAACGGCCAGTGACTGGGACAGTGTTTCCCTTTGAGACTCAATGCGAATCAGAGTGCTGCGGACGTCTTCACCACCCGTCTGCGCCTGATATCCCTGTTGGATTTGCATGAGTTTCCCGTATGCGGCCAGATGAATTTTTCGCTCTTTGTAATGGGTATGCAAGGATTCAATGCTGTCTGCTTCGAGCAACTCCATCAACCGTTTTTCTCTCGCATTCCGACGAGCGATGATCCGTTCCACTCTTTCCCGCGCCTTCCTGGCTTCCTCTTCAGCGCGCTTGAGGGTGTCTGCAGCCTGCTGCTCGGCTTTCAGAGCCTCCGTATGCCGTCCTTGCAGCTCGTGTATCTTGCGGCGTGTCTCCAACAGACGTTTGAGCATGCTTTCAATGATTGGAATGTCGGTTTCAAGGTGGGCATCCGAAGCGTGTTCCTGGATCCAGCTCAGTACTTGCTGCTGGCGGGTTTGGGTTTCGGCGAGCTTTTTTTCGATATCCGACTGCAGTTGGGGGTGTTCTTTGAGCGAACGCTCCAATGTTTCGTACCTGGAAACGGTTTCCAGGAAACGGGAGCTTTCTGCCGCAATCTCGCGGTCCAGTTGCAGGGCTTTCTGAACGTCTCCGCTGCGCTCTTCCATCCTTTTGCGGGCTTGATCCAACCTTTCACGGCTCTTTTCCAGGCTTTTTTCCAGATCTTCAAGGCGCGTGAGATCCGCCCCAATATCGGTCTGAAGCGATTTCAAGAGCGTTTCCGTCCTGTCTGCTTCGAGCCGCAGGTCTTTGAATCGAGCCATCTCCTCCCGAAAGGGAAGCGCCTTTCTGGCTTCTTCCAGCCGGTAAAGATCTGCCTGCAACCGGTTGGCGCAGGCTTCGGCCTCTTTCAGTGCCATAAAGGCTTCGCCCTCTTCCGAGGTCAGCCGATCCACTCGCTTTTGCCAGTCCTCCTGAGCTTTGAGCTCTTGAAGGATCCGTTCGGTTTCCTGCAGCTCCTCCTCGGTCTGCTCGAGGGACTCCTGCAGGGCCTTGAGCTGATCTTTGCTCAACGGGGAATAACCGCCGGCACTCTCCTTGAGCTGAAGCAGTTTCTCATTTTCCGCCCGGGCCCTGACATGAGTCATTTCCTCCAGTTCCTGTGCCAACTCGGGTCCTATGATTTTTTCCAGAATCTCTGACCGTTCGTTTTCAAGAGCATCCAGGAAGGCTGTGAATTCGCCCTGAGCAAGGAGGATAGAGCGACAAAAACGTTTGAAGTCGAGACCGGTCAGTTCAGCGACTCGCGTGCGAACTTTGATGATCCTGTCTTCCAGCGGAGTTTCCTGTCCGTTGAGACTGACCAGGGTCATCTCGGGAGATGCCACGCGTCCATCTTTTTTGCGCACGGACCATCGGCTGCGGTAGGCGCTTCCCCCAATGGAAAAAGTCACTTCGGAATAGGAATGGTCTGCCTCCCAGTTTAATACTCCTCCTCCTTCGACGTCTTTCATACGCGGGGTTTCACCGTAGAGCCCCAGGGTGATGGCATCGAGAATACTGGTCTTGCCGGAGCCGTTGGGGCCGACGATAGCAAAGAGTCCCGTGTCCGCCAGTGGGGGCTCGTCAAAGCGGATTTCAAATGTCCCCTGTAATGAATTGATATTTTCAAATTTGACGCCTAATATTTTCATCTTTCCCCTCCGCCGAAAGAGTATCCAGTGACAAGAGTTGCCGCCCGGTGTGTAGGAGCGGGGTACGGCGAATCTGCATTGTTTTCAATGGCCATATCATGGACATTTCAATGGTGCAAAGGGAAAAATTTCCAATATCTCAAGAGCTGTGAATGCACTCTTCAAAAGCAGCGGGCAGGGTCTTGTTTGCATCGCGGGCGCAGCGGACGGTTTCTTTTCTGCGATTCGGATTTTTATTAAGTCCATAAAAATAGTTGCTTTTGGAAGGGGTGTACACTTATCTTTTGTTTATGATTATTTTTAGAATTTTTTGCTTCAGTATCATGGATGATGGGTGGAGACAGGTCTAATATGTGGTCTAAATTGTTTCAGCTTTTCAGGCGAAAAACGGCTTCCGACGATGCATTCAAAGCGGATGCCGCGGCGCTTCAGGAGCTGCAGGCGGTCAAGAAACTGCTTCGAAAGCAGAATATATTCCTGGAAAAAATGAGAGAAGAACTGCTTGCTCAGAGTGAAGGACAGAGCCGGCAGCAGTTGCAGCCGCTTTTGTCTTTTGCCGAGGCTTATTTTTTCCTGAGCCAATCTCTTGGGCAGTATGAGGCTTTGTCGGCACAGCGTCGGGAAGCTGTCGAAATGGTTTGGAGCCGCCTGGACGGACTGCTCGCCGCCGTCCAGGTGACGATGATTCGCCAGGAAGGAGTCCCTTTTGATGGCCGTCTGCACGAAGCCATTGAAAACACATCGCCGGAATATGACCAGCTCAAGGTATTGCGAGTCCTTCAACCGGGTTATCTGCATGAGGGTAAAGTCATCAAGACAGCCAAGGTCGTTATCGGCCAGAACGAAACCATTGAAGCATTATTACGAGGAGTCAACCATTGATGGGTGAGATAATCTGTGGCATTGATCTGGGAACTACCAATTCAGTCGTTGCCTACCTCAATAAAGGTAAACCCGAGGCCGTCCCGGTAGAAGAAGGAAGCGCTATCGTGCCTTCAGTCGTCAGTCTTGACGAATCGAGCGGCGAATTGGTCGTCGGCCGAAGAGCGCGGAACAGGCTGGCAGCTTTTCCCGACCATACGGTGCGCTCCGTAAAACGTCTCATGGGGAAGGATTCCGTAATTCGTCTCGGGAGTCAAGAATTTAGCCCCGAAGAGGTCTCTTCCCTGATTCTCCGCTATCTTATTCACAAGGCTTCGGAGTTCTTGGGCCAGGAGATTCGAAAGGCGGTGATCACGGTGCCCGCCTATTTTGACGATGCACAGCGCAGGGCCACCATCCGCGCCGGGGAATTGGCGGGTCTCGAAGTGCTGCGAATCATCAACGAACCTACCGCAGCCGCCCTGGTATACGATCAGGTCACCTCGGAAGAATCGGAACCCAATCCTTACCTTATGGTTTACGATCTCGGAGGGGGGACCTTCGACGTCTCCATCCTGGAAATCAAGGGCGAAATCAAGGAGGTGCTGGCCTCTTGCGGCAATGCCGCTCTCGGAGGAGATGATTTCGACGAACGGCTCAAAGATTTCTTTTTGCGACACATCAAGGAAAAGACGGGATCGGACTTGTCCGGAGATCATGCTGTGAATGTCAGACTGCGGGATATTGCTGAGAGAACAAAAATCGTTCTTTCAGATCAGCCTTACGCATCCGTCGACGAGGTGGCTGTAGCCATGATCGGCGGGGAGCCGGTCAATCTCAGTCTGGAAGTCAGTCGCGCGGATTTCGAGGAGATGACCGACGATCTTCTGGCCAAGACCCTGGATAAGGTGCAGGAAGCCCTCAATGAAGCCAGCCTTGATCCGGAAGATATCGGCAGGATCATCCTCGTAGGGGGCGCCACCCGCATGCCTGCGGTTCAAGAGGAACTCTCCGAGATGTTCAATCGGTCCATCGAGCATTCTCTGGATCCCGATCTCTGCGTGGCATTGGGTGCGAGCGTTCAGGCAGGTCTCATTGCAGGCGAGCCTCTCGGGCATATCCTTCTCGATGTTAGCGCCCACTCGCTGGGTGTGAAAACCATGGATGAAATCGATCCCAAAACGGGCGAGGCGGATTACTTTTCTGTCATTATTCGCAGAAACAGCCGCATTCCAGCGAGCCGTTCGGAAGTCTATTACACGATGGTTCCGAACCAGGACGGAGTCAAGGTGGAGGTGTTCCAGGGCGAGAGCGCCTCCTGCGCGGAAAACACTCTCGTCGGGCAGTTTTATTTCCCTTTGAAGCCGGCTCCCGCTGGATCTCCTGTGACCGTAGAGTTTGCCTATGACCGGGAGGGCATTGTCCACGTCTCCGTGAACCAGAAAGGGTTCGAAAACAGCAAAACGGTTACCCTGAATGTTCGGCAGAAAGCTTTCCAGGAAGTCGCGGAAGGCGACTTGATGGATAAACCCATCAACTACATTTCCGAGAAGGCGCGACGCATCATAAACGATGAGCGGTTGCCTCAGGATGTGCGCGATCAGCTGAAAAAGCTTACCGGACAATATGAGAAAGCCGTATCGAGCGGGGACGACGAGCGGATTGACGAACTGGAAGACCGGCTGCTGGAAAAGATCGAAGAAGCCGAGGAAGTGCTGGAAGACATTGGCTAAGAAAAAGACGAAAAAGCTCGAGCGGGACCTCGAAAAATTCTTGCGCACCGGCAACTACTGGAAGTGGCTGCACGAAGTGGAAGCGTCGAATCTGGAGGCTCAATACGCCGAAGATCTTTCAGATGTCTGGAAAAGCCTTATCCGGAGAGCGCTTCGGGATCCCCATGCTTTCAAAACTTTCTGCGAGGAGGTTCAGAGCATCAGGAACCTTCCTGCATCCGCCGACTTCACTTTTCTGATGGTGCTCGAAGGCTTTTTGGAAGGCACCAAGACCCGCCAGGATCTGGCCGACCTGAAAGGTTTGAGCCTCCCTGCAGAGACCCTGAGAGAGAGGGCCCTTCTCTGGAATGATGAAATCTTTTCCTCCGGGCGAATGCAAAAGCTTTTGAAGCCTTTTGCCGTACAGCCGGAAAAGGTGACACAACGCTATTATGACGAACTTTCCAGGGCTCTGATTGAAACCGAACTTGCTGTACCCGTTGAAATGCTGGGTGAACACATTCCGGAACTGCGCCGAATGAACAGTAAGGCGGGAGTGGCAAAAGGCTGGAAAGCGGTCGATTTCGAGGAACTGGCCAATCTGGAAGATTCTTTATCGAATATTATGGAAAACTTTCCGCCCTCCCTCTTTCAGCTGTTGGTGCATCCTTTCGCATTTCAGATCGCCGCCCTCATGAAGCGGCTTGGAGGGAAGGGGGACCCGTCATCGATGGCCGGGCTGGTATCTGCTATACCCACTTTGTTTCAATCGGTGGCGGGAGAAAACGCGGATGAAATCCGTGCACAACTGTTACGCGCACACCCTGAATCCATGTCGGCCGCCGAAATCCCACGGCTCGAGTCGCAAATTGCCACGGGGAGCTTCGAGGAAAAGCTGGTGCTCCTGAATCGGATGCGAGAGATGCTCAAACAAAAGAGCCACAAGGATGAAGAGGAGTTTCTGCCGTTTTCCCTTTTCGGCGAGGAAGAGGAGGTAGACGAGGAATCCTGGCGTGTGTTTCGCTTGCTTTTCAACGAGATTTTGCGGGAAATTGGGGAAAGGACAAAAGATATCAGCCCTCGCGAGGGAAAAGAATTGCGGCAGGTCATGGATCGAATCATCCAGGACAATTTTCCGCTACTGATCGACGACCCGGGCGATGCTAAAGAGTTGGCTCCTCTCCTTTCCCGTCTGGTGGAGGCGCATTGCCTCGGCAAGCGCCTGGCGCTGCTCGCCCTGATAGTTGCCAAGGGGGCGAGAAACGTCTCCTTGCAGCACGCCGCGGAAAGTGTTCTCGACCAATCAGCTCCTGTGGATATAGGCGACATGGAATGGCTGCTCACAGTTTTTAGACCCCTTTATTATCCCGGTCTGAGAATATTGACTCCCCTTTTGGATCGCTTCCCCAGCGACAGCGAAATTTACCCCATGATTCCCATGAAAATTCTTCATGATACAGAGGATTTGGTTGCTTTGCGCACCCTTACCGGGCTTAGCCATGGGCTCATGGCCGGTTTCACAAAAGGTCTCGAGAAAAAGTTTGCGCAAGAATTCAATAAACTGCGGCAGGAGCTCAAAGAGCTTGGGGATTATCAACAGCTGAATTTATTGAGGAAATATATAGAATGCTTTCCCGAAGGGATCCATACCCCGGAGGCTTTAAATAACTGGTTGGAGAATCTGCGAAACTTTTACCCGGGGAATTTTCTATCCGCTTTGAGGAAAGAACTCGAGGGACTCGCAGTCAAGAAGGCAAGTGCTGAGGATATGTTTTTCCTGGATGATTCCGTCACCCAATTCCTGGATGGACAAATCAGTACAATTTTCAACTTCTTGAAGAAGCATGAAGATGACCTTTTGACGGCGGAACCGGGCGATCTCCAGGGGCTGTTTGATGTAATGAAAAAATTCAGGAGCCTCCTCCGTCGGGATCCCAGCCCTCTCGTGCGGGTGGGAAATATGTTACAAAGGCGTATTGAGAGTGGAGACATGGATGTCGCTCCCGTCAGAGATCAATTCATGAGGTTGCTCAGCGAGGTGGCAAAGCCGCCGGCCAAAAGCAGCAGGAGGAAAAGAGGGCGGAAATGACACGGGAAGAAGCTTTGAAAAATCTGAACCTGCCTGAGTCGGCAGGCAAAGAAGAGATCGAAAAGGCCTACCAGCGAATGGTTCGCCGTTATCCTCCAGAATTTCACCCGGAACGGTTCCGCCAGATCGATGAGAGTTACCGGACGCTTACCTCTCTGCCATTCCTCCTAGAAAATCTCCTTTCTCCCACATTGAAGCAGGCGGAGTTGGATCCGGCGCTTTTTTCCTTCTCGCCGTCGCTCTCCGATGATTGTCTGGAAAATGCCATGTCAGAAATTCGAAAAGCGTTCTTGATGGATTACCTTTGGGCTACCCCTCCGGCACCAGAAAAAAAAGTGAAACCGGGACAAAAAAGGTAAGTTCAAGAATGATGGATGCAAATGAAGGAACAGGGAACAAGAGGCGATAACGTGGAGAGTCTTGTCGCCGTGGCCGAACAGTTTAAAACGCAGGGCAGGGTTGTGGAAATCCGAGAGTTCGGGAGCGGCAATATCAACGACACGTTTTTGGTGACTCTGGATTCCGGGTCTGAGAAACATTTTATACTCCAGCGCATCAATACCGGGGTATTTCGGCAGCCGGAACTTGTCATGCAGAACATGCGCATTCTGACGGAACATGTCCAAAACCGGTTGCAGAGAATGCCCCTTCCATCCGGACGCCGCTGGGAGGTGCCCCGTGTTTTGCCGACCCATGATGCTCGTAGTTATTGGAGCGATGTAGGCGGCTCGTTCTGGCGGGCCATCAGTTTCATTGACGCCGCCCGGTCCTTCGATACCATACAGGATATGAATCACGCGGCGGAGATCGGGTATGCCCTTGGCATGTTCCATGACCTCGTGAGCGATCTTCCTTCCGAAAAACTTGTCGACACGCTGCAAGGGTTCCATGTCACACCGCGTTACCTGACTCATTTTGATGAGGTGCTGGCAGAAAGCGATTTTGACAGATCCCCCGAGGTGAAACATTGTTTGAAGTTTATCCAGGAACGAAGAGCCTGGGCGCATGTTCTTGAAAATGCCAGGATGGGCGGGCGGCTCCACTTGCGTCCGATTCATGGTGATCCCAAAGTCAATAATGTCATGATCGATAGTGTCACCCGTCAGGCCGTCGGCATCGTCGACCTGGATACTGTCAAGCCAGGATTGGTGCACTACGACATCGGCGACTGCCTCCGTTCGTGCTGTAACCCGCTTGGGGAGGAAGCTGAACGGTGGGAAGCGGTTCGCTTCGAACCCGACCTCTGCAGGATCATTCTGCGAAGTTATCTGTCGTTTGCAAACGGCTTTCTCACTGCCGGTGACTACGAGTATCTCTACGACGCAATCCGGCTGATCGCCTTTGAGTTGGGGTTGAGATTCTTCACCGACTGTCTCGAAGGCAATATTTATTTCAAGGTCAGGTACCGGGAACACAATCTTGCCCGCGCTCTTGTTCAGTTCAAGCTTGTTGAAAGCATCGAATTCCAGGCGAAGGCGATTTCCGCCATCATCCAGGAGATGAAATGAATCGGACCCCTTTTTCTCTGAAGCCTTTCCTCCCTCTCCCCACCGCACATATCCCAAAGGTCGAGATCTCGGGCGACATCGGCCGCTGTTCCGACGGGTTTGCCATTCGCTATCTGTTTGTGGACCCTCTTGGAAAAACCTCGATCCCAGTGCGTGCAGATGTCCCGCTTCGCAGGCATGGACTATGGGAGGAGACGTGTTTTGAATTTTTCCTGGCGGTCAAGAATTCTCCCTCTTATTGGGAATTCAATCTTTCACCCTCCGGGCACTGGAATGTCTATCGGTTTTCGGAATATCGGCAGAACATGCAGGAGGAAACGCGCTTTTCATCCCTCCCGTTTGATATACGGGTATTATCGAGTGGGGGACTTTCCCTTGCGCTGGAAATGGACTTGGGTATTTTTATGAAAAGGGGGTTGCCCCTCGAGGTGGGTGTCAGCGCCGTCATCAGGCAAAAAGACGGCAACGTGACCTATTGGGCTCTGTCCCACGCCGGTCGGCAGGCCGATTTCCATCGGCGGGATGGCTTCGCCGTGGAATGCAAAGCGTGAATGGTTCACCTTTAATCAAAATCTCAAAACATGAAGGAGGAGAAATGGGAATACTCTCTTGGATCGTTATGGGTCTCATTGTTGGAGCATTGGCAAAACTCATCATGCCCGGTAGAGATCCGGGCGGGATATTCGTCACCATTCTCATTGGCATAGCCGGTGCTTTCGTTGGGGGATTTATCGGTTCAAAAATGGGCATGGGAACCGTTACGGGGTTCAATCTCGGCAGCATCGGATTGGCCACGGGTGGGGCGTTGATCCTGCTTTTTGTCTATCGTCAGATCAAACGATAATGCACAAAACGGTATGAAGGGTTAGCGAAAAGACATTTGACGGAACATCAAGATCTTCTTCAATATCTGTAAATACCTTCTGAAAGAATAGTAGTTATTCTAAAAATTATGGAATCTTAAATCCGCCTCTCCTATCGAAATATTATTGCATGAGCTGATCGAGAAGATCATAATGTTGTCATTTTAGAGCCTATCCCAAAAAACACCGGCTTCAACCCCGTTTTATGCTGAGGTATCGAAGGGCGACCTGGGAAGTTTTGGGATAGGTGCTAGTGGATGTCATGCATTTCTACTGGTCTTATCATTTCATGTTCTGAATCCTGATCTTGGTTCGTCCGGTCTTTCTTTACACTTTTTCGATAAATTGGGTGAAAAGGGGGCTTTCGCCGCAGGAAACGGTGCGGGTTCGCTTCGAGGGCCTTTGGTATGAACGGGAGGAGTATTGGGGGAATGCAGTCGAAGCAAATCTAAACCACATTTCAATGAGGAGGTATGAGTCATGCCGATGATGAATCGATTAGGAGCGGAGTTTATCGGTACGTTTTGGCTGGTTTTTGGAGGATGCGGCAGTGCCGTTCTTGCTGCAGCGTTTCCCGGTCTAGGCATTGGGTTTCTGGGAGTTGCCCTGGCCTTTGGACTGACCGTTCTCACCATGGCGTTTGCCATTGGTCACATTTCCGGCTGCCACTTGAACCCGGCGGTTTCCGTCGGATTGGTCGTGGGAAAAAGGTTTCCTGTCTCCGATCTCCTTCCCTATGTTGTGGCTCAGGTAGCGGGTGCCATCCTTGCTGGTGGAGTGCTTTATCTGATTGCAAGCGGAAAGGCCGGCTTCGACATTGCCGGCGGCTTTGCATCAAACGGCTACGGTAGCCATTCCCCAGGGGGCTACCCCCTCACGTCGTGCTTTGTGGCTGAAGTCGTTTTGACCTTCATGTTTCTCATTATTATCCTCGGCTCGACCGACCCGCGGGCGCCCGCGGGGTTCGCTCCCATCGCCATTGGTTTGGGCCTGACCCTGATTCACCTTATCGGCATTCCGGTCACCAATCTCTCGGTGAATCCAGCACGCAGCACAGGACCCGCGCTCTATGTCGGCGGTTGGGCTATCCAGCAACTCTGGCTCTTCTGGGTCGCACCCATCATCGGAGCGGCATTGGCCGGCGTGGTTTACCGGTGGGTCGGTGGGGATGTCTCTTCCAAATAGCCGTCATCGCCATATGAACTGAATGAAAAGGGACGCTCCCCTCTGAGTGTCCCTTTTAGTTTCTGTGATCTCGAGTCGCTTCTCAAGGTGCTTTTCTTCCGAATACCTTTCACCACTTGGGACCCAGCCAGGAAGAGTCCCTCAGGCCTTTAGCATCTTCTCCCTTATTTCCTTGAATTTCTTGCTGATTTCTTCAGTATTGGTCACCATTTCCATAAATCCGGCCTGTTCTTCGTATACGTCTTGAGGAACGTCGTTTTTCACTTCAGACTCAAGGATATGGTATACGGGGAGTCTCAACGAGACTCCTGCCAGTGGACCTGCGAAACTGGGGTCGCCGATGGTGACGGTCTCCGCCGTGATCTGAGCCACTTCCAGATCGACTGCCCCGATGACCACCACCAAATCTTCGGTTCCCATGTCATCCACCAATTTCTTGATGATGGTCTGTTTTTCTGTGTCCACTGCGCCCGCCGCCGTTCAGACAAAACATTCTGTAGCGGCGAAAACCACCTCAGCACCGGCCGCCTTCATGCATTTCTCGATGGCCGGCCCCGGTACACCATCCCTGTCACCGAAAACGATGACTTTCTTCCCTTTAAGCATTGTATGCGTCCTTTTCTTTGAAAATACAGTTCACTGTCTCTTGGGATTCTTCTCTATAAGAAAAGACATGCCGTCCGAAAGCTGGGTCATCCTCCCCAAAAAAAGACTCCCCCGCGCAACAAACATGGCATTTTCCATTTTCCCTTTCTTTATGGCGTCAATGGCGTGGCCCAAAAAGGGAACCGCCGCCGGTACATGGCCTTGGGTGGGGGAAAAGCCAGGCATGCCGTGCTCCAGAACAAACCGGTCGATCTCTTCGCGCTTGATCTCCTTTCTCAATACCGCCAGGGCTCCGATCATCCGGTAATTGATCAGAGGCACGTTGCCGCTTCCCGCCGGGACGGTGACTTCGGGGTTTTGCAATTCAGTGGCGTACTTGTCCACTTGCGTGATCTTCATTCCCATTTTTTCGAGCGGCTTTAGAACCAACGATTCCATAATGCTCTGCTGAGAGGACCCGGAACCGATGTCATGCTTCCCAATGCCGTCCAGCCGGATGATGGGGCTCTCCCCATCGTCTTCGGTCACCAGGAAAGCGAGTCCGCCCAGCATATCCTCTAGGATGGGCATATCTTTGGAAACATGGCCTTTGAACTTCATACCGAGCTTGGCCATGGACCCTCCACCCACCACGGCGACCCTTTTGAACAGCCCGGACTTGACCATGGCTGCAGCGCTGACGATGGCATAGATGGGTCCCACGCAAAAGGCTTTGATGTCGCAGCCCGTGGCATGAACGCACCCGCACATTTCACCTATGGCTTTGGAGAGCCCGCCACCTCCCCGGTTGTATCGGTCGCCGACCGCTTCTTCGGAGCAGTTGAGGATAAGGTCGATCTCTTCCGGCTGAAGATTCGCCTTTTTCATGAGATGCGTCAAAGCCAGGGCTCCCGAAGCTTTCGCCATGAGGTTTTCCATCAATACGTGAGCCTTCAGGGTATCGTCCCGATCGTGATCGCGATGCAAACATCCCATCAGGCGGCCCTTGTGATAGATGGGAAGCGACCCGCGGTTTTCAATGCGATCGAGGATCTGTTCCATCTCCACTCCCACATCGATTTTTTTCAGGACTGACTTTTCCCAGAGCGGATTTGTCTCCAGGGCTCTACGGAGAAAAGGAGCCGCTTCCTTTTCGATCCACATGAGATCGAAATCGTCCGCGAGCTTCATCAACCCCAGGAACTCTTCTTCCGGCATGATCTCACCATAGGCGCCGTAACGGGACGCGCCTTCAAGGGGGTGTTTGTACCAGGGTTGCCCGATTTCGTTCAGGCGATCTGGATGGAGATTGCCGATAAAGACCTGGTTGGGGGGATAGGCGACCGCCTCTTCAAAACTCCTGAGATGCCGCTCTATGGTTGGCAAGAGAAGGGTCGGACTGTCGGCTATTTCCCGTATCGGTTTGGATCCGTACCGGACGAAACCGGGGACATGAGCGAGAATATAGGAACATGTTTTGACAATGGGGTCGAACATGGCTCACCTCATCAGAAAACCGTTTGCCCTTCGATCTTCGTTTCCAATGCGCGAAGGGCCTTTTCCACCAGGGCTCTGCGCAAAGATTTTTCCTCTGATTTGGACTTGGTGGGATCACCCAGGGGATGGGGGATGGCGATGGCGGGAACGATGCGGTTTGCTCCCACCGTCTTGGAGATGGGAACGATGCTGCAAATATGAACTGCCGGGATTCCTGCTCTTTCGATCTCTTTGGCCATCGTTGCGCCGCAACGAGTGCAGGTCCCTCAGGTGGAGCTGATGATGACGGCCTTGACGCCATCCCTCACGAGGTCCCTGGATATCTCCTGAGCAAACAGCCTGGCTTTCGCCACCGATGTACCGTTTCCTACCGTGGCATAGTAGTAGGGATAAAGCTTGCCGATGCCCCCTTCCTCTTCGAGGTCTCTCACTACATCCAGAGGGAGTACGCGGTGAGGGTCCTCGTTGGCATAGGTGGGGTCGTAGCCCCCATGGGCGGTTTCATAGGATTCCGGAGTCAACCGCTTCACTGTGCTGATGTCGTATCTGCCGTATTTTGTCGCACTGGAAGATTCTATGCGATCCGGATTTCCCTTGGGGACAATGCCCCCGCTGGTGATAAGGGCCAACGTGATTTCGTGCATCTTCTCAATGGGGGGCAGGGGGGCCACGCGATCGAAAACCGGCATGGGATACTCGGTTGCAAAGGGTTCCCTCTTCAATTTGCGCAGGAGCATCGCTACGGCTCTTGCCGCACCCGTTTCCGATGCAAAATAATTCCGGCGGATTCCCCTCGCGAGATACCCTTCTTCCTGAGGAGATTCAAGGGGTTTCCCTTTCGCGAGCTTCATGACAAGGCGGGTCATTTGCGCGGCCGCGTCCCTCATCCCTACGGTTGTAGCCTTCGTCTCGACGATGTAGGCGTCCTTCCGGTAAGATTCCACGCCCGGATTTTCGGGGAACATTCCTGTTACGGCGGGAATTCCCAACCGGTTCATCACTGCGGCGCATACCGCTCCGCAGGCGATTCCATATCTCCCCGCATTGAATGCGGGGCCGGCCAATACCAGATCGGGGCTGTAACCCTCGATCATAGCAAGCACCGCTTTTGTGGCTTCCTCGATATGTTCGCCGAAATAATTATCGCCGCAGATGACGGTGGCCTCAATCTCGACTTCCTGCCCAAAAAGTTCCTGGAAGAGGACTCCGGGGCCTACGGGGCCGGCTTTGCTGAGCGGTTTCGTATCGGCCTTATCTTCTCCCCCGATTTGCCCGAAGAATTGATTGAGATAGTGGACCGCTTTCAGTTTTCCTTCCATGACATCCCCCTATTCCCCCCGACAGGACAACCGTTCGAAGCCGAGTTCATTTGTGGCTCCCATGATGACCTGCAATTCGGCCCTGATGCCTTCCTCTAAGAGACTGCCGGACTGTCCTCCCGCGATCTTTTCTATGGCCCGGATATCGCCGATCACCTTGTCCATGTGAGGCAATGTGATGATCTCGTTGGCATTGCCGACGCTCACGACGGCATCAGCCTTGGGCGTCGTATCGGCCAGGGACTGAGACGCTCCATCCGCTCCGGCGAACTCATCGGAGACCAACACGGTGAGAATCCCTTTTTCTTCCATCTTTGAACAATACATCATGGCGTCGGCATCCGGATTTCCGAAGCCTTCCTTGGAGATGACGGCTCCGTCGGCGCCCAGCATTTCAGCCAGCTTGGCCGCATAGTCCGAAGATCGCATCTTATCCCTGAGAGTCACATTGGCGTTGCCGACGACGGTCCCCACGTAATGGAGATCGATCCCGTCCCGTTTGAGCAGCTCGTGGATGATGGGATTGTTCTGATGATGATAGGTGGTGTTCTTGTCGCATGCGGAAACGCAGTTTCCGCTTACAATCGCGCCGTCCATGACCTCGGTGGGCATAATGAGGGTAGGAAGCAGGGTCTTCAAGTCGTGCCCATAGAGGTAAGTATCGTGCAGCAGGCCCTGGCTCAAGAGCATATAAACATAAACCACTCTGGGAAGTTCCGTACCGCCGCTTTTCGGTTCAAAGGGCCGGTTCACCTCGAAACGCTCCACGTGATGTGGCTCAATATCTCTCCCCGCTTCCCCCAGGTAAACGGCAGCCCGCAAACCCGCCAGCCGGAGGACCTCCTCGTGTTCGTGCGGGGAGATGCCTTCCCTGACGTTCATCGCCAGGACAACGTTCAGGAGCCTGGAAAAGGAAGTATAGCGGGCCCCGGGGCCGTTCATGTCGATTATCCCTTCCTGAAAACCCACGATCTGCCCTGCGGTGACCACGGAACATCCCTGGAGCACATGCGTTCTTCCTGTTCCCACGGTTTCCACACCGGAAACCAGGCCGGGAAACATTCCCCCTTTTCCCTGGACTTTGACCCGGGGTTCGATGACATCCTTTACGGGAATGATCCGAACGCTCTCCCCCGGCCTCGCAATGTCAGCTTCAATTGCGGTGATGCGTGAATCTCCCTGTCTGGTTCTTTCGAGGAGTTCTTCCCGGTTGATATGGAGAACCTTCCCCTCGATGAAAGTCTTTTGCCCCCACTCGATTTCTTCAATGGGTATTCGGCCCAGTTCCAGAAACATGGTGCATCCTCCCTTGAAAAACAGGGGAACTCCGGATTGCGTCCAAAAGCTTCCCTATGTTTTCACGTGAGAGTTTATTCCTTTTTATTCAAAAGCTTTTGATCGCCCGTTTGTGCAGCGCCATGAAAGGATGCTTTCCAGAAGTGATAAAGATGACAATAATTCGTTTCATTACACATATTTGATAGTCTCTGTGCCGGTGGCTGTCAAGGAGTGGTCCCTGGAGACCTTGCCCATGGGGCGGGAATCAAACGAACCGCTTCAGACTCCCTTTGCGGACTGGCACCAAATCATCAGCTACATATTGGGCAAGGCTCAAATTCCCACGGCCTGAATGATTTTCTCCCGCATGGAAAAACAGTGCTTTTTCGTTTGGGGAAGACTTGATTTATTACGCTACTTTAGATAAGAGCATCATTTTATTCAATTGAAACTCTTTTAGCTTGAGCGCTCCACAAATACGGACGAAAACGGAGAACAAACATGAATTCTGTGAAGACGATCGAATACGGAACCTTTGAAGCCTCTTTGAAAAGAAGTGAGGCTATCGAGAAGGATCTGAAGATAAATCCCGGAAAGTACAGGGTCCTCACCGGAGACCGGCCGACGGGCAGCTTGCATGTGGGGCACTTGTTCGGCTCTCTCGAAAATCGTGTCCGGCTGCAAAATCTCGGAGTTGAAGTCTTTGTGGTCATCGCCGACTACCAGGTTCTGACTGATCGGGATGCGTTTGACGCGATTTCTGAAAATGTGCATCAGCTCGTCATGGATTATGTTGCCGTTGGGCTCGACCCGGATTGCGGAAGGACGTTTATTTTCCCTCACAGCCATGTTCCCGAACTCAACCAGCTGCTTCTTCCGTTCCTGACGCTCGTCTCCAATGCGGAATTGGACAGGAATCCGACAGTCAAGGAAGAGATCGAGGCGGCCGGTCAAAAGCGAGTCAATGCCGGAATGTATATCTATCCCGTGCATCAGGCGGCGGATATTCTCTTTTGCAAGGCCAACGTGGTTCCCGTCGGCAAGGACCAGCTCCCTCACCTGGAGCTTACACGCACCATCGCACGGCGTTTCAACAAGAAATTTGGTAAGGATAAAGAGGTATTTCCCGAACCCGCGGCGCTCTTGAGCAGCGCTCCGGTCATTCTGGGGTTGGACGGCGCTCAGAAAATGAGCAAGAGCCGGCATAATTCCATTATGTTGCGTGCGACAGAAGAGGAAACGGCCAAACTCATCAAAAAGGCCAAGACGGATACCGACCGCCTGATCACCTACGATCCCGACAAGCGTCCCGAGGTCTCCAACCTCCTGCGTATTGCGGGAATTGCGACCCAGAGAACACCTGAGAGCATCGCCGAGGAAATCGGAAATGGCGGCGCCGGGAAATTGAAATCCTTCGTCACGGAAGCTCTCAACAGCTATCTCAGGCCCATTCGCGCCCGCAGAAAGGAGATCGAAAACGATCCCGGACGGGTTCGGGACATTCTCGTACGCGGAATCCAGAGAGCACGCCAGGAAGCCGAGAAAACGCTTGCGGAAGTGCGGACGGTCATGAATATGGATATTTAGGCTTTCGAGGCAGGTAGAGGAGCGGGTCACAACATGCCGGTTGTCTCACCATGGATTTTTTCACGATGTGATGCTGCGCATGTGTGAGGAAAAGCGGTGTGTGGGGCCTGCTGCTCAAAAAAGCAGAGCTTATAAGGCGTAAGGTGTTTCAAGTCGATTTGTTTTCTTCCGTTAGATCATATCCATCTGCCGAAAGAGCTTCGGATTGTTCGCCACCTTTCGGACGAGTTCCCGGTAATCGTGTGCGCCGGGGGAACCTGGCGCATATTCGTAAATGCTTTTCCCGTAGGCGGGAGCCTCGGATATTCTCACATTGTAACGGATCGGGGGGCAGATCTGTTCGCTGTAGAGCTTGCCCAGTTCTTCGAGCATTTTCTGGGACTGTTTGACCCTCCCGTCGAGAAAGGTCGGGACGACGTATTTCAAGGTGAGTTCGTCCCGGTATTTACGGATGCTGGCAAGGCTCTTCATGAACTCCATCAGCCCCTGTAGAGCCATGACTTCCAGGGAGATAGGCGTTAGAACTTCTTTCACATAGAAAAGCACCGCGACCGTCAAGGCATCCCAACCGGGAGAGGTGTCCACAACGATGTAATCGTATTCCCCTTCGAAGATGGAGAGGGATTCCCTGAAAGTGAGTTCCCCTCCGAAGTCCTTTCGGTCGATGAGCCTCTTGACGCCGGCCAGGGACTTGCCGCCTGCGAGCAGATAGAGGCGTTCCCGGACCTTGCAGACAGCTTCTTCCGGCTTGAGTTCTTCCGTAACGACTTCCACAAGACCGGCTTTCGGCTTGACTCCGAGGCTGTAGCTTGCCTGGCCCTGCGTATCGGTGTCGATGAGCAGAACCTTGTGTCCCGCCAAAGCGAGCCCCGCAGAAAGACTTACCGCCGTCGTTGTTTTGCCGACTCCCCCTTTGCTCAGCGCAACCCCGATGATCCTGGTCTCCCTGGAGAGTTCTGCGGCATCCGTTTTGCCGGGCAGGTTGAGAGCGAAGAGATTACCGCAGCTCTTGCATCGTGCCTTTTTGGCGTTTGCTGGGATGCGCTTTTCATCGATATTGCACTGTTTTTTGCAACGGGGACACGTAATGATCATTACCGGCCTCCTGTATTGCCGACACCAGAGGAAAATTCTTGTTCAACGAACAGTCACGCTATTTGAGAATTTCCTGCAGCGGAACCTCTGACAATCAATGGAAGGGATCGGAAACCGCTTTTATTTCTCGCCCATGACGTATGCGACGAGCTTGCTTTCCGTGCCCTTCTCCGCCAGTTCTTTCAATACGTACTGAAGTGCCATTTCCACAATGCGGGATTTGGATATCAGGCGTTTCAGGTTGGGAGACACAAGCGTACGGATCTCCTCTTTCGCTTCTTCGAGAGCATCGGATGTATCGACCGAAATGTAGTGGGTCGTCTTTTTCTTGAGCCGCGGCCTCGATTGACGGATGCTTGCCGTACCGGTCCTGGACTGTGCCGCTTTGCTTGATTGAGTAAAACGCTCGATAAGTTTTGAGAGTTCCTCTACTGCAGGCGCCATTTCCTCTTCCACACCGCTCAGAAGGTCCTCCAATATATCCCGCTCGTTTTGCTCATCAGCCATGTTCTTGGACTCCTCCGACGGTCGATATACTGCTGGAAATCAGCGTGCCCCAAATAACCTGCTCTGTTCTTTTTCGAGAATATCCGCAATTT
The DNA here is from genome assembly GCF_027925305.1 of Desulforhabdus amnigena. NCBI lineage: Bacteria > Pseudomonadati > Thermodesulfobacteriota > Syntrophobacteria > Syntrophobacterales > Syntrophobacteraceae > Desulforhabdus > Desulforhabdus amnigena. The sequence continues at coordinate 1,463,796 of NZ_BSDR01000001.1, read as the reverse complement.
CCTGTTCGGTTTCTGCATCCATTTCCTGAAATTCCATGCCACAGAGGCATTCACCGGATTCGTGAGGCGAGACGTGGGTTACTCTTCCCTTCAGGGTCAGGGATTTTTCGGCTATTTTCAGCGTGACGGAAGACAAGATGTCATTGCGCGAAAAATATTTGGGACTTCCGATCAAAAATCCGACTCCCCCCCTGGAAAGATTGATGACCGTGTATTCATGGTCGTCCACTTTCACCCGTATCTTACCGGTCTCCTCTATCGGTACGCGAAAAGACTTGCGGATAAACGCTCTTGCATCAGCGTCCCTTGGTTCCTCAGGCGATGAAGTGCCCGGCTCCAGCTCAAAATCCAAATCTTCCAATTCATTCGGGTCCATGTAACACTCCTTGCATTTGTATTGACCGCCAGTTGATCCCACATGCTTTGGTTACATTGGTTTGAGCCCCTTCTGGTCCTCCAGAAAGATGCAGTGCGCTGCAGTTGCCCTCCCGGGAAGAAGAACCATGGGTTTGAGCTCTCTGAGCGATAAACATCATCGATTCCATAAAGACTATCTGACCTTTGCAACAAAAATGCCCATATTATATGAAAGGGATTTTTGGGCTTGTTTAAGAGGATGTCTGAAAATTCCCCCTCTTGAGGGGGAGTAGGAGGGTGTCAAGATTTCGCGAACCAGAAAAACACCCCCCTTGGCCCCCCTCAAGGGGGGAATCGAAGCGGGTTCGGCTCCCAAGCAGAGGAATTTTTCAGACAGCCTCTAAGCGAGATATGGGATGTGTCGGGAGGGGGAAGCGCGAAATTTGAGCACTTCCCGCTTGAGCATTCATCTCTAATGGGCTTTAATCCGGCAAAATTATGACGCAAGTGTCACGGAAATATCCATTTTGTAATGGTGGGATTTGACTGCAGTGCATGCATCGGGGCTTTTCATGGGACTGGCATTCGTATATTAAGGAAGCATACGGTTGTTGGAACAGGCAGCTGCTCAGGTTTCTTGGTATTTTAGAGGTGCGCCTCCATGTTGAGCGGAACAGGCTTCGCTTTGGCGTGGGAGCCTTTTAGGATTTTTAAAAACAGAAGCCGCTGGGACTCATCCCGGCAAGTTCGATGTGATTCTACCGAGTCCTTCAAGAAAAGGTGATTAAAGTGATATGGATGAAATGAAATTTCATGTGGGTGAACGCTTTCCTTTACCCGTTCCTGCAGAAAAGGGTTTTACTCTGGAGATTTTGGATAGCGGTCTGACTGCTTTTCTGCAGCTTCCTGGACTGGCCGACGAAAAGGTTGACGCTTTCAACGCCGGTTTTTCCAGCTATAACTTCTGGGAATCCTCCACACCCGTGCCCGTGGCGGTGTGGGTCTTTAATTTCAGTGAACCTTTTGCTCCCGTTGACTTTCAGTTCGATGCAAGAGTAGTAGACCCGGTCCATCTACAAAATTTCCTGGACACTTCAAAGGAAATCAAAGGCGATATCACGTTCTTTCTGCTGGACGGGGATATCCTCAGAGGGAAAAGAACATGCCGGCTCGATTCTGCCGCCCTGGCGCTTTTTCATAAAACGATTCAAAAGCAGCTGAGTCTTTCATATACCCATGAAGAATACCTCAGATCTTGCCAGACCATTTTGAGATTCAACCCGGGTGCACTGGCAAGATTTGGTTCCCGGTATCGGCATATGCCGGAAAGGGATGTTTAATCAAGAGAATTTATCTGATATTTTAACTAATTATGTTATATGTATGTCTGAACGGATTGGAAAAACTAAATGAGCCGATATTGGAGTAAAATTGTTTCAGACCTGGAGCCGTATGTTCCCGGCGAACAGCCCAAGGACAGGCGTTACATCAAGCTAAACACCAACGAGAACCCTTATCCTCCCTCTCCAAGGGTCATAGAGGCGATCAAGCACGCTGCCAATGACCTGCTCAAACTCTATCCGGACCCCAACTGCGAGGACTTGCGGGACGCCATTGCCAAATATCACGGGGTGGATTCCGGGAATGTATTTGTGGGAAACGGTTCCGACGAGATCCTCGCCCTCGCGTTTTTTACTTTTTTCAAACAGGATCTTCCGCTCCTTTTTCCAGATGTGACGTACAGTTTTTATGATGCCTACTGCAATCTTTTCAACATCGAAGCCAAACGCATCCCCATCAGGCCGGATTTCACCATCGACTTGAAGGACTACATTCGACCCAACGGGGGAATCATCTTTGCCAACCCCAATGCTTTGACGGCCAATTGCATTTCCCCTGAGGAAATCGAAAGACTGCTCGAGGCGAACACCGGTTCCGCTGTGGTCGTGGATGAAGCCTATATTGACTTCGGGGGAGAGACGGCTATTCCTCTCATAAAAAAATACCCGAACCTTTTGATCATTCAAACGCTCTCCAAGTCCAGGTCCCTGGCTGGGCTGAGAGTGGGGTTTGCCGTGGGGGAACAGGAGCTGATAGAAGGGCTTGACCGTACAAAAAATTCGTTCAATTCCTACACATTGGATCGTTTGGCCCTTGCCGGGGCTTTGGAATCCATCAAAGATGAGGAGTACTTTCAGGAAACCTGTCGCAAGGTGATCGAAACAAGAGAGTGGACGACGAAGGAGCTGGGTGGATTGGGATTTTCAGTTGTTCCTTCCAAGGCCAATTTCATACTCATCCAGCACGAAAGGCTTCCTGCAAAAGTGCTGTTTCAAAAGCTTCGAGACGAAGGGATTCTTGTGCGTTACTTCGACAAGCCCCGCGTGCGGAACCACTTGCGCGTCACCATCGGCACCGAAGCGGAGATGAAGACGTTCGTGCAGAAGGTGAGAGAACTCGTCAAGAGTTGATCCTGCGGTGAGTAATATGGAAGGCACGAACTCTAAACAAGGAGTCGGAAGCCGGCTTTGACAGCTATCGAAGGGCTTGCGATAGAAATGGAACGAGCATTCATCCCAGATCTACTCTGAATAGGCATTGCCTTAAATTTGAGATCCGGCGGTAAGGGAGTTGGTGGATTCTAATGTCCCGTTATTCACCACGGAGACACGAAGGGGACGGAGAAGGTTTTGGAATTCTTACCGGATTCCTCCGTGATCTCTGTGCCTCCGTGGTAAAAGGGGATTTCAAGAGCGGTTCACCCCCTAAGATCCTCAGGATTCTACTTCGACATTGTCGGATTTTACCGCAGGCCATTGGAATCGTTGAATCCAGTATCTGGTTATGGAATTCCGAGCATGACCGAGCACATCAAGTACATAGCCGCACAGGTAATCTGGCAAAGTCTAGCTAAAGGCCGAAACATCGCACAATAACTGAACGATTGAGGAACAGGTTTCAAGAAAAGTCCTAAAATCAAGGGAGTGCCTCGAAAAGTCCAAGTGTTTTGAGGTCTTGTAAGGGAGGTCGATGGGAAGCGATGGAACTCTTACTCGAATTTTGGCAAAACACGGGATTTGCTATGGCGGACTACCGCCACCTGATCATGATCGCCGTGGGAATCACTTTTATTTACCTGGGCGTAGCAAGACATTACGAACCTTTCCTTCTTATTCCCATCGGGTTTGGCATTCTCATGGGGAATGTGCCCGTGTTCAAGGGACTGGGACTCGGGATTTATGAAGAGGGGAGCGTCCTGCGTTATCTCTATTTTGGAGTCCTGCAGGGAATCTATCCTCCCCTCATTTTTCTTGGGATCGGGGCCATGACGGACTTTTCCTACATGCTGGCCCAGCCCCGGTTGATGTTGCTGGGAGCGGCAGCGCAATTCGGCATTTTTCTGACTTTTCTCGGTGCACTTGCTCTGGGGTTTGCACCAACGGAGGCGGGTTCCATCGGTATTATCGGAGGAGCTGATGGTCCCACGGCTATTTTTCTCACAGCGAAGCTTGCTCCTCATTTGATCGGTCCCATCGCCATAGCGGCGTATTCTTACATGGCTCTGGTGCCGGTCATTCAGCCTCCCATAATGAAGCTTCTCACGACTCGAAAAGAGCGGCTGATCCGCATGAAGGATCCGCGTCCCGTCAGCAAACGTGAAAAAATCATCTTCCCCATAGTGGGGTTTCTATTGTGTTGCTTTGTGGCCCCTGCCGCCCTGCCGCTGCTGGGAATGCTCTTCTTTGGAAATCTCTTGAAAGAGTGCCTTGTGGTGGATCGACTGGCGATTGTTGCCAGAAGCACCGTCATCGATACGGTCACCATTTTGCTTGGAATCACGGTAGGGGCTTCCACCCAGGCCGATGTCTTTCTGACAGCGAGTTCCATCGGGATTTTTGTTCTGGGAGCCGCTTCATTCATGGTAGCAACGGCAGCGGGAGTCGTTTTTGCCAAGCTGATGAACCTGTTTGTCCAGGAAAAAATCAATCCTCTGTTGGGGGCGGCAGGTGTTTCGGCTGTGCCGGACTCGGCTCGTGTGGTGCAACTGTTGGGAAATCGTGAAGACCCCGGTAATTATCTGCTGATGCATGCAATGGCTCCCAATATTTCCGGCGTCATAGGCTCTGCCATTGCTGCGGGAGCTCTATGGTCGTTTTTGATATAGTATCCGTAAGGGAAGGAAGATTTCAAAACATCACCTCTCTGCGACCAGGCGGAACCTTGTCAGCAAAGAATGGAATCAAGAATAGCCTGTTCCGTCCCAGCAGTGCGTGCACAGCTTTTCCTTGGGGAGGCCGATGGCCGCCACCAGGTCGTCCATCTCCTGGTATTTCAACGAACTGAGGCGCAATCGTTTCCGGATTCTCTCGATCATATCACTGTTTTTAGTGGTTCCTGCAGTGGCATATTCGTCCAGGAACTTGTCGTCGCGGCCTTCAATCTCTTTTATGGCTTTTCGGCCGGCGAGGTCCAGTGTGGATCGCGATGTTGAAAAGTTGAGGAATTCGCAAGGGAAGATGAGAGTGGGGCATGCGGGCCGCATGTGTACCTCGAGGACGCCGTAGTCATAGAGTATCTGAACATTATCCTGCAGTTGAGTGCCGCGCACGATGGAATCTTCACAAAATAGAATCCTTTTTCCTTCTATGAGCGCCCGTACGGGAATGAGTTTCATTTTGGCCACGAGGTCACGCATGCGCTGGTTCTGAGGCATGAAGCTTCTGGGCCAGGTGGGAGTGTACTTCACATAGGGACGCATGTAAGGAATGCATTTCTCATTGGCATATCCCAGGGCATGACCGATTCCCGAGTCTGGAATTCCCGAAACGCAGTCGACAAGGACATCGTCTTTTCTGGCCAGCGCTGAGCCGCATCGGTATCGCACCTGCTCTACATTTATGCCTTCATAACAGGATGCGGGATAACCGTAGTAGACCCAAAGAAAGGAGCAAATCTGCATTTGGTCCCCAGGTGCCTTCCTCTGTTCATGGGATTCGGCGGTGATGAAGACGATTTCGCCGGGACCGACGTATTTGTCTATATCAAACCCCAGATTCGGAAACGCGCACGTTTCGGAGGATACGGCATAAGCCCCGTCTCTTTTGCCGATGACGATGGGGGTTCGGCCCAACTTGTCCCTCGCGGCATAAAGGCCCTTTTCCGTCAGGATCAGCATGGAACAGGACCCCTTGATGGATGTGTAAACGTTTTGAATGCCGTCCTCGAAGGAAGTCTCTTCGCAAATCAGCATTGCTGCCAGTTCGGTTGGATTGATGTGGCCGGCGCTCGCTTCGGAAAAAAATGATCTTTTAAGGAAGGCTCTGCTCCTGAGTTCATCGATATTAGTGATTTTGCCCACGGTGACGATGGCGAATTTTCCAAGGTGAGAATCAATAATGATGGGTTGCGCGTCATAGTCGCTGATGACGCCTATGCCTTTGTTTCCATGGAAGTTGGCCAGATCGGGTTCGAACTTGGATCTGAAATATGCATTCTCGATATTGTGGATGGATCTTTGGAACCCTTCGGAGTTCACTACAGCGAGTCCGCCTCTTTTTGTGCCCAAATGAGAATGATAATCGGTCCCGTAAAAGAGTTCTCTCACACAATCTTCTTTAGAAACGACGCCAAAAAATCCACCCATTTACAGTCAATCCTTTCAGAGAAAATAGTTAACACAAATAGCCCGCTTGTTCCTTTGCTGCGCATGATTCTCAATATCAGCCCCGATGAAACTTTTAAACCATAAATAAAGATGAAATGAGCAAAATTTCGCATGACTGTTTCGGAAGCGCTACGGGGCAATGTTTTAAACATTTTACATTCGAAGGATCGTGATTTTGTGGTAAACAAAATTCTTTGTGGGTGAGATTCATTCAACGCATGTGTTATGAGAAATGAGGGGCCTGAGAAAAAATGGTGTGGATACCACACGAATATTCCAATATTTCATATGATGAAATCAAAAACGAAATCCAATAGGGAGCTGTGAGTATGAGTGCGATTGATTTTACACCTCCGCCGAATTTCATCCGTACAATCATTGCGGAAGATGTGAAAGCCAATAAAAACAATGGCCGGGTGGTCACCCGATTTCCGCCCGAACCCAACGGTTATCTCCACATAGGGCATGCCAAATCCATCTGCCTCAATTTCGGACTCGCGGCGGAATTTGGAGGCGTGTGCAATTTTCGCTTCGATGACACCAATCCTGGAAAAGAGGAAGTTGAATATGTAGATTCCATCCAGGCGGATGTCCGGTGGCTGGGGTTTGATTGGGGGGATCGGCTCTTTCACGCTTCCGATTACTTTGAACAGCTCTATCAATACGCGCTACAGTTGATCAAAGCGGGAAAGGCCTATGTTTGCAGTCTAAGTGGCGATGAAATAAGGCAGTACCGCGGCACTCTGACCGAGCCCGGCAAGGACAGTCCCTACCGAAACCGTTCCGTTGAAGAAAACCTGGATCTCTTTCAGCGTATGCGGGCGGGGGAATTCGAAGATGGCGCACATGTGCTTCGAGCCAAAATCGACATGGCTTCTCCCAACTTGAACATGCGGGACCCCGTCATGTACCGCATTCGCCATCTGGAACACCACAGGACGGGTGACAAATGGTGTATTTACCCCATGTACGACTATGCCCACGGCATTTCCGATTCCATTGAAGGTATCACCCATTCCATCTGCACCATGGAATATGAAGACCATCGTCCCCTCTACGACTGGTTTCTGGACGAACTGGAGCTGGAATGCCACCCTCAGCAGATCGAGTTTGCGCGGCTCAACCTGAGCTATACGGTCATGAGCAAACGGAAACTTCTGCAACTCGTCCAGGAAGGGCATGTGACGGGCTGGGACGATCCCCGTATGCCGACGCTCGCCGGCATGCGAAGGCGTGGATATACTCCGGAATCCATTAGGAACTTTTGTGAACGCATCGGTGTGGGCAAAAAGGAGAGCACGGTCGATATCGCCCTGCTCGAATACTGCATCCGTGAGGACCTGAATAAGAAAGCTCCACGGGTCATGGGGGTATTGAATCCCCTGCGGGTGGTTATAGAAAACTATCCCGAAGACCAGGTGGAAGAACTGGAGGCCGTCAACAATCCCGAGGATGCCGGCATGGGGACGCGGAAAGTACCCTTTTCGCGGGTGCTCTATATCGAAAAGGAAGACTTCATGGAGCATCCTCCCAAGAAGTTTTACCGCCTCTCTCCCGGCCGGGAAGTGCGCCTGCGCTACGCCTACTACATCACCTGCGTGGGGGTCGTGAAGGATGAAAAGACCGGCGAGATCGTCGAACTTCGGTGTACCTACGATCCCGAAACGAGAGGGGGCGATTCTCCAGACGGCCGAAAGGTTAAGGCCACTCTGCACTGGGTTTCGGCCCCACACGCACTCCAGGCCGAGGTCAGGCTGTACGGCCACCTTTTCTCCGTGCCCAATCCCGCAGACGAAAAGGATGGCCTGGATTTCAAAACCCACTTGAACCCGAAATCCCTGGAAGTGCTTCCTTCCTGTTGGGTGGAACCCAGCCTGAAGGGTGCTCCGGCAGGGAGCCGCTATCAGTTTGAACGGCAAGGGTATTTCTGTGTGGATCCCGTGGATTCTTCAGAAGAAAAACTGGTTTTCAATCGGACGGTGACCCTGCGGGACACGTGGGCCAAGATCATGAAAGCCGAAGGCAAGTAGGCGGGTAGCTGCCATATCGGTCGGTTCCTTCATGAAGGAAGGCTCGTGGGGGCGTCAGATGAATGGAGAAAAGACGATATTTGACCCCAAAGAGGCATCGAACTCCCTCTTTAAAATCATCCAGGAACTGGTCTCCGAACTTCATCCGGGTCTGCCTGCCGCCAGGCGGGTGACCCTGGATGTCTCGCTGGACCGTGAGTTGGGGTTGGACAGCCTTTCCCGGATGGAACTGCTTGCGCGTATTGAACGTCATTTTGGAGTCACATTGTCCGAAAGGACTTTTGCGGATGCGGATACGCCGCGCGATCTGTTGAGGGCGCTCATGTGCGCCGGCGCTCCACGGGCGGCGGCGACCTTCGAGACGCTGCTTGTGAAACCCGATGATGTGAGCGACGAACCCTACAGCGTCGAGACTCTTGTGGAGATGCTGGCTTGGCATGTTCGCAGGCATCCCGACCGCCTGCATATCCGCCTCTACAGTGATGAAGGGGAAGGGGAGAGTCTTTCCTATGTGCAGCTTTGGGAAGGAGCCGAAGTATTGGCTGCGGGACTGCAAAAACATGGCCTGCAACCCGCAGAGCCTGTTGCCATCATGCTTCCCACGGGCAAGGATTACTTTTTCACCTTCATGGGAATCCTGATGGCGGGCGGAGTGCCTGTTCCCATGTATCCCCCGGTGCGCAAGAGCCAGGTGGAAGAGCACCTGAGGAGACACCGGGCCATTCTGGGAAACTGTGCCGCTGTCACTTTGATCACCATGCCGGAAGCCAGGGCCTTCGCCAGGCTGCTCAAGTCCCAGGTGGAGACCCTGCGTAGTGTTGTGACGGTGGAGGAACTTTCTGCAGCTTCCGGTACCTGGAGGGAACCTGTTTTCGGCCCCCAGGATATGGCCTTTTTGCAGTACACTTCAGGCAGTACCGGCAATCCCAAGGGGGTGGTTCTGACTCATGTCAATCTCCTGGCCAATATCCGCGCCATGGGGCAGGCACTCGAAGTCAAACCGACCGATGTCTTTGTCAGCTGGCTTCCCCTCTATCACGATATGGGATTGATCGGGGCCTGGCTGGGCAGCCTTTACTACGCCGTCCCCCTGGTCATCATGTCTCCTCTTTCTTTCATTTCAAGGCCTGAGCGATGGCTTTGGGCCATTCATCGGTATCGGGGGACCCTGTCGGCTGCACCCAATTTTGGTTATGAGCTTTGTCTGAAAAGGCTGCGGGAAGAGGATTTGGAGGGTCTGGACCTCAGCTGCTGGAGAGGTGCTTTCAATGGCGCCGAGCCCGTGAGCCCGGAAACCCTGGAACGTTTCTGCGAGCGCTTCAGCCGTTATGGTTTCAGGCGGGAAGCGCTCATGCCGGTTTACGGTCTGGCGGAAAGCTCGGTGGGGTTGGCCTTTCCCCCCCTTGGCCGGGGCCCTCTCATCGATGCCATAGACCGGGATATTTTTACGCGCGAAGGCAGGGCCGTACCCGTCAGTGAAAAAGACCCGCGCGCGCTTCGCTTCGTTGCATGCGGCCGTCCCTTGGCCGGGCACGAGATTCGCATCCTGGATCCGACGGGCCGTGAACTGCCCGAACGGCATGAGGGGCGTCTCCAGTTCCGCGGACCTTCCACCACGAGCGGTTATTTTCGAAACCCGGAACAAAACCGTCTCCTCTTCAATGGCGACTGGCTGAACTCGGGAGACTTGGCGTACATCTCCGGCGGCGACATTTTCATCACAGGCCGTACCAAGGACATCATCATTCGCGCGGGCCGCAATATCTACCCCAGGGAATTGGAAGAGGCGGTGGGGAACCTTGCCGGCATTCGCAAAGGAAATGTCGTCGTCTTCGGGAGCGCCGACCCGGTTTCTGGTACGGAGCGGCTGATCGTGCTCTGTGAAACCCGGCTTACGGACCCCATCGAACTGGAAAACTTGCGGCAGAAAATCACTGCCTTGACAACGGACCTGGTGGAAATGCCCCCCGATGAAGTGGTTTTGTCGCCACCGGGCACGGTGCTCAAAACTTCCAGCGGGAAAATCCGGCGTGCCGCCAGTCGTGAACTTTATGAAAGCGGCAAGATCGGCCGTCCTCAACGTGCCGCCTGGTGGCAGATCCTGCGTGTCGTGCTGTCGGGTCTCGTTCCGGAAATGAGGCGTTTCAAAAATCTGATCGTCGCGGGGCTTTACTCGGGGTACGCCTGGATGATGGTGGGGATTCTTTCACCCTTCGTCTGGCTGGGGATCCTCACTCTTCCGAACCTGTCCCTGCGGTGGAAGTTCATGCAGAGGGTGGCGAGGTTTCTTTCCGGGGCATTGAGGATTCCGGTTACAATACAAGGAGCGGAAAATATACCCCGTGATTGCACCTGCGTCATGGTGGTCAACCATGCCAGCTACCTGGACAGTTATGTCCTGGTGGGGGTTCTGCCTGTTCCCGTAAACTTTGTGGCCAAGGCGGAACTCCTGAAAAACGCAGGTCTTCGAATGTTTCTGAACCGCATCGAAACGGAGTTTGTGGATCGCTTCGACAAACAACGGGGAATAGAAGATGCCCGGCGCATCGCGGGTAAGGCCCGTGGGGGGCGTCCGTTGATGTTTTTCCCGGAAGGAACCTTCACTCGAATGCCCGGGCTCCTTCCTTTCCATATGGGAGCCTTTTCTGCGGCCGCTGAAGCCGGTGTGCCGGTGATCCCCATAGCCATTCGGGGTACGCGTTCCATTTTACGTTCGGAATCATGGTTTTTCCGCCGCGGGTCCATTACCGTTACTATCGGGCAACCTTTGAATACGGCTGAAATCAAGGAACAGAATGACGGAGATGCCTGGGCGACTGCCTTGAAGCTTCGTGATGAGGCTCGGGATTTTATTCTGCGCCATTGCGGGGAACCGGATCTCTCTCATGAGAAGTCGCCCGTATAACCCCTGTTTTAAAATATTAAGAATAAAATGACTCTTTATCTCGATAATGCTGCAACAACCTACCCCAAACCTCCCCAGGTTTATGAAGCTGTTCAATATGCCATGCGGGAAGTGGGAGCCTCTCCCGGAAGAGGAGCCTATCGCATGGCGCGGGATGCTTCGGAACTTATGGCTTCCGCACGGGAAAAGGCGGCTCGCCTGTTGGGCATCCCCCATAGCGACCAGGTGCTTTTTACGAGAAATGCCACGGAAAGCATCAATTTGGTGCTGAAGGGATGGCTGCGCCCTGGCGATCGAGTGCTCATTTCGGCCATGGAACACAATGCGGTGGTTCGTCCCTTGGAAAGACTCAAGGGCATGGGGGTGCAGGCAGATATCATTCCATGCAGTTCCAAGGGACGGCTGGACCTGGAGGCTTTTGGAAAACTGCTTGCACTGTTGCCACGTTTGGTAGTGTTGACGCATGCTTCCAATGTGAACGGAGCTTTGCAGCCTGTTTCCCAGGTGGCGGCGATGTGCCATGATCTGGGGGTCCCTCTGCTTTTGGATGCCGCCCAGTCTGCCGGTGTGCAGCCTATCAGGGCGGGAGACTGGAAACTGGGGATGCTCGCCTGTTCCGGGCACAAGGGACTGCTGGGGCCTCCAGGTGTGGGAATCCTCTATATCCGGCCGGACCTCGACGTAGCGCCGCTCATGGAAGGAGGGACGGGAAGCCGCTCTGAGGATTTCCTGCAACCCGAGTACTGCCCCGATCGCTACGAAAGCGGAACCCCCAATCTGCCGGGAATCGCAGGGTTGGCTGCGGGAATGGATTTTATCCTCGATACGGGAATGGATACCATTCGCGAGCACGAACTGGCATTGGCCGCTTTTCTGGAAAACGAACTGGAGCATATGGCCGGGGTGAAAGTTTACAGCCCCGAAGAGAGGGGAACGGGATCGGTTTCCTTTACGGTCGAAGGGCTCAATCCGGCGGATGTGGGTTATCTTCTGGATGAAGCCTATGATATTGCCGTAAGGACCGGGCTTCATTGTGCACCCTTGGCGCACCGGACGCTGGGAAGCTTTCCCGAGGGCACGGTTCGTGTCTCTCCAGGATATTCAACGGTTATGGAGGATATGCATTATTTCCTTCAATCCCTGTGGTCCCTGCTGAATCGCCGCCGTTGAAGGGAACGTTCAATCTGGTAAGGGAGTGAATCGCTCTTGAAATCCCCATTTACCACGGAGACACAGAGGTCACAGAGAGATTTCATAAGATTCCAAAATTTTCTCCATGTCCTCCGTGTCTCCGTGGTGAATAACGGGATATTGGAATCCGCCAACTCCCTAACTGTATTTTTCAATCACGAAATCTTAAATGGTCTTTGTGGAAAACGGGACCATTCATCATGTGGAAATGCGATGCATATTTTGGGGTGAACTTCGGGTATTGTTGCCCGTTTTGAATTCGAAGGGCTTGAAGAATGATACGTAAGGCGAGGATTGCAGATGTTCCGCACATTCAGAAGATGCTGGGTGATTTTGCCAGGGAAGGAAAACTTTTACCCCGTTCTTTGAGTGAGCTGTACACGAACCTGCGGGATATGTTTGTGGCTGTGGAGACAGAAACGGATCGAGTCATAGGCTGTTGCAGTCTGCATATCATGTGGGAAAATCTGGCAGAAGTGCGTTCATTGGCTGTAATGCCCTCGTACCAGAAGAGAGGAATCGGGCGCAAGCTTGTAGAGGCATGTATCGAAGAGGCCAGGGAGTTGGGAATCAGGAGGCTGTTTACCCTTACCTATAAAGATAAATTTTTTGAGCACATGGGGTTTCAACTGGCGGATAAAAACATTTTTCCTCAAAAAATCTGGGCCGATTGCCTCCATTGCCCCAAGTTTCCAGAATGCGACGAAATCGCTCTTGTACTCGATATTCAGGTGCAAAATTCGCCTTCCCCTTGCAATGGTTGATGCAGCAGCGTTTGGCGACATGCGCCGGGAGCCGGGATTGTGGCTGTCGGGCCGGGTCTTCCCTGTTCACCGGGAGAACATCTTTCCGCCGGCGAATTGCAAAACTGCAGGAGGTGAGTTATATAAGCAAAAAAAATTTGCCGGCATGGTACACTCTAACGTGTTCTTATCATTGAAGGGATTGAGTCGAATCAATCGCTCCTTGTGAGGAAGGAATATACTTACCAAATGATTAATGCTCTTCTAAAGAAGATTTTTGGAAGCCAGAACGATCGAAATCTGAAGCGGATCGCTCCTCTGGTGGATGAGATCAATCTATTGGAACCCGGGATACGCAGACTTTCCGATGATGGTTTGAAGGCCAAAACCCCCGAATTCCGGCAGCGGTTGGAAAACGGGGAAACTTTGGATGATCTGCTGCCGGAAGCTTTTGCAGTGGTTCGGGAAGCCTCTATCCGGACCCTTGGGATGCGCCCCTTCGACGCTCAGATGATCGGCGGCATTGTGCTGCATCAAGGTAAAATCGCGGAAATGAAAACCGGTGAAGGTAAAACCCTGGTGGCCACTATGCCGGTGTATCTCAATGCCCTGACGGGAAAAGGGGTGCATCTGGTTACGGTCAATGATTACCTGGCGCGGCGCGACAGCGAGTGGATGGGAAAGATTTATAGATTCCTGGGTTTGAGTGTCGGCTGTATTGTGCATGGTCTCGACGACAGGGAACGGAAAGAAGCGTACAACGCGGATGTGACCTACGGCACCAACAATGAATTCGGCTTCGATTATCTCCGGGATAACATGAAGTTCCGTATCGAGGACATGGTACAGAGGGAACTCCATTACGCCATTGTCGATGAAGTGGACAGCATCCTCATCGACGAGGCACGGACTCCTCTCATCATTTCGGGCCCTGCGGAAAAGTCGACGGAGCTTTACTACAATGTCAACCGGATCATTCCGGGGCTCAAAGAGGGGGAACACTATACCAAAGAGGAAAAAAGCCGGACCGTATCCCTTACGGAAGAGGGCGTGGCTAGGGCGGAAAAGCTTTTGAACATCGACAATCTCTATGACCCCCGTAACATCGACAGCCTGCACCACGTGCAACAGGCATTGAGGGCCCATGTGCTTTTCAAGCGTGATGTGGACTACATCGTTAAGGATGGGCAGGTCATCATTGTTGACGAATTTACCGGGCGCCTCATGCCCGGCCGCCGCTACAGCGAGGGGCTGCATCAGGCGCTGGAGGCAAAGGAAGGGGTCAAGATCGAGAATGAAAACCAGACTCTCGCCACGATCACCTTTCAGAACTATTTCCGCATGTTCGAAAAACTGGCGGGAATGACGGGTACGGCGGATACCGAGGCTGCGGAATTCGACAAGATTTACAAGCTGGAAGTGGTCGTCATTCCGACGCATCGGAAAATGATCCGGATCGACCATCCCGATTGCATTTATCGCACGGAGCGCGAAAAATTTCGAGCGGCGGCAAGAGAAATCAAGGAACTGCACGCTGCGGGGCGCCCGGTCCTGGTCGGTACGGTCAGCATCGAGAAATCCGAAAAACTCAGTGAAATGCTCAAACGGCAGGGGGTTCCCCATCTGGTCCTGAATGCAAAGCACCACGAAAAAGAAGCCGAGATCGTTTCCCGGGCTGGACAGCGCGGGGCCGTCACCATATCCACCAACATGGCGGGACGTGGTACGGACATTGTGCTGGGGCCGGGCGTGGCGGAACTGGGAGGCCTTCACATTCTCGGCACCGAGCGGCATGAATCCCGCCGCATCGACAATCAGCTGCGAGGCCGTGCCGGACGTCAGGGGGACCCCGGTTCATCCCGTTTTTATCTCTCCCTTGAAGATGACCTCATGCGCATCTTCGCCGCTGAACGCCTTTCCGGACTCATGCAGCGCATCGGCATGGACGAGGATGAACCCATTGAACATCGCCTCATCAGCAAGGCCATCGAAAATGCGCAGAGCCGTGTGGAAGCACAGAACTTCAGCATACGCAAGCAGTTGATCGAATACGACGATGTCATGAATCAACAGCGTGAAATCATCTACCGGCAGCGCAGGGAAGCCTTGCAGGGTGGGAACCTGAAGCCCGTGATCATGGATATGGTCGAGGACCTGCTGGATGGCCTGGTGGCGGAATGTTCCGATGAGAAGACCTACGCCGAGGACTGGGATCTCGATAAAATCAATGGAGAAATGCTGAAGCTTTTCGCTATCCAGACCCGCCTCACTGAGGACTCCCTCGGGGAGTCGAACCAGGAAGACTTGAGGCAGTTGCTCCGGCAGCGCATTGAAGAGCGTTATACGGCGCGCGAGAAGGAATTCGGCGAAAGCGTCATGCGGGACCTCGAAAGCTACATTCTCCTGCAGACTGTTGACAGTCTCTGGAAAGATCACCTCCTCAATATGGACCACCTCAAGGAGGGAATCGGGCTGCGTGGGTACGGGCAGCAGGACCCCCTGGTGGCGTACAAGCGGGAAGGGCATGCCCTCTTCGATGAAATGATCGAAAGGGTAAAAGAGGAGACGGTCCGGTTGCTCTTCCACATTCAAATCCAGCGCGAAGAACAGGTGCAGCAGCTCCGGAAAGAGCAGGAAGATCAGCCCATGTTTTTTGGACCGGCCGACGGTGGCGGATCCCGTCCCCCGGTTGTGAGAAAGGATGCCAAAGTTGGACGAAATGACCCATGCCCCTGCGGAAGTGGCAAAAAATATAAAAAATGTTGCGGTAAGTAGTCAGCCGTTTGTCGTTCCAGGATTTCAGGTTTCCGCCGTGCAATCCGGCATGCGTTACCGTAATCGACTCGATCTGGCCCTGATTGTGGCGGAACCGCAGGAGGGTGCGGTCGCGGCCGGAGTATTCACCACCAATCGTTTTTGTGCCGCACCGGTGGAGTGGTGCAGGCGGTGTCTGGATTCTTCCCGGGCAAAAGGCATCCTCGTCAATGCGGGAATTGCCAACGCCTGCACGGGAGAAGAAGGGTTCAAACGTGCCGGGGAAATGGCCCGAATGGCCGGAGAAGCTTTGAATGCGCCGCCCGGGGATATTCTCATCTCTTCCACCGGAGTCATCGGTCCTCAGGTGCTTCTGGAACCGGTTCAGAAGAGTATGCCGGCCCTGGTCAAAGGGTTGCGCCCCGATAGATGGGGCGCCGTCGCCGAAGCCATCATGACGACGGATACCGTCCCGAAACTGGCGAGCACCCGGATTCAAATCGGCGGGCGCACCGTTACCATCGGCGGGGTGGCCAAGGGGTCGGGCATGATCGCTCCCAACATGGCTACGCTTCTTGCTTTTGTATGCACGGATGCCGCTGTTGACCCGCAAGTTCTGAACTACTGGGTGCATTGGGGAGCGGATCGCTCTTTCAACAGCATCACGGTGGACGGGGATACGAGTACCAACGACACGCTGTTGGTTCTTGCCGGCGGACATGCCGGAAATGCCGTCCTGGCGGATAGAATGAGTCCCGAAAGCCGGCTTTTTGGTGAAGCTTTGAGCGCCGTACTTTCGGAGCTGGCCAAAAAAATCGTACTGGATGGGGAAGGGGCCACCAAATTCATCGAAATTTTGGTGACGGGAGCTTCCGATGCGGCGAGCGCCAGGAGCGTCGCTTTTACCGTTGCCAACTCTCCTTTGGTCAAGACGGCGTTTTTCGGCGAAGACGCCAACTGGGGCCGCATCGTTGCCGCCGCGGGGCGTGCAGGGGTCCCTTTGCAGCCGGAAAAGGTCACCCTCTTTTTTGACCGGGTCTGCGTCTTCAAGGCGGGGACTCCCCTGACGGGGTCCGACATTGAGGAAAAAGCGACAGCCGTATTCAAGCAGAAAGAATTGCGGGTGCATCTGGATCTGGGGATGGGGGACTCTCAGTTCACCGCTTTCACGTGCGATTTTTCCTATGACTATGTAAAGATCAACGCCTCGTACCGTTCGTGATATTTTGCTGTAAAATAAGATTCAAAAAAGGAGCTGACAGAGATTCCTTACTCTGCAGCCCTTTTTTTGTTCGTATAGGGGATAGTTGACCGGGTGGCTCCCGCCTTGCCAAAGGCGGGAGATCCCACCTGTCAGATATAGTACTTGTGCACGTAATCCAGAACCATGCGATGCGTGTTGAATACGGGGGTGAGATCCGCGATGGAGTTCTTCATGATGGACAACCACTGCTGGGGCTTGGAATAGTAAGTAGTCACCATGTCGTCGAGATCCTGGTAAAGATCCGCTGCGGCCTCTTCATCGGCTTGATCTTCATCATCGCCTATCGCCCAGCCGTTGAGCCGGTTGCGGCATCCCTCGCGCCACCAGCCGTCCAGAACGCTCATGTTCACTCCACCATTGAAGCACACTTTCATCCCGCTTGTTCCACTGGCTTCGCGGGGGCGGCGAGGAGTGTTCAGCCAGACATCCGTTCCCTGAGTCATGAGGGCGGCGGACCAGATGTTGTAATTGGGTAGGAAGACCAGGCGTATTTTGTCCTCGTACTGCTTTCCCGTATTCACGATTTCCTTGATCAGCTCTTTTCCCGCGCCATCCTGTGGGTGGGCTTTTCCCGCAAAAATGAACTGCGCCCGATCGAAGGAGAGGTTGAAGAGATATTCCAGGTCAGTGAAAAGAAGGGTGGCGCGTTTGTACGCAGCCGCTCTCCTGGCAAAGCAGATGGTGAGAAATTCGTCCGTGAATCCCACACCGGAGACGGAATTGATGTAGCTTATGAGCCGTTTTTTAGCCTTCTTCTTGGCTTCCCTGATCTCATCATCGGGAATGTTTCTCGCTCCGCTCAGCGCCTGGGGCTGTATGCGCCAGTTGGGCAGGTGCCTGTCGAAGAGCTCTTGAAACTCGGGCCCCGTCCAACTCAAATGATGCACTCCATTGGTGATGTGGCCGATGTTGAAACCCGGAAACATTTGCCTGGAAATCTCACCGTGGAGTTCACTCACTCCATTGGCCGCGCGGGAAAGATTGAGAGCGAGAACCGTGGTGTTCAATTCTTCTTTGCCTGCCAGAGCGCGAATATTGGCTGGCAGGTAGGCCCCCAGAACCTTTTCCGCCATACCATAGGAAAAGCGGTCATGGCCCGCAGGAACAGGAGTGTGCGTCGTAAAAACACACTGCTCTCTCACACTCTCTTCGTTTCCGTTGGCATCTCGAAGCATGGCCAGGGTGAGAAAAACGGCATGCCCTTCATTCATATGATAAGTGGTAATATTGCGTTCGAGTTTCTTCAGGGCGAGGTAGCCGCCTATCCCCAACACCGCCTCCTGGCAGATGCGCGTATGTTGATCGCCTCCATAAAGGAATTGCGTGATGAGGCGATCGTCCGCCGTATTGATGGGAAGATCCGTATCTAGAAAATATACGGGAACCCGTCCATGCATGCCGATTTGATTGTACTTCCAGACCCCGATATGGACGTCGCGGCCCTCAATTTTGATGGTCACCTTGAAGGGAAGGGGTTCCATGAAAGCCCGTGGGTCAAAATAGGGGTACATCTCTTCCTGCTGCCCCAGAGGATTGATGTTTTGGATGAAATAACCCCGTTTATAAAGGAGTGTGACTGCAACAATGGGGATATTCAGATCGGCTGCCGATTTGATATGGTCTCCCGCAAGGATCCCCAAGCCTCCACTGTAAGTGGGCATGTTTTCATTCAGGCCGATTTCCATACTGAAATAAGCGACTTTCATCGAGCCTCCCCTTTCTTCATGTCTGCCTTCTCCTCATTTTTTTCTGACTTGTGGTCATTTGCAAACCTGAGCTCCGCTTTCTCTTATATCACAGGGGAAAACCCCTTTAACATTTTATATGAAAAAAGGCTCATGGTTCATGCCGATATCGCTTTTCAAAAGAGTTTCACACTATCTCCCCCTTTGCGTCTTTTTGCCCTTTTTCATCTTTTGTTGTGACCGCTCCGGTCATGGGGGGTAATAAAACCATATAGTCAGTATATGACACCGCAACTCGATTTTTTCATACAAGTTTTTGGCACAAGTGGTATACGAAGGCAAGCGCCTTGCGAAGAACTATGCCCGCAGTGGTCGACCAGTGCTGAAAATCTAAAGGATATTGTCATTTCATAACCTTGAACGCCTGTTGGATGCAAGTTGTCATGCAAGGTACAATTCCCTTTCCGACAGCTCCGTGAACGGGGTCCGATGTCTCCTCCAATGTGTAAAATAATGTTGAAATATTCAATAGTTAAAAAAATGTGCCTTGCGTCTTGAATCCTATCAAATAACTATATACTTTATTGCCTGAATTTGCTATCAACCATACGCCGGATTGTAGCAGGAGAAAATTGAACAGGCAGGTTTATTGGTCCTTCTATTGGGAAGTGACCTTTAACGTCGGTTGTCCATGAAATTTGGCAATCAAAGGAGGTGGTTCATCACAGCGAAGGAGTTGCCACAGTTCAAGAAAAGGGGCCTCGCGACCCTGTCCACGTTGTTGTCGACAATGAAAGAGCGAGGCGGTATCCTCCGATAATATCTCAGTGCAAGCCGGACGGTACTGGGTGCTGATGTTTTGAATCGACTCGAATGTTTCTGAAAGAAGATGTTTATTGATCAAGCAGAAAAACCCCTTGGTGATGAGGAACTAAAGAAATGAAGTTGCATAAAACTCTTCTGAGTCTTTTGCTGTGTGCTTTTGTCTTTTCTATGATTTCAACCGTATGTGTGCATAAAGGTTTTGCTGCAGATGAGCAGGAAACCATTGCCGGTGTGGTCGCCAAGACCGATAAAGGGATTGTGATCGAGGGCGAAGATGGGGACTACATCGTTAAGGGTGCAGATCTGTCGAAAATGGTCGGTAAAATGATAGAAGCAACCGGCATTATTACCGAAACGGAAAAGGATGATTTTATCGACGTAAAATCCTTTGAAGAAATTCAAGAATAATGCGGCTGTGAAGCGAAGAAGGGGAAACCCTGCTTCGCTCCGGCACAGTAAGAGGTGCACTTCGGCATTTCATCCGGATTGCACCTGAACTGCAGCGGTTTGCAGAGCCTGATCTTCCCTCCCTCTTCAGCCATTAAGGCTGAAGGCGGAGGGATTAAAGTTTCTGGATGCCGCTTCCGGCCGTAAAATTGGTGCAGGCTCGGGGTGAATTGGCATATGAATCTAAAAGAAGACAACGGCATCAAAGAAAAGATCTGGAAAATTTTGCACAAGTGAAAGTGAAGATTTCCTTCATCTTGATCATGAATAAAAAGGAGCCATTCAAATGGAAAAGAAGATATATATCGAAGACGAAACGGAACCTCCCGACGAAGATACTGAACCTCCAAGCGGTGAAGCAGCATTTGGACCTGTTTCCACACCGGAGCTTGGTCAAAAAACCGCCGCTCTTCCTTCCTCTTTCCTTCCAAGGACAAGAAAACCGCATCGTCTAAGGCCCAAGAATCTCAATGCCGCTGCTCGATTCACCTGCAGTCCCCAATCGGATGCTTTCCGCAAGCGCGTTTTCCCCGGCGTTTCCGTGAACGAATGGAATGACTGGCATTGGCAGTTGCGCAACCGCATCCTGAATATGGACGCGCTGGAACGGATCATTGACTTTTCCCGTGAAGAGCGCAGCGCCATAGAACATTCCAATGGCCTGTTGCCTCTGGCTATTACCCCCTATTACGCGAGCCTGCTTGATGCCGCCGATCCCATGCAGCCTTTGAGGCGCACCGTGGTTCCCGTTGCTGCTGAATATTTCCACAGGGACGGGGAAGAGGAAGATCCTTTGGGAGAGGAAAAGGACAGTCCCGTTCCAGGGATTGTTCACCGGTATCCGGACCGTGTCCTGTTCCTGGTGACGGGATATTGTTCCACTTACTGCCGCTACTGCACCCGTTCACGTATGGTGGGTAACGGTCACGGAACGCATTTCAACGTCAAGGAGTGGGAAAGGGCCATTGCGTACATCGAGGGAACCCCCGCCATTCGAGACGTGCTTCTCTCGGGAGGGGACCCGCTGACCCTCTCGAATGACCGCCTGGAATGGCTTTTATCCAGGCTGAGAAGGATCCCGCATGTGGAATTTATCCGTATAGGGACCAAGATGCCCGTGGTATTGCCTCAGCGTGTGACCCCTTCGCTCACTCGAATGCTCAAACGCTTTCATCCTTTGTGGATGAGCATTCACTTTACCCATCCGGATGAGTTGACCCCTGAGGTGAACCATGCCTGCACCCGGTTGGCGGATGCAGGAATCCCATTGGGAAGCCAGACGGTTTTACTCGCAGGGGTGAACGACAGTGTGGAAACCATGAAACACCTTGTCCATGGTTTACTCAAGATGCGTGTCAAACCTTATTATCTCTATCAATGTGATCCCATCCCTGGGTCTTCGCATTTTCGTACCCCCGTGGAAAAAGGCCTGGAAATCATCCATGGATTGCGAGGATTCACGACGGGATATGCCGTACCGGCCTATGTGATTGACGCTCCGGCAGGCGGCGGCAAGATCCCGCTGCTCCCCGAATATGTCGTTGGCCGCGATGGAGATGACCTGCTGCTGAGGAATTACCAGGGAAATATTTACCGGTATCCGGACCCGGGCGGAAGTATCGGGAATTTCCCGGTTGAAAGAAAAAGCTGTGAGACCTTTTGCGAGTCGTCCAGTGGAGATATGGAGCCGGTCCTGTGAAGATAGGAATCACATTCGACCTTCGGGAAGCTTACCTGGCTGAGGGGTACAGCGAAGAGGATACGGCGGAATTCGATCATCCCGACACCATCGCAGCCATCGAAAAGGCTCTGAAGGATCTGGGATATGAAACAGACCGCATCGGGCATGTGAAGGATCTCATGCAAAGGCTTCTGGCAGGGGATCGATGGGACCTGGTTTTCAATATCGCAGAAGGACTTCGGGGATATGCGCGTGAGGCGCAGATTCCTTGCCTGTTGGATGCCTATGAGATTCCCTATACTTTTTCCGATCCGCTGATTTTGGCTCTCACGCTTCATAAGGGAATGACCAAGCATGTGATCCGTGACCTGGGAATTCCCACTCCGGATTTTGCCGTGGTGGAAAAAGAGGAAGACCTGGAAAGAATAGATCTTCCCTTTCCGTTGTTTGCAAAGCCTGTGGCCGAAGGCACGGGAAAGGGCATCACGGCTGGATCAAGAGTCACGTCCAGGAGCGAAATGAACAGGGCCTGCATGGAAATTCTGCAACGGTTCGGGCAGCCCGCACTGGTAGAGGCTTTCCTGCCGGGGCGTGAATTCACGGTGGGGATCAGGGGCACAGGAAAAGAGAGTGCTGTCATTGCCGTGATGGAAGTGATGTTCACGGGACATGCGCATGATGGGACCTACTCATATGAAACCAAGAAGAACTACGAAGAACGGGTCTCTTATCGCCTGGTAAACGACTCCGTGGCTGAAAAAGCGGGAGAAGTGGCGCTTGTAGCCTGGAGAGGCCTGGGATGCCGCGATGCAGGGCGTATCGATCTTCGCGCCGATGTTCATGGAGTGCCGAATTTCATTGAAGTGAATCCCCTTGCCGGTTTACACCCCGTTGATTCGGACCTGCCCATTCTCTGCGGGCTGGCAGGGATCGGTTACGGTGAATTGATCCGGGGGATTATGGATTCGGCTTTGAAAAGATTGAGATAGGGGCGGTTTTCCGTACAGAGTGAGAAAGTATGAAGGTTGTTGTTTTACATAGTGAAGTTTCCATGGGAGCAGGTAAGGACGAAGAAGACGTTCTGATCCAGGTGGAAGCGGTCACCCATGCTCTGCAGGATTTGGGATTTGAGCCTCTAGCGGTTCCTTGTGCATTGAACCTTCAAAGTGTGGCGGATCGATTGAAAAGGATTCAGCCGGCTTTTGTCTTCAACCTTGTAGAAACGATAGGAGGGACGGGGCGATTGATTCATATTGCCCCGTCGGTTCTGGATCACCTGGGGATCATTTATACGGGTGCAAGAACAGACGCTCTTTATTTGAGTTCGAACAAGCTTTTGGCCAAGAACCTTCTTCATGGAGCGCACATTCCAACGCCCAAATGGTTCGTACCGGCTGGCCTGGAGAACCTGGAGCACCTGGAAGGGGGGCGATATATCATCAAGTCCGTCTGGGAACATGCATCCGTTGGATTGGACGAAGATTCGGTGGTTTTTGCAGAAGATCCGGGATTCTTGCTTGAAGAGATGAAACGACGACAGGAGCGGCTGGGCGGCGATTGTTTCACTGAGGCATACATCGAGGGGAGGGAATTCAACCTTTCCTTGTTGGGAGGTGAGAAGGATCCCAAGGTCCTTCCGATCGCAGAAATACGATTCGACGGTTTTCCTTCGGACAGGGTCAAGGTCGTGGGCTACCGGGCCAAATGGGAAGAGGAATCGTTCGAATATTTGAACACTTCTCGATGTTTTGACTTCTCCAGAGAGGATGCACCTCTGATTTGCCGGCTCGAGGAGATGGCGAAAGCGTGTTGGTCTCTCTTTGGTCTGCGTGGCTATGCTCGAGTGGATTTCCGGGTGGACCCGGCCGGAAATCCCTGGGTTCTTGAAGTCAACGCAAACCCCTGCCTCTCTCCCGATGCGGGATTTGCGGCCGCATCGGTGCGGGCCGGTATGGATTATTCACAGGTTGTCGGGAAAATTTTGCAGGATTCAGGAATATTCCTGCATTAACAATCGGTTCGAAAGGCTGTAAGAACCTGCCCAAAAGTTCGCAGTGTCTGGAAACACTCCCCTCAGCTCTCCCTTGAGGGGGAATAAAAGGGGGGCAGACTAATGATGAGTTTTTTGGATAGGCTCTGAATACAGTGGTGGTGTGGATTCCTTTATGAACAATATCCCTGCGGTGGTTTATCGGGAAGAGGTTATGGAATCCGATCTTGAAGGCGTTCACAGCGTCGTCCGTTCATCGGGTTTCTTTTCGCCTGAAGAAACAGCGGTCGCGATGGAATTGGTGGCGGAACGCCTGAAAAGCGGAAAGGCCAGCGGTTACTTTTTTCTGTTTGCCGAACATGAGAGAGAGGTTGTGGGCTATACGTGTTACGGACCCGTTCCTTGTACGGAGTCGAGCTACGATCTGTACTGGATCGCGGTGCACGACGATTTCAGATTCCTGGGTTTGGGAAGAGAACTTCTCGAGAGGACGGAGAAAGAGATTCGCGCATTGGGAGGAAGCCGCATTTATATTGAAACATCGTCACGGGGCCAATACGAGCCGACCCGGGCCTTCTACCGGAAGTGCGGGTACAGGGACGAGGCGATTTTTAAGGATTTTTATGCTCCGGGCGACAGCAAGATCGTTTATGTCAAAACGATCGCCTGAAATCCATGAAGCTGTTTTCCCCTGGGTCTATTTCTTTTCTGTAAAAAACGTATATTTTTTGATAAGGTAATGACGGATGTTAAAGCCTATTTTCTTATTGATCCTGTCGAATCTGTTCATGACTTTTGCCTGGTATGGACATTTGAAAAATATGAGCGGTAAACCTCTCTATTTTGTCATTCTGATGAGCTGGGGGATCGCTTTTTTTGAATACACTCTGCAGGTTCCCGCCAATCGCATGGGATCCCGTTACTACAATATCGGGCAGTTGAAAGTGATGCAGGAAATGATCACGATGTGCATTTTCCCCATGTTTGCGTTTTTTTACATGAAACAACCTCTGAAGCTGGATTACTTATGGGCTGGACTTTGTTTAATTGGAGCGGCTTATTTCATGTTTCGAGGAGGGATGCCTGAATCTCCATGATGGAGAACAGAGAGGGAATATCTCTTTTTTCCAGGTAAAATGCCTTGCTCTTCAATTCAATGAAAGATTAAATCCAAGCATCCTTCCCCATTTCCTTTTATGCTCATAATGGTTGATAATTATGTTGTGCAGGGGTGCTACCCCTGCATGACGATCAAAAGTCTTAATTTTATCCGTGCAGAGTATAAACAAGTGGTGCCTCCCTTTTTATAAGAAAAAAGGCTCATGGTTCATGGCTCATGATAACATCGCTTTTCAAGAGCGTTTCCCGCTTTCCTTATTGCCTTGTGTCTCTTTGCCTTTTTTTATTTTCCGTTGTGATCGTCCCGGTCATGGGAGTTAATGCGAGCCATGGGGGTTCCTTCCGGTGGGCAACGCTCCGCCTTTGTCCCCTCTGCACTGGAAGTCTCGTTGTATACCGCGCACGGTCTGAATTTGGGCTTTTGTCGTCCCGAACGAATGTGAGGGATCTCAAGATTTCTCCCTTCGGTCGAAGTGACAGTAGAGTCCAATTCATAACCGTTTGCAATATCGTAGCAAGAAGTCCCCGTTCTTAAACTTGTGAGAGGGAAGCCATGTCTCTTTATGATTTGAATGACGAAATGGATGAAATGCCTCAACGGTTGCGCAAGTGGCTCAGCCAGTTGTCACGATATCGATTATCTAGCTGTTTTTCCAGCAAAAGCAATTGGATGCCGTCTGCAGACATCCATGAAACCCAGGAGGCTTATCATGTTTTTATTGATTTGGCGGGTATTGAACCGTCATGCGTCCAGCTGGTGGTTGAAGGCAACCTTCTCCATTTGAGGGGAGAACGCAAGCGTCCTCAAGTCAATGCCCGCACCCGCATCCACCAGATCGAAATTGATTTCGGCAAGTTTCAAAGGACGTTCCATTTTCCCGTGCGCCTGGATTCCGACGGCGCACAATCTTCCTATCGGAATGGATTCCTGGAGATTGTATTGCCCAAGTTCCAAAAGTCGATTTCCGTTCGGGTTCCTTTGCAGCACGATTGATCGATCTTCCAGGATGAGGAAAGCGAGGTGGCAATGTCAGAAGAACTGCTGGAAGTGAAAGATAAAAGCGAAGAGGTGGTGCCTGAACGTCTTCCCATTCTTCCCCTGAGAAATATGGTGCTCTACCCCGAATTGGTGATGCCGCTTCATGTGGAAAGGGCGGGGTCTATCAAATTGATTGACGATGTGGTGCCGGGTGAGCTCTCCATGGTGGTTGTGGCGCAGCGTGACAGGCAGGTGGAAAACCCGGGTCCATCGGATTTTTATGATGTGGGCACCATCGGGAATGTCATGAAACTCGTGAAGCAAACAGATGGGTCTTATCAGATCATTGTTCGAGCCAAACAGAAGGTGAGGTTGAGCGATATCCGGGCGAAGGGCAATTATTTTGATGCCCGCATCGAAGTTCTGCCTGAGGATACGAGCACCAGCCCAGAAATCGAAGCGATGGTTTTGAATCTTCGCACGCAGTTCGAAAAGCTCGTGGAAATGGCCAACCTGCCGACCGAACTGGCCACGCTGTCTCTGAACCTGGATCGTCCTATTCAACTGGTCTATGTCGTTGCTGCAAATCTTTCTCTCACAGTGGCCGAGAGACAGACCATTCTGGAATTGCCCGATATCTACACCGCTTTGGAGCGCACCACCTTTTATTTGACCCGCCAACTCGATCAGTTGGAACTGGTTCAAAAAATACAGGAGAAAGTCAAAGCGGGCATGGATAGACGCCAGCGTGAATACTTTCTGCGTGAGCAACTTCAGGTCATCAAGAGAGAACTGGGGGAAAGTGAGGAGAAGAACCCGGAAATCCAGGAACTCCTGGATAGACTCGATCAAGTTCAAATGCCTCCGGAGGTCCTGACTGCTGCGGAAAAGGAAATCGAACGACTCGGACGCATTTCACCTGCGGCAGCGGAATATACTGTTTCCAGGAACTACCTGGATTGGCTCCTGGAATTGCCCTGGAAAGTTTCCACTCAAGATACTCTGGATGTTCGAGAAGCTGCGAAGATCCTGGATGAAGACCACTTTGATCTGGAAAAAGTCAAACGGCGCATATTGGAATACCTGGCTGTCCTTCAGCTCAAGAAAGACTTGAAAGGGCCGATCCTCTGTTTCGTGGGCCCCCCCGGGGTGGGCAAGACTTCGCTGGGGCAGTCCATTGCCAGGAGCTTGGGCCGGAAATTTCTGCGCATATCTTTGGGAGGCCTGCGGGATGAGGCCGAACTGCGAGGACACCGGCGAACCTATGTTGGAGCACTCCCAGGGCGGATCATTCAAGGGTTGCGTCGGATTGGGAGCAACAATCCTGTCTTCATGCTGGATGAAATCGACAAATTGGGCATGGATTTTCGCGGCGATCCTTCGTCCGCTTTGCTGGAAGTACTGGACCCCGAACAAAACTCCACTTTTTCGGATCATTACCTGGGGGTTCCTTTTGATCTGTCCAGAATCATTTTTGTGGCGACCGCCAATATGTTGGATCCCATTCCTTCCGCTTTGCGGGATCGAATGGAGGTGATCGAATTGCCCGGATACACGGAGGAAGAAAAGCTGCAGATCGCCAGGAAGTTCCTGGTCGTTCGGCAGATTGAAAACCACGGTCTCAAGACGGACCAGGTGATTATTCCTGATGAGACCATCCTCGAGATCATTCATTCTTATACGAGGGAAGCCGGCGTACGGAATCTGGATAGAAATCTTGCGGCTCTTTGCCGCTTTGTTGCCAAGGATATTGCCGAAGGCAAGGATGGACCCGTCACCATTCGTCCGGAAAACTGCAAGGAAATTCTCGGGCCTGTCCGGTTCCTTCCAGAAACGGCCACACGCTCCTGGGGACCAGGGATCAGCACGGGACTTGCCTGGACTCCAAGTGGAGGCGAACTCATTTTTGTCGAGGCCCTCCGTACCCACGGGCGCGGGAATTTGACTCTCACGGGTCAGTTGGGAGCGGTGATGAAGGAATCGGTGGCGGCGGCTTTGACCTATATTCGGGCCCATGCTTCCGATTTGGGGATAGATGAAGAAAAGTTTGAAAAGTCGGACATCCACGTGCATGTCCCGGCGGGGGGGATTCCCAAAGACGGTCCGTCGGCCGGAGTCGCCATGGTGGTAGCGCTTGCGTCTCTTATGAGCCAGCGGGAAGTGCGTCGAAACGTGGCCATGACGGGGGAGATCACTCTGCGTGGGGATGTGTTGCCGGTTGGGGGAATCAAGGAAAAAATGCTGGCTGCCCGTCGAGCAGGCATCCGGGAAGTGATGATTCCTCAGGCCAATGCCAAAGACCTGATGGAAATTCCCCAACACCTGCGAGAAGGGATGGTTTTCCACGAGCTGCAGATCATCATGGACGCCCTTGAAATTGCCCTGGTTCCGCCTCAGGCTGTGGGAGGAAAATGAACGGGATGGGTATACTTGCAGCGGCAGCCAAGTTCTTTTTGAGAGACGGGAAGCTTTTCACTCGCTTCCCCCTTGTTTCTCAAGCCGGCCCCGAATCTAATTCTTTTTTTGAATTTTCTTCCAGATGTCTTGCCAGGTTGCAAACACTGCAAAGATCATCGTATGTGGGTTCTCCGCACAGCTTGCAGGTTCCGAAGGGTAGGCTGTCGAGGGGTGTTTTCTTGCGGTCGAGGTAGGAATAGAGAAACTGCCGTTTGGTGCCCGGCATTTTTGTTTCAAGGAAATTGAGAGCTTCCTTGAAAATGTGGCTGGTGGCTCCCCGGGAAAGGGGGCATTTTGCCTCCAGAGGAAAAATTTTTTTCAGTTTGCAGTAGGTCCGGATCTCATGGGCATCTACCCGGTAGAGGGGTTTGAATTTAGCGGGAAGCCTGGGATGTGTCGAAGGGAGGAGAGGGGATTGCTTGTCGAGATATTCATTGCGGTGACGCACCAGGTTTCCCAGAAGGCGCCCCGCCTCGTCGTCGAGATTGTGGCCGGTTGCAAGGACTTGGAATCCCTCTTTTATGGTCAGTCTGTTGAGGAGTTGTCGTTTGAGCAGACCGCAAAGGGAGCAGATTTTTCTTCTGGACCGCTTTTTGATTTCAAGGAGATCATATCCAAAGATCTCCTTGAGCGAGTACCGGGTCCAGGTGAGGTTTCGTTCGCTGGCAAAACGGTCTACCGCTTCTTCCGAAGGTTGCGAAAAGCCGTCGATTCCAAGATCGATGTGAAGCCCTTTGGTTGTGTAACCCAGTTCATTGAGTACTTCCCATAGGGCCAAGGAGTCTTTCCCCCCCGAGACTGCCACGAGGAGGGGGACGTCCGGGAGGATTCCGTGCTTTTTCATGGCGCGACGAACGGCGGTTTCAAAAAAGCGACAGAAACATTCGGGACAGAAGAGTGTGTGATGATTGGGCAGACGGATAGTTGCACGGTTGCGGCATCGAGTACATTTGGCGCCGGGGGGAAGCTCTGGAAGAATTCTTGTCATCTGTTACACTACCTTTCATTTCGTTTTGTTCTTTAAAAAGATCTGACAATTGGCCTAAATCATACTCTATTCTCATGAAACTGGCTATGATGTTGAGATGATTGAAACAGACCAGGGAAGAGCCAAAAGGGGTAAATTGAGAAAATCATGGATGGGATGCATTACGAAGGAATGGTCATTCGCCCTCCGAGCGAAGCGGAGAGTGTCATCCTGCAGGTCACTGTGGGTTGTTCTCACAATAAGTGCACATTTTGCGGAACATACAAGGGTGAGCGTTTTCGCATCAAGGATGACGCGGTCATCGATGCGGACATTCGCTACGCCGCCAGGCATCTTTCGTTCCTGAAGCGAGTGTTTCTGGCCGACGGAGATGCTTTGATCCTGCCTCAACCGAGGCTGATCCGGATCTTGTCTCGCATACGGGAAGAGATGCCCTGGATTCGGCGTGTCGGACTCTATGGCAATGCCAAAAGCATTCTGCGCAAGAGCCCCGAGGAGTTGGAGGCTTTGCGGGATTTGGGCTTGGGGATTGTTTACCTGGGAGTGGAAAGTGGGGACGGCCAGGTGTT
Organism: Desulforhabdus amnigena; assembly: GCF_027925305.1. Lineage (NCBI taxonomy): Bacteria > Pseudomonadati > Thermodesulfobacteriota > Syntrophobacteria > Syntrophobacterales > Syntrophobacteraceae > Desulforhabdus > Desulforhabdus amnigena. The sequence continues at coordinate 1,434,147 of NZ_BSDR01000001.1, read as the reverse complement.
GCAAGAGATCAAAAAAGGGGTCTCCCCCGAACGTCTCATCGAGGCCGGCCGGCGCGTGCGGGAAGCGGGACTCAAGCTCTCCGTTACAGTCCTTTTGGGCATAGCCGGGCGTGAACGGTCATTGGAACATGCCCGAGCTACGGGAGAACTCCTCAGTGTCATGGACCCCAATTACGTGGGGGTACTCACGCTCATGCTTCTCCCCAATACGGAACTGGGCCAAAAAGCCGAAGCCGGGGAATTCGAATTGTTGAGTCAGCCGGAACTTTTGAGGGAGCTCCGGGAGATGCTGTACTTCACCCGCATGACGCGGGGCCTCTTTTTCTCCAATCATGCCTCCAATTATTTGCCGCTCAAGGTAAGAATGCCCAATGAAAAGGAAAAGGCCCTGACCACTATCGATGAGGCACTTCAAGGCAATGTGCGACTCAAACCGGAGTGGCTGAGGGCCTTGTAGCCAGGGAGCAGGACCGGGAAAATAGGTTTTTGAGGAAAAGTGGGGCCTGGATTCTGAATTCTTAATTTTGGCCCCATTTCAATTTGGTACGGAGAATCTCGAAATAGTCGATGGACTGGGTCTTGATCAATCGCAGGGGATTCGTTGAAGCCGAGATGACGATTCTATCGGAAGAATCCAGTTGGTAGCCGATTTGCCCGTCACACGTGAGAGTTACATCCTGAATGGGCTCTCTTGGTTTGATTTGAACGGTGACTTTGGGAGGGAAAATGATAGGACGATTGGAAACCGTGAACGGGCAGATGGGGGTCAGCATAATGCATTGGGCGGTAGGATAGACGATGGGGCCCCCTGCTGAGAGGTTGTAAGCCGTGGACCCGGTGGGAGTAGCCACAATGAGGCCATCTCCCCGGTACCGTGTCAGATAGCGGCCATCTATTGTTGTTTCGAGATCGATGATACGGGCCAGAGCCCCTTTGTTGATGACCGCATCGTTGAGTGCTCCAAGACGGAAAATGACCTGATTGCCGCGCAGAACGGAAATTTCCAGGCGCATGCGTTCTTCAATTTCATAGTTTCCATCCAGGATTTGCTGAAATTCCCGAAAGTAGCTTTCCGTGCTGTATTCTGTGAGGAACCCCAATCCGCCCAGGTTGACGCCCATTATGGGGGTGGAACGCTTTTCCAATAAACGGGCGACACTCAAAAAAGTGCCGTCGCCGCCAAGTACTACGACCGCTTCGACACTTTCGGGGATAATAAGGCTCTCATGATCGCGGGAGGCGCAAGATCTATCGATGTTTTCGTGTGAGAATACTCGAATTTTGCGCTCCTCAAACCAATGGCTTAGATTCGCGGTAAGTTCTGCAGCCTCGGGTCGAGTGCGTTTATAGATGATGGCAATATGTTTCATGTACTTCCTCCTTCCCCCAGTCACCAAAAATCATAGGCAATTCGATGGTCAAAAAGCAATGAAAATTATTTGTAAAAATCAGTGAGTTGAATTAAATTAAATATTGACATCGTTTTGCTTTTGACCTTGTCGTTATCTCAGGCAAAGTAGCTGCTTTGAAAAGAAGAAGGAATACAGTTTTATGCTTTCCAAGGAGTCACGTCCTGATTCAAGTTCCCAAAAAGTCCTGTTGGTGGACGATGAGGAACAGATGTGTGATGTTCTTGGAGAGGCCCTGACACATATGGGGCATCAAGTTGTTACTGCAGGCGATGGCCGGGAAGCCCTTGAAAAAATAGCGCAAAATGCGTTTGACATTGTCATCACAGACATCAATATGCCTCGAATGGATGGCATTGAACTTATCAAACGCCTCGCCGGCGACCGCAAGGAAATTGACATCATCGCCATCACCGGCCATGCTATGAGATACAGTTATACGGATGTGGTTTCCGCCGGAGCCTCCGATTTTATCATCAAGCCGTTCACTCTCAATGAACTGGAAGCCAAACTCACCCGCATCATTCGAGAAAGATCCCTGCGCAAGGAACTCGAACATTTGGCTATTCGAGACCCCCTGACAGGTCTCTACAACCGCCGTTTCTTTCAGCGCATCGTTCGAAAAGAGGCTCTCAGGGCCATTCGATACCGTCATCCCTTGTTTTTGTTTTTTTTCGATATAGACCACTTCAAGATGTATAACGATATGAAAGGCCATCAGGCCGGGGATCAATTGCTCGTTCAATTTGCAGAATTATTGAAGTCCTGCATCCGCAAGGATCTGGACGTGGCTTTCCGCTACGGTGGTGATGAGTTCACTTTGCTCCTCCCGCACCTTCTTCCGGATTCGGCTATGTCGGTAGCAGACCGTATTCGCCAGAACTATAATCTTCTGGGGTTGACTCCCACCTTTCTTTCTGTGGGAATTGCCCAGTTCATAGAGAAAACGGGTGCTGTCGACGGAGACATTGCGGACATGATTCGACGTGCGGACCGGTCGCTCTATCATGCCAAACATGATTTGGGTGGCGACACAGCGTTCTTTGATGGAGAAAAGCCTGAATGATCGAGTCTCTTTGAGACCTTATCCCACTACCGGCCAAGATTTTTTTTCGGCCTCTCTTCCCCCTTTTTTCCTATGATTTTCCTTGACACCTGTTATGCTCTCCTTTATATAGTGCTGACTTTGTTGAAAAGCAGTGCGAGTATGGGTAAACGGTAGAGAATTCTTTAAAATATCAACAGAACGACTGATCCCTGGTCAGCCGGGACCCAATATCACAGCATCACAGTACGTCTGGAAGTTGGGGCCTTTTGGTTGAAGCGGGGATATGCTTTTCTTGGTTTAGGAATTCAATGAGCCGCTTTGTATGAAGATGGTAACAGGTCCGCCCCGAAGCGTAGGAAGTGAGTCCATCGGTTTTTAGAAAGCTGGAAGCTTGCATGCCCTGCAATGCTTTCGATAGCTCTCAGGTGGCATCCCCAGATGTTGGGCGGTAGGGAAACGTTGTGTGGATTTAGTGAGAACGTGACGGTTCTCGAGAGAAAATGGGAGGTGACTGCCATGGGTAGGGGCAAGCCCGAATTTGGTTTTGGGGTCCACTTGATGGTGGATGGATATGGTTGTGAACGCACCACTCTTGAAGATATGGGCCTGATTTATAACTTTCTTGATGATTATCCCTCTCAGATGGAAATGACCAAGATCATGCCTCCTTACGTTTTTCGTTACAGTGGTGTAGTTCCGGAGGATTGGGGTGTCTCTGGCTTTGTTCTCATAGCTGAAAGCCATATCAGTATTCACACTTTCCCGGAAAAGCAATATCTCAGTCTGGATATGTTCTCTTGTAAGCCGTTCGATACGGAACTGGCAGTGGAAAATGTCAAAAAGTACTTCGAGATTCAAAAGTATGAAATGAAAGTGCTGGATCGGGGCCAGGAATTCCCCAATGCTATCCATGAGTCCGCGCAGGTTGTCCGCATGGACCGGATGTTGATGCAGCGTTCCAGATAAAAGATACGGTTCTCTGAGCGATTCCGAATAAACGATGGGGTCCCTGGCGTTTAACGCCTCGGACCTCTTTTTTATTCGAAAAACAATTCTTCAGCACTGTTGCTGGTTTTGCGCTTGGAATCTTCAGTGTATTTTTTATGGACAATCCATCCGGCTCTTGTTAGAGTGCGTCCGTTCATATATAATAACATTGTGATTTAAGGAGAGATTTTGGACCCAGATATGGATGGGGCAAGTAAACAAAACTCGTTGAGGGAAGAGATTTGACGTTGGAAGAAGAGGAGTCGGCCAAAGGATTTCAGAATTGGCTAAGGATGTGCTTCCGTCGGCTTGCTCGGGTTGGAGAATCCGAGAATATCGAAAAAGAGATCCAGCAACTCATCGATGAGGGAGAGCAGCAGGGCCTCATTTCTCAGGATGAGGGCGAAATGATTCAGGGTATTTTCTCCTTCAGGGATACGATTGCCCGTGAAATCATGGTTCCCAGGACGGATGCAGTTTATGCCCGTGCGGATGCCAGCATATCGGATATCATTCAGATCATCATTCAGAGTGGTCATTCACGCATTCCCCTCTATGAGGGAAACATCGACAATATCATCGGGACTCTCCACGCAAAGGATCTCCTGAATTATTGGGGGCGCAACGATCTGGATGCCACCGCCATCATGCGTCCTCCCTATTTTATCCCCGAGACCAAAAAGATCAGCGATGTTTTGAAAGACTTGCGGGACAACAAGTCTCACATGGCCATCGTGTTGGATGAATATGGAGGAACGGCTGGCATTTTGACTCTGGAGGATGTCATTGAAGAGATCATCGGCGATGTTATGGACGAGTATGACGCCGAAGAGAATCTCATCGTGGAAGCAGATGATGGATCGCTTCTCGTGAGCGCCAGGTTGGATGTTGAAGAACTGGAGGATTATCTCAATGTGGAATTTCCCGAAGGCAAGTTCGAGTCCGTGGGAGGATTTGTGATCAGTCTTTTGGGCAAAGTTCCTGCTGTCAACGAACGGTTGGTATATAAGGACATTGAGATGATCGTTGAGGCAGCAGACAACAGGAAGATTGAAAAAATACGTGTACGTAAGCTCCGTCCGGAATCATTGGAACCGGAAAGTCAAACAGGAAATTCCGACTGAAGGCCAAATTCCCTTTATCGCAATTCAGCGAAACGGGGAATGACGGCTGAAACCATCAGCAAGCCTTCCTTTTCCCGTGTGGGTGTTTTCATACAAACCTCACTGCCCATATAGTTCGGGCAAAAAAGAAATAGAAATCATGCGGTCTGTGACTTTTCTTCTCAGTGTCTTGAGTGGCGTGCTGCTGACGTTGGGGTTCCCTACCCCGGAACTGTTTTACCTTTCATGGGTTGCTCTGGTGCCGCTTTTCGTCGCTTTGCGGAACAGCACCGGAAAAGAAGCCTTCCGCCTGGGTTTTGTTTGCGGGTTGACCCACTACGTAACCGCATTATATTGGATTCAGTACGTTCTTCAGCGTTATGGCAGCCTTCCTCTGTCCGTGGCTGTTTTCCTCCTGGTGCTTCTAAGCGGTTATCTTGCATTATATCTTGCCTGTTTTGCGTATATCGCACGCAAGTGGCAGGATCACCCTCTGTTGTGGATATTTGGGCTGCCCGGAGTTTGGGTCGGACTGGAGTGGATTCGCGGATATGCGCTCACGGGATTTCCATGGGCCAATCTGGGATATACGCAGACGCCGTTTACGTTGCTCATTCAATTCGCCGATATTACCGGCGTCTATGGTGTCAGTTGGCTGGTGGTGTTGGGGAATACCACTCTCATGTCCTGCCTGAATCGAAATCGAACCCGATGGAGCATACCCGTGTTTGCGCTATGCATGCTGGGGGCGATTGTTTATGGGTCGTGGCGGCTGGATGCAATCCATAGCCTTCAGAATCGAGCCGCTCCCTGGACGGTAGGAGTCATTCAAGGCAACATTGATCAGGCTCGCAAGTGGGACCCTGCATTTCAGCAGGAAACCCTGAAACGTTACCGCGAGCTGTCACTGGTCGCAGCTCAAAATGATCCTCGGCCCGATCTTCTGGTGTGGCCTGAAACAGCGGCTCCCTTCTTTTACGGAGTGGAAGACGCTCTGACGGAGCAGGTCAATGAGATAGTGCGTGACACGAGTGTGCCGCTCCTCTTTGGAAGTCCTGCGGTGAGTCTGGTGGATGGAAAGCCCCGTTTGCAGAACCGGGCCTATCTTGTTGACGGCAAGGCCGGCCTCATGGGGGCCTATGCAAAACAGCACCTTGTTCCATTTGGGGAATATGTTCCGCTCCAGAAGGTCTTGTTTTTTGTGAATCGGCTCGTTGAAGCTGCAGGAGATTTTGTGCCCGGCCATGACTCTGAGCCTCTTGTGGTGAATGGCAAGATGTTGGGGGTTTTGATCTGCTATGAAGGCATTTTCCCCGACCTGGCGCGGCGTACCGTGCAGGAGGGGGCGCTGTGTCTGGTTAATATCACCAACGATGCGTGGTATGGAAATACGGCTGCACCGTATCAGCACCTGGAGATAGAACGTTGGCGAACCATTGAGTTTCGGGTTCCCATGATTCGCGCAGCCAACACGGGAATCAGCACTGTATTTGATGCGACGGGAACGCCATGCGGCAAGATCCCCCTCAATGAGCAGGGCGAGTTGGTTTGCAGTGTGCGACCTGTGAGACAGGAAACTCTTTACGCCCAATGGGGCGATCTTTTTAGCTGGCTTTGTATATTGATCAGCATCGGCGGGTTACTGTACTCGAGTTGGAACCGGCACGTTCCAAGGAATTGAAATAAAGGAGGAGATTCAAATGAATATCGATAGTGGTGAAATCAAGGCGACCCTCAAGGACCTTTCCGAACGTTTTCACACCCTCGGGGGTTATCTTTGACATAGAAGCCAAACAAAAGCGCTTTTCTGAACTGGAAAGAATTCTCGCCAAACCTGGTTTCTGGGACAAACCGGAGGAGGGGAAGCCCATCCTGAAGGAACGTTCGGAAATCAACGCAATACTGCAGATCTGGCAGCAATTTTCGGAGGGATTGGAAGAGAGTGAACTGCTTCTGCAGATGGCTCTGGAAGAAAACGACGAGGAGACTTTCAAAGAAGTTTTCGAGAAGATTCAGGCCCTCAAGAAAAATATGAGGGATCTTGAACTCCAGCAGATGCTCAGTGATGAAAACGACGACAAGAACGCCATTGTCAGCATCAATGCGGGGGCAGGAGGGACTGAAGCGCAGGATTGGGCGGAAATGCTTCTTCGTATGTACCTGCGCTGGTGTGAGAAGAAGAATTTTTCCATTCAAATGGTCGATCTTCTGGAGGGGGAAGAGGCCGGGATCAAGAGCGCCACATTCACTGTGGCGGGCCCATACGCTTTCGGAATGCTCAAATCCGAATCTGGGATCCATCGGTTGGTGCGAATATCCCCCTTCGATGCGAGCGGCCGCCGTCATACATCCTTTGCCGCTGTTCTCGTCTATCCCGAAGTGGATGAAAAGATCGAGATCGACATCAAACCGTCGGACTTGAGGGTGGATACCTACCGGGCAAGCGGTGCCGGCGGACAGCATGTCAACAAAACCAGTTCGGCTGTCCGCATCACGCATTTGCCGACGGGAATTGTAGTCCAATGTCAAAACGAAAAATCACAGCATCGAAACCGTGATATCGCAATGAAAATCCTGCGATCCAGATTATACGAACGGGAACAGCACGCACAGCAGGAAAAACTTCAGGAGGCTCACGACAATTTGGATGAGATTTCCTGGGGGAGCCAGATCCGTTCTTACGTGATGCAGCCCTATCGGCTGGTCAAGGATCATCGTACGGGGTTCGAGAAGGGCAATGTGGAAGCGGTGATGGATGGTGATCTGGATGAATTTGTGGAAGCTTATCTCATGAACCTGATGAATTCGAGGGAGCGGACTTCTGCCGTCTGATCCTGTTTGTGAGTAGCGCCGCCTTTCTCATGGCGGCGCTACCGCATTGCCGCTAGGTTAAAAAGATTTGCCTTTGAAACAAAGAGCTTGCTGCCGTGGGTGACTCTATAGGATGGTTTCACAATCCCTTACAGATTGTAGCCCACCTCTCCGTGCAATTCACGATCCAGTCCGATGACTTCCTGGTCCTCATCCACCCTCAGTCCCATGATCTTATCCAGAATCCACGCCAGTGAATAGGTGAGAACATAACAATAGATCCCTACGGCGACCACCGCGAGCACCTGCACCTGCAATTGTCCGGGGTTTCCGCTCAAGAAACCCTGCCCCCCTACCGTAGCAAAAATACCGGTCGCGATGGGCCCCCAGACGCCGCCGACACCGTGAACCCCCACTACATCCAGAGAGTCGTCGTATCCCATTTTGAATTTCATTCTCACACCATAAAAGCAGAGCACTCCGGCTACCAGACCGATGAAAAGGGCGGCTGCGGGTGTCACAAAACCTGCTGCAGGAGTGATGGACCCTAGGCCGGCTACGATACCCGAAGCAAGCCCCAGAGCACTTGGTTTCCCCAACAGCCACCATTCCATCAGCATCCATGACGTTGCTGCGCTTGCACCGGCAATCATAGTGGTGGTGAAAGCGAGGGCCGCATTGGCGTTGGCGGCCAGAGCGCTCCCCGCGTTGAACCCGAACCAGCCGAACCAAAGCAATCCCACTCCCAGCACAGTCATGGCGAGGTTGTGGGGAACGAATTGTTCGCCGGGATATCCCTGCCTTTTGCCGATGAGGGCAACGATGGCCAGAGAAGAAACGCCTGCGGTGAGATGAACAACGATACCGCCGGCAAAGTCCATTACGCCCATTTTTGCAAGCCATCCTCCTCCCCAAACCCAATGTGCTACAGGGTTGTAGATGAGAAGAGACCACAAAAGGATAAATACCACATATGTGCTGAATTTCATCCGCTCCGCGATGGTCCCGCTGATGAGGGCGGGGGTGATGATGGCAAACATTCCCTGAAACATGATGAAAGCGTAGGTCGGAATGCTTCCCGTCACTGAATCCGGGCTTATACCTATGAGAAGGATCTTGCTGAAGTCTCCAATCCAGGCATTTCCGGTTCCAAAAGAAAGTGAATAGCCTCCCAGGACCCACAGAATTCCCACCACGGCGAGGGCGACCAGAGAATGCATGTGTGAGCTCAGCACATTCTTGGTCTGCACCATTCCACCATAAAAAAGAGCAAGGCCGGGAAGCATCAGCATCACGAGGGCTGAAGAGATCAGAATCCATACGGTGTCGGCAGGATTGGCCGATGGCGCATCGACAGCAAGGGCCGTTTTGCACCGCAGCAGCATCGCAAGGAAAAGAAGACCCGGAATGAATGTTTTATAAAACCGATGCATTGAGGTACATGCCGACCTGCCTTTTGACAGAACAAGAATCATGTTAGCTTTCTCCCTGCGAATAGAGTTGACAATTTCTAAAAGCTTTTTACTCGTCGCATGCCTTCAGCAAGTTGCATACCAATGAGAATTATAATTTTAAGTATTTAATATACATAAATATTATTGAACCTATTTGGTTCATGAGATCTTTAAAATGGAACATAAATGTCTGTTTTCTTTTTTTGAGCATATTATTATTGACAATTATGTCCTACAATTGGATTCTCAAAGAAAAGAGTGCACAAGTTGAGGCTTCATAAATTCGTAACGGTCTGCTTTTTTTGTATTCTTCTGTTTTACACTTTGGGATGCAGTGGAAAAAATGAAAGCTTTCGCTTTCCTTTATGGTGCAAAAATGTCCATCAAGTATCTTCCTTTGAAAAATTTCAAGGGTACAATCGCTTCAAAATTTTTTAGTGCATCAAATTAGATTAAACAAAAATGTAATCAATTTAGTCTGTGATCGTTTGAGATTACAATCTTGTCACCCCCTGCATCCTCTTTTTCATCGTGTTCACCGATTCGTTGGCTTCGAAAATAATATAATAAAAATAATATCTTAAACTTGTATGCTCTCTTTGCTTTCTCCCAGTTGGCACGGCCTTTGGTATTAAAGTCCTACGAGTTCATGTGCTGCAAAGATGATGACCTCACAATTTTGAATGAGATGAGTGTTCCCATTGTGCTCAAACAGAGAAGGGACATTCTGTGCGGCCACATCGGAAAAAGATTTTTTTAAGTAGAAATGTGAATAAACAAAAACGGACAAAATTGAATCCAACAGGAAGAATCAGGAGGACAGGCAATGGTAAAGATCGAGGCAATCATTAAACCCTTTCGCCTCAATGAAGTGCAGGAGGCTCTCGTAAACCTGGGCATCCAGGGTATGACTGTGACCGAAGTCAAAGGTTTCGGACGTCAGAAGGGGCATGTGGAGCTCTATCGCGGTGCTGAATATCAGGTCAATTTTGTTCCCAAACTCATGATCATGGTGGTAGTGGGTGACGAACAGGCGGAAAAAGCCGTTGCGGCGATTCAAAAGGCGGCTTGCACCGGTAAGATTGGAGATGGGAAGATTTTTGTGTCTCGCATCGAAGAAGCTATGAGGATTCGAACCAGCGAGACAGGTGCGGATGCCATTTAAGTGACTGAAGAGTCACACTCTCATCGATATCTTATACACTCATATCCTTATTAGAACGGCCAATATTTTGGAGGATACAATGTCCATGGAATTCTTACTCAATGCATTCAGGTCCAAATTCCTGCGCATTCCTCGGCGTCCCAGCAAATATCATCTGGCTTGGGGAATCGCGCTCGTATTGCTTTTAACCGAAGGCATGGCCCTGGCTGAAGAAGCCGCGGCGCCGGTATTGAGCGCTGGGGATACCGCCTGGGTTTTGACTTCATCGGCCCTCGTCATGCTCATGACTCCCGGCCTGGCGCTTTTCTATGCGGGCATGGTTCGCAAGAAAAATGTGCTGAGCACGAGCATGCATTCTTTTGTCGCTCTTGCGGTGATCGGTATTCAATGGGTGGTATTGGGTTATTCCCTCGCCTTCGGGGCCGGAAATACCTTCATCGGAGATTTGAGCATGCTCTTTCTTTCGGGGATCACGCCCGAATCCCTCAGCGGCACGATTCCCACCTATGTTTTCATGTGGTTCCAGGGAATGTTTGCCATCATCACGCCGGCACTCATCAGCGGTACCATCGCGGAACGGATGAAATTCAGCACATATGTGGTTTTTATTCTGCTCTGGGCGACTCTCGTTTACGATCCCGTTGCACACTGGGTTTGGGGCGGCGGCTGGATTCAAAAGATGGGAGCCCTGGACTTTGCCGGTGGAACGGTCGTCCACCTCTCTTCCGGGGCATCGGCGCTGGCCATGGCGTTTCTTTTGGGAAAAAGAAAGGGATTCCCCGGCGAAGATTTTGTCCCCCATAATCTGACCATGACGCTTCTAGGGGTTGGACTGCTCTGGTTCGGATGGTTCGGTTTCAATGCGGGAAGTGCTTTGGGAGCCAATGCGACCGCTGGTCTGGCGTTTACCACGACCATGATCGCTTCCGCCGCCGCAGGGTTTTCCTGGATGATGATGGAATGGATTTTTCACAAGAAACCCAGTGCACTGGGCTTGGGCTCCGGCGTTTTGGCCGGCCTGGTTGTGATCACGCCCGCCTGTGGTTTCGTAACACCTTTCTGGGCTATCGTGCTGGGCCTCATAGCGGGAGTTCTCTGCTACTATGGCATTCGCATCAAGGGGCTGGTCGGTTTTGATGACTCCCTGGACGTCGTCGGTATTCATGGCGTTGGTGGAGCCTTCGGGGCCATCGGAACGGGTATTTTTGCATCCATAGGAGGAAGCGGATGGATCGCCGGGGATCCCGCCATGGTGGGAAAACAATTCCTCAGCGTCCTGGTGGTTGCTGTTTATGCCTTCGTCGTGACTTATGTCATGGGATGGGTCCTGGATAAGATCATGGGCTTGCGGGCTGACGAAGAAGCAGAAGTAATGGGGCTTGACCGGGAGCTCCACGGAGAGGTCGGCTACACCCTCTAAAATTTACCCATTCCAGGGAAAGCGGAACCCCTGCTTCCCTGCCTTGTTACAGTGGCCCTTGCCGGCGTTTCTTGCCGGTAAGGGCCACTCTTTTGTTTGTATATACTTTTTTTTAGCGTCAACCTTCCCCACCCGAAATCACATATTCTCACCTGGCAAAATCGGGAAGCTGCACTCTTAGAATATCTTCGCGTGGATTCAGCCGTTCAATTTTCACTCGAAGCATTTCGCCCCGCTGAAGGCGGCCCTTCTCTTGAATGGGGACGTTTGTTTCAATCAGGAAATCGGGAATGAGCAAGTGGGCGAATCGTTCATTCATATCCAGCACCAATGCGTTCAGCGCCTGCAGGTCCTCCTGTTCCATGTACTTCAGAATCCAGTAGCGCGTCCACTTTCGCTGTATCAGGGAGATCTTGGCTTGCATCACTCCCAGCTTGGTGATGAGTTGACTCAGTTCCGTTTCCGTATAAAGGGGAGATTCGCTGACCATGAGGTGTTTGAGCTGCCTCTGAACCACCAGGTCGGAGTAGCGCCGGATAGGGGAAGTGGCGGTTGTGTAGGGGGACATTCCCAAACTGCAATGATCTCCGGGGGTCGTGTTCAGTTCAGCCCGTGCGAAAAGGCGCCTCTGCCTGTAGATTCGGAAGATTTCATGTTCACTCTGAGTGAAATCCGTTTCCGGTTTACACTCTGCCTGACTCCGATAAATGGATGGAATCCCGTGGGCTGCGAGGTGAGTCGCGGCCGCTCCATTGGCGGCGATCATCCACTCGGATACCAGGAGTTGACTGGGAGTCTCCTTTTCGTACCGGGAGACTTGAATCATTCCCATGGGGCTCACATAGACCTGGATTTCGGGCAGCGGGAGTATGACTGCTCCCCTTGCGAGACGCCGTTCCTTGAGTTTCACCGCCAGTTCATGGAGAGTTCGATAGGGTTCCTGCGAGACTTTTCCATTAGCCTCCTGGTAAGTCAATTGCTCCCGGACCCTCACGATGCTCGGAACAATTTCATAACCCTGCAGTGCTCCCTCTGAATCCACTTTCAGCAGAAAGCTCAGGGCGAGCCGGTCTTTTCCGGCACAGAGGCTGCAAATTCCTTCGGAGAGGGCCGTGGGCAGCATGGATATCCGTGCATCCGGCAGGTAGATGGAGCTGGCTCTTTCCTGTGCGTCCAGATCCAGAGGATCGCCCTGCGTGACGAATTCCGCTGCATCGGCTATGTGGATTCCCACCTGATAAAGGCCGTTTTCGAGCACTTCGAGACTCAGGGCATCGTCGTAATCGCGGGTTTGTGCACTGTCGATGGTAAAAGTATGAAGATGCCTCAAGTCCCGGCGCTGATTGACGTCCCACTGCGCAACGATGGCAGATTCAGCTCTCTCATTGGCCAGGTCTTCGACCTCTTTTGGAAATTCCGGAGAAATATTCTGTTCGAGGAGATACAGGTTCTCGTTTTCGTGCCAGATCCCCAGTCGTACGAGCAGACGAAAAGCCGATTGGGGCAGGGGAGGGATGTTCGCCCTTTTGAAGAGTTCTTTTATGAATGCATAAGAGGGGGATTCCTGGTTGAAGAGACAAAAGCTTTTCAAATCCTCGATGAGGCTGGTCCATTGCTCAATGGTATTGGAAGGAGTCCGGGTTTTTCGATTCCACAGGCTTTGCAGCCACTGAGAGCCTTTTTCGAGCTGCGCCTCTTTTTCTTCTTCGCGTTGTATTTCCAGGCGGCGCTGCTCCACCTTCTCCTGCGGACGAGGATAAAACTTTCCGTCCTTGAATTGAAAGAAAGTTTTGTCCTGGAGCAAAGCGCGCTGAGCAGCGGCCACGTGGTTTTCTGTGATGGCGTCGCTGAAGATGAATTCCGCCGAATCCCTTGGGTCGAATCCTTCCTCTTCCCCTTCCACAAGGGACCAAAATTCTTCGATGTCCACGTCGCGCATCAGGCTCTTGCGCAATGCCCCAATGGTAACGAGCTTTTGAATCAATTCATCGCGGCTCTGCTTCAGGTTGAGGGTTTGAGAGCTTACGTGAATCACGCGACTCTGTGCCAGGTTGATTTCCTTGTTTTGCTCGGTAAGGACGGTCAATCGGTGGGTCTTCGTTGCAAGGCAGACCCCACAGAGGATTTCTCTGGATTCGAAGAATTCAACAACGGAGCCTGCAACAATCTCCTGAGAGGGTTGCCGGCTCATGATGGGTCTCCCGCCTTGGCGAAACCTTTGATCTGCTGTATGTAGGATTGAATGCCAGAGCTGATGGCTATGGCCAGGTTTTCCTGAAAACGCTTGTCTCTCAAACGATTTTCCTCCCGTTCATTGGTAATGAATGCTGTTTCGATGAGTATACTGGGCATCTCCGCTCCAAGCAGCACGTAAAAGGGGGCCTGCTTTGTGCCCAGGTCTCGAATGCTTTCGTAGTTTGCCTTGAGCTTATCGACGACATGTTTTTGGACTTGCCGCGCTAGTTGTGCGGATTCGTTGAGTTTCGTGTTGAGCATGAGATCATGCAAAATGGTTTCGAGGTCGCTGACTTTTTTGGTGGATGTGGCATTTTCAAATGCAGCGACGCGGGCTGATTCCGCATCCTTGGACAAGTTCAGAAAATAGGTTTCCGTTCCATAGAGGTTTCTGTCTTCATGAGCATTGGTGTGGATGGAAACGAAAAGGTCTGCTTTTTTGGCATTGGCGATGGCGGTACGCTCTTCAAGGGAGAGGTAAACGTCCCGCGTGCGCGTGAGAATGACTTCACAGTCCGTGTTTTTCTCTAGAACGTGTTTGAGGGATTTGGCAATGGCCAGGGTGATGTCCTTTTCATGAATGCCGTTGGGACTGGTCGCCCCTTTGTCTTTTCCGCCATGTCCCGGATCCAGGACGATCCGTCGTACTTCCAGAGCCAGCTGCTTGGCCAAACTGGGCACAGATGGGTTGGTGGGGGGAGTGACCTGGGGTGGAGCGGGTCTGTCATTTTCCGAAACCTTGCCCCGTACGTCGACGATGACGCGAAAGGGATCCGACATGGAAAAGATACGGTAACTGTCGATGGCCTCGGTGTTCAGAACGACACGGGTTTGCCGGGAATTGTTCTGTTGCGCCCGTACATCCTGGAGAAAAGAGTCCATGATGGGGATCTTGGTTTTTATTTTTGGATTCACGATGCAGTTTTCAAGATCCACATAGATTTTTCCGGACTCGCGCTTTTTCGGGTCCGGCGGGATGGCAGTTTCCTTGAATTCGACGGGGTTGTCTATATAGAGGGCTACGCGGGTGTAATCGGGACCGGACCAATGCTTGATTTTTGTCAACCGGTTGATTTTGGGACAGGAAGGGGACGCAGAGGGTACCGATCCTGCTGGCTTTGCGGATACGGCGTTTTCTTTCGCTCTGGAAGCTTTATTGTTGTCCTTTGCCTCCTTTTTGGATTCCGACCCGGCGCAACCCAACTTCTGATTGAGGACGTTCAGTTTTTGAGCAGCCTTGGCCCGCATATCACTCTGGGGGTAGAAGAGTTCTATTTTTTTGAACTCGATGTAAGCCTGGGCTGGATCTTTTGATTCATAAAGGATTCCCGTCAGATACTGCGCGTCGTCGGCAAGAGCGCTCTGAGGGTATCTCGAAATCACCGAGCGGTACTTTTCAATGGCGGATTTCAGGTCAGCGGGGCTGTGGTTGATATCGTGAAGCTGATGATAGCAGCGAGCGATGAGGTAATATGTTCTATCCGCATATTTTTCACCGAAATCGACCTCCAGAAACTGCTGTAAATGCTGAATGCACTGGCGCAGCGCTTCGGACTTTTGCTCCTTTTGAGGAATCGCGAGAGCGGCCCGGTATTCATTGGATACATCCTGGTAATTTTGATCGATCGTCTCCGCCAATACGAGAGGCGGGAAAATGAAACCGGCAAGGATAAGGAACATGATCCCAACGCGAAAACTATCCCGAAAATGTTGCAATTTTTTCATTGTAAACCAAATCATCTTTTCTTGCTTATCTCTCTTAGAACCTGACCGGCCGTTTCATGGGGAGCAATCTTCTTCTCCGGCTCCATGCCGCCGTTTCGTATCTGCTCTTTGAGAGCATACAGTGTTTGCAGGGCGGTAAAAGGAGTCACATGATCGAGGTCCAGCGCCATGATCTGGTCCCGCAGCCATTGCAGGGATGGTTTGAAAAGGCTGAGCTGAATCGCCGTGTCTTCTTCCTTGAATCGTCGGCTCCTTCTTTGTTCCGGCCCCGGCCTCGGAACGAGAGATGTCTGCCCGCTTTCCAGACCCGCAAGGATTTCTTTGGCACGCTGGGTCACCTCCTGGGGCATGCCTGCCAGTTGAGCCACCTGGATACCATAGCTTCTGTTGGCCCCTCCAGGGAGCAGCTTGTGGAAAAAGAGGATCTCATTCTGCCAGTCTTTGATTGCCACGTTGAAATTTTTTACCCGCGGGCGGGTCTCCGACATGGCCGTGAGCTCATGGTAATGCGTGGCAAAAAGAGTCTTTATACCAACATCTTTGAAATCGTGCAAATGCTCTGCTACGGCCCATGCGATGCTCAAACCATCAAAGGTGCTCGTTCCCCTGCCGATTTCGTCCAAAATGATCAGACTCCTGGGGCTGGCCTGATGGAGAATGTTGGCGGTTTCCTGCATCTCCACCATGAAGGTGGAGCGTCCCCGGGCGAGGTCGTCCGATGCGCCCACGCGGGTAAATATCCTGTCTACGAGACCGATCCGGGCGGCTGAAGCCGGGATGAAACTCCCCACTTGAGCCATAAGGACTATGAGCGCCACCTGACGCAGGATAGTGGATTTTCCAGCCATATTGGGGCCGGTGAGGATAATGATCTGCTGTTTTTCCTGATCCAGGTGAATGTCGTTAGGAACGAAGCTGCCTTCCTGCAGGAACTGTTCGATAACGGGATGACGCCCGTCGCGTATGGAAATGACCTCTCCCCCGTCCAGGACCGGCCGGCAGTAGTCATTTTTAGCAGCCGCTTCCGCCAACGATGCCAGAGAGTCCAGCCGTGCCACATTCCCGGCCATGGACTGGATACGTTCGCTTTCCTGCACGATCGCCTGACGAAGCTCCACAAAAAGCTGCTGTTCCAGTTCCTGTCGCTTTTCATCCGCTTCCAGAACCTGCGTTTCAAAGGTCTTGAGCTCTTCGGTGATGAAGCGTTCTGCATTGACCAAGGTCTGCTTCCTGAAATAGTGAGAAGGGACCGCGGAGAGATTTGACTTGGAAAGCTCGATGTAATATCCGAAAACCTTATTGAACCGGACCTTGAGGGAGGAAATGCCCGTCTCTTGACGTTCCCTGGCCTCGTATTCAGCCATCCAGCTTTTGGCATCCCGGCTGAGGCGCACGTAATGATCGAGTTCCTGGTGAACTCCCTGCCGGATTACCCCTCCCGCAGCCAAAGTGAGGGGAGGCGGGTCGGTGAGAGTCGCCTCGAGGAGTTCCGCCACATCGCTCAGTTCATCCCATGATTGGTCGAGCTCTTGGAGCAGGGGACTGCGGCACGAGTGGAGCATCTTTTTCAAGGCGGGCAAAACCTGGAGGGACTTTTTCAAAGCCACCAGGTCGCGCGGTGTGGAGGTCCCCGTGCAGTTTCGACTGTTGAGTCTCTCTATATCGTTCATCCCCTCGAGACAATTCAAAATCTCCGTTCGAAGCTCGGCATGTTCTACAAGCTCCGCCACCGCTTCCTGCCTTGCTTTGATCCGGTCCAGATCCAGCAGGGGATAGCGCAGCCATTGTTGAAGCTTGCGGCCGCCCATAGAAGTGCGTGTTCGATCCAGAACGGAGAGAAGTGAACCCTGGCGTCCCTGAAAGCTTGAAGATTGGAAGACTTCCAGATTGCGTACGGTGGCTTCGTCCAGAATCATGTAGTCCGAGCGGCTGTAGGGAAGGAGCTTTCGTATGTGATCGCATTTTCCCAGGAGATTGGCTTGCATGTATGCAAGGATGGCCCCAGCCGCCTCGATCCCCTGTTCCATGTTCTGTATTCCGAATCCTTCCAGAGAATGAACCTGAAAATGTTCCACCAACCGCTCTTCGGAACGGTGTCTGTCGAAGTCTATCCGGTCGAGGGAGGTCAGGGTGAAATCCATTCTCCTCTGAAGCTGATGCACCCAGAGGGGATCTTCTCCGTCGGGGATCAGCAGCTCCCTGGGAGAAACTCGAAGGATCTCTTCCTGCAGCGCCTCTTCTGAATCGACTTCCACGACTCTGAATTCTGCCGTGGAAACATCGAGATAAGCGAGTCCGAAAACCATCGCGCGCTTTGACCTGGAGACGGCTGCAAGAAAGTTGGGCTTTTTGGCGGAAAGATTTTGACTTTCAAGGATGAGTCCGGGAGTGATGACCCGCGTCACTTCACGGCGAACCAGCCCTTTTGCCTTTTTGGGATCTTCGATCTGGTCGCAGATGGCGACCTTCCTTCCCGAGGCCACCAGCCTGGCCACGTATCCCTCGGCCGCATGATAGGGAACGCCGCACATGGGGATGGGATTTTCGGAATTCTTGTCGCGGGAAGTGAGGGCAATTTCAAGAATGGGAGCGGCTGTAACCGCATCGTCCATGAACATTTCATAGAAATCCCCCATGCGGTAGAGCAGCAAGGCATCGGGATACCGGGCCTTGATTTC
This sequence comes from Desulforhabdus amnigena, assembly GCF_027925305.1. Lineage (NCBI taxonomy): Bacteria > Pseudomonadati > Thermodesulfobacteriota > Syntrophobacteria > Syntrophobacterales > Syntrophobacteraceae > Desulforhabdus > Desulforhabdus amnigena. Next base: position 1,416,112 of record NZ_BSDR01000001.1, on the reverse strand, counting down.
CAGGTATTGCTGCATCATAGGGGTCGGTTTGGTGGTGGTCTCGTTTTTCATGAATTCCTTTGGATCTGAGTTAAAGAATCTTCATGCGTTTTTTGGATGATGTGAAGAATTCTTATCCGTTGCAAGGTGCAAGATCAAGGAATAGTTTCGTTCAGTAGGCAGTCGGATGTAGACGGCAAGGAAATGCTTGCTCGAATTCGTAAGCCTGCAAGCAATATTCTTTAACATTCACGGGATATCTTCCGGGAATCTTCCACCCGTTCCCAACGGGAAAGACATGAGTTAAATTGAAAAGCTCAAGAAGCGATGCCTGCCTGCTTACGGCGTATTTTTTTTCGGAATGGAGTCAGTAGAGTTGAATAACGATCGAATCATTCGTTTGCGTGGAGTCTGCCAGCACAACCTCAAAAACCTGAATCTGGATGTGCCTCTTTTTAAGCTGATCGCTGTGAGCGGAGTGAGCGGTTCCGGCAAGTCAAGCCTTGCACTTCACACGCTTTACGCCGAGGGGCAGAGGCGCTACGTCGAAACATTCTCCCCCTATGCCAGGCAGTTTTTGGAACGCATGGACCCGCCCGAAGCCGAGCTCATCGAGGGAATTCCCCCGAGCATCGCCATCGAATCGGGAACGGCCGTGCGCAGTTCGCGCTCCACCGTGGGGACCATCACGGAAATCAACGACTATCTCAAAGTGCTTTACGCGCGACTCGCCGTGCCCCATTGTCCTACCTGCCGGCAGCCGATCCTTCGGGACACGCCGGAAAGCATTTTTCAGCATCTGAAGAGTACTTCCGAGGGCAGTCGGGTGCTCATCACTTTTCCCTATACGCCCCCAGACTCGAAAGATTGGCCGCAACACCTCATTGCTGAAGGATTCATGCGTTTTTATTCTCAGGGGAAGACCCTGGACCTGGAGTCCTTGAAACCGGCCGAGATAAAATCGTTGAAGGGCCGTGAAATGCTGGTGGTCGTGGACAGACTTTCCTGGGGAAAGGCCGCGCAGGAGCGTGTGATGGACTCCCTTTCCACCGCTTTCAGAGCGGGGCGGGGGCGGCTGGCCGTCATTATCCTGCCCGACGAAGAACGATGGTTCAGCAGCGACCTCACCTGTGCCCATTGCCGAACGCGGACGGTGATTCCACCTCCCACCCCCAATCTTTTTTCCTTTAACAGCCCTCTCGGGGCATGTCCTCAATGCAAGGGTTTCGGCAGGACCATCGGTGTGGACATGAACCTGGTCATACCGGATGTAAAGAAATCCTTGCGTGATGGAGCCATCAAACCCTGGGGGACGGACCGGACGGAATACGAGGAATTGCTGGACTTTTGCCGCGCGGAAGGAATTTCCGTCGATGTCCCCTTTGAGGAGCTGGACGAAGAGTCGCGCCGGAAGATCGTTGCGGGAACGAAGGATTATTATGGTGTTCAAGGTTTCTTCGAATGGTTGGAGACCAAAACTTACAAAATGCACGTGCGTGTTTTCCTCTCCCGCTACCGGGCCTATGCGCCGTGCGAAGCCTGCGGGGGCACGAGGTATCAGGATGCGGCGCTTCTCTATCGCCTGCGGGGAGTGGATATAGGGACCCTGGGAGCCTGGTCCATAGAGCGCTGCCATGCTTTTTTCTCAAAGCCCTGGCCCGAACTGGAATCGGACCCGGCTGCAGCGCTTCTGGTGAGTGAAATCCAGAGCCGCCTCCAGTTCCTGCGTTCGGTGGGGCTGGAATACCTTTCCCTGGACCGGCAGTCCCGCACCCTTTCTGGGGGCGAAGTGCAGAGGGTGCACCTCACGCGCGCCCTGGGGTCGGCGCTGGTGAATGTGCTCTATGTGCTGGATGAGCCCAGCGTGGGGCTACATCCCAGGGATCAGAAGCGCCTCATGACCCAGCTGCACCGCCTGGTGCAACTGGGCAACAGCGTGGTGGTGGTGGAACACGATCCAGACATGATCCGGTTTTGCGATGAAGTGATCGATATCGGACCGGGCGGCGGAGAAAAGGGCGGGGAAGTCATCTATCAGGGCCCCCCCATGGGATTGGCCGCATGCGAACGCAGTCTCACGGGAGGATATCTGGGGGGGCGACTTGCCGTCGGTTCCTCTCGAAAACGCCGCTCGCCGGACTGGCGGAAAGCTCTTGTAGTCAAAGGGGCGAGCGAAAACAACCTGAAAAATATCACCGTCCGGTTTCCCCTGGGATTGCTCGTGGGAGTGAGCGGCGTGTCAGGCTCCGGGAAGAGCACGCTCATGGAAAAAACCCTCTATTACAACTGGCTGCGGTCCGTCGGCAAGCCTACCGACACTCCGGGCGCCTGTGAAGGTCTGGAGGGAACCGGGGAGATCGACGAAATGGTCCTGGTGGATCAGCAGCCCATCGGGCGGACTCCGCGAGCCAATCTTCTGACTTACACGCGGGTCCTGGATCCATTGCGAAAGCTTTTGGCTCAGACTCCCGAAGCTGCTGCGCGAGGCTATTCCGCTGCGCACTTCTCCTTCAACGTGCCCGGAGGCCGCTGTGAACTCTGCAAGGGCGAAGGGTTCGAACGTGTGGAAATGCAGTTCCTGGCGGATGTCTTCATCCGGTGTCCCCAGTGCGGGGGCCGCCGCTTTAAAGAGGAAATTCTCGACATTCGCATCCAGGGGCTTTCCATTGGCGACATTCTGGAATGCACCGCTCAGGAACTCCTGGAACGTTTCGCCGATCATGAACCCCTGGTGAAAGCGTTGGAACCCATTGTGGCCATCGGGCTGGACTATCTGCGGCTGGGCCAGCCTTTGAGCACCCTTTCCGGAGGAGAGGCCCAGCGGTTGAAGCTGGTCCACTACCTCGCATCCGGCAAAACCCGGTCCACGCAGAGAGGAAAGAGGAATCACAATCTTTTTCTTCTGGATGAACCCACCACGGGGCTGCATCCCCATGACATGCAAAAGCTGCTCGATGTGCTTCAGAGACTGGTGGATATGGGAAACACCGTGCTGGTTGTGGAGCACAACCTGGATTTGCTCCAGGCATGCGACTGGCTCATTGACCTGGGTCCCGAAGGCGGTGAGGGGGGAGGAACGGTGGTGGTGGAGGGGACGCCGGATGTGGTGTCGGTTCATCCCGAGAGCCGCACCGGCAAATTCTTGAAGCAGCGTTTTGAAGAAATTGGACCTTCCCGGGAATTTTCCGCAGGCCCCGCGATCTTCGATCGTTCTTCCAGCAAGCACGATCATGGAACGGAAATCGGTGAAGCTCATGAAACCTATCCTGAGGAGGTGATCCGCGTTCACGGCGTTGGAGAATCGTCCCTTTCCGTCGAGCCGTCTTGCATGGGACCGGCCCCTTCAAACAGTCCTTTTCCCGTATTTCCCGATTCCATCATTATCCGGGGAGCTCGTGAGCACAACCTTCAGTTGGAAGAAATTCGCATTCCCAGAGATGAGATGGTAGTTCTGACGGGTCTGAGCGGTTCCGGCAAATCCACACTTGCCTTCGATGTTTTGTTTGCCGAAGGGCAGCGCCGCTACCTGGAATGTCTTTCCAGTTATGTCCGGCAGTATTTCAAAATCCTGGAAAAGCCGGATGTGGACCAGATCCTGGGGTTGCCTCCCACCGTCGCCATCGAGCAACGGACAAGTCAGCTCAATCGGCGCTCCACGGTGGCCACCGTCACGGAAATTTATCATTTTCTGCGGCTTCTCTATTCCAAGCTGGGGCGCCAGCACTGCCCCGACTGCGGCCGGGAATTGACGGCTCTCACCTTCGATCAAATCCTTTCCATGGTGGAGGAGGAAGCCGCAGAAAGGGAAATCCGACTGGTGGCTCCCTTGATCCGGGGCCGAAAGGGCATCTACCGGGAACTTTTCCTGCGGTTGAAGAAGATGGGATTTGACGCGGTCCGTGTGGACGGAAAATGGCTTCCCCTGGAACCCCTGCCCGTTCTGGCCCGGCACCGGGAGCATGACATCGAGGTACTGGTCGCGGCAGTGGGGCCCTCGGAAGATCCCAGGGGCAAACTGGCTGAAAAAGTGAGGCAGGCTCTTGCTCTCGGGGGAGGCTCCCTGCACCTGGAAGGGGAGAGTCACAAGGTCTACAGCGAACATCTCTTTTGTGCCCATTGCCGGAAGGGACTGGCTCCTCTCGATCCCCGGCTCTTTTCCTTCAACAGCCGCCACGGAGCTTGTCCCCAATGCAATGGAATCGGCACGGACAGGCGTCTCAATCTGGAGAGGCTCCTGGGGCCGGAAGAGACTCCTCTGAAGGACGGACTTCTCAAGTTCCTCAGATCTTTTGTCTGGTGCAATGATTTCAAGGCCCCGGGGCGCAGGATGGAGCGGTACTGGATCGAAAACCTCGGGGTGGATCCCGAAAAGCCCCTTCGCGAGATCGACGCGAAGACGCGAAATGTCATGCTGAATGGAGATAAGGGAAAATCCCAGGGCCTTCTTGCCATGATTGCCGAAATGACGGAAATGGATAAGGCCCCCGGCGCGTTGGAACCTTTATATGATGATGTTCCCTGCTCTTCCTGCGGAGGAGAGCGCCTCAATGCCCAGGCCCGGTCCGTCCGGTTCAAGGGATGGACTCTCGGGAAACTGGTACGGCTCAGCATTTCCGATTTTCAGAAGCAATGGCAATCGTTCCTGTTTGAACCCCACGAATCACCCATTGCGGGGCCTATCACCAAAGAAATCCTGGACCGAATCGCTTTCCTGCGGGAAGTGGGGCTCGACTATCTCTCCCTGGACCGCTCGGGAGACACCCTCTCGGGCGGGGAAACCCAGCGCATCCGGTTGGCGGCTCAGCTGGGTTCCAATTTGCGGGGCATCTGCTACATCCTGGACGAACCGACCATCGGACTGCATCCCAGCGACAACAAGCGGCTGCTGACCAGTCTGCAGCAGCTCAAAGAGAAAGGGAACACCATCGTGGTGGTGGAGCACGACGCCGAAACCATGAAACGGGGAGATACCCTCATGGAATTGGGGCCCGAAGCGGGAAAGGGAGGCGGACGACTGGTGGCTCAGGGGGATTTTTCCGATTTGTGCGGCGATCAGCAGACGCTCACGGGGCAGTGGTTCGGGCATCCCCTGGAAGAGCTTTTCGAGATAAGCGGAAAAAATGTGCCCGGCAGCTCGGGATGGCTGGAGTTTTTCGGAGTAAAAGCGAGAAATCTTAAAAACGTACACGTGCGTATTCCCCTCGGCACCCTGACCTGCGTGACGGGAGTCTCGGGGGCCGGCAAGAGCACGCTGGTACACGAAGTGATCTATCATGGGCTTCTGGAACAGCTCGGAAGGCGGTATGCAGGAAAATCCGATGGTTGGGAGAGTATGGCGGGTTTCGAAGCGGTTCACCGCGTCCTCGAGGTGGATCACAATCCCATCGGGCGGACTCCAAGGTCCATTCCCGCAACCTATGTCGGGGTATGGGATGAAATCCGCAAGTTGTTCGCCATGCTCCCCGAAGCCAGGGCGCGAGGGTTTTCTCCAGGGCGTTTTTCATTCAATGTCAAGGGCGGACGCTGCGAAGATTGCAAAGGGCAGGGGGAGTCCCGGGTGGAGATGCATTTTCTGCCTGACGTCTTCGTGCCCTGCGAAACCTGCCGGGGATCGCGTTTCAATGCCGAAACCCTGAGTATCACCTACAGGGACAGGAATATTTCGGACGTCTTGTCCATGAGCGTCGAAGAAGCGGCCCAGTACTTCGAGGCTTATCCGAAGATTGCAAGGCCCTTGCAAATTTTGAGCGATCTCGGATTGGGATACCTGACACTGGGGCAGCCCAGCCCGACCCTTTCAGGGGGAGAGGCTCAAAGGATCAAGCTGGCGGGGGAACTGGGAAGCAACAGAATTCCCACCCTTTACATCCTGGATGAACCCACCACCGGTTTGCATCGCGCCGACGTGAAGCGACTCCTGGATGTGCTGCATGCCCTCACAAGGCGGGGGCACACCGTCGTGGTCATCGAACACAACATGGATCTCGTCTGGGCGAGTGATTATGTCATCGACATGGGGCCCGGCAGCGGGCAAAGCGGGGGGCAAATCGTTGCCGAGGGGACTCCGGAAGAGATCTTGAAAGATGCGGAACTCTCAGTTACGGCAAAAGCCCTGCTGCACTACGGAAGCCGGGAAGAGGCATTCTGCCCTTCAGTTCTGTCTTCCCTCGAGGGGGGCAGGGGGGTGTAGGTTTTTCAAAATGAGAATTGCTGTCGGCTTGCTTTCTTGTTTTCGATAACGGTAAGAGTTCCGGAAAAAAACAAGGGGAATGCTCGTAATAGAAGACGCAAATGCAAATATTGTTGGCATAAAAGTGCAGATAAGTGCATATATGAACAGTGAAGTGACATGCACTGGCGTTTGTAAGTTTTTCAACAGCCTGCTGATTCATGTTTGCGTGGCCGGTGGCAGCGGGGAGGAGGAATGATTCGAGTAGCAAAGCGTAAAGATGTTCCGGCAATTCGCGAACTGATGGAGTCAGAGCCAGGTTTTTGGCAGGGTGACTGGTCTGATGAGATTTTGGTCAAGGCTATCGGTACCGCAGCCGGTCTGGCGCTCGTATGGGAAGAGAACGCGCATATCCTCGGCTTTGCGTGTGCCCATGATCTCGGCTTTCGGGCATACCTCAGCGAACTGATTGTCGCGCCAACCGAAAAAGGGCGAGGCATCGGAAAGGGACTTCTGAAGCACATCGAGATGCAGCTCGCGGACCGAGGCGTTCACATCCTGATCGCTGATGTGTGGCATGACGCTGTGCCTTTCTACCGTGCCCTTGGATGGGAGCCTCCCGGTGTTGTCCTTCTCAGGCGCAAGCTATAGTCAGACGACCCGGAAAGCTCATATTTTGGCAGGGCCGGGTCATTGAAACCTTCTATTTTGCACTATGCACCATGGCAACATGTTCTGTTTTCTAGAGGATCACTATTTTCAATGTCCCTAACTCCCATGACCGGAACGTTCACAACGAAAAATGAAAAAGGCAAATAGATGCTGGCAATAGGGAAAGCGGGATGAACGTTGAGAGTGGAAAGGCTGCATTTTCGAACGAAAAAACCGCCTTGTGGCATCTCGTTTTCGATTCCAGGAGGGATACTTCGATTTTTACAAAAAGAAGGAGGACTTCGAAGTGAAAAAAGGAATTTTTGCTTTTTGCATTATGTTTGCGTTCTTTGTCACCAGTTCGGGAGCGTTCGCTGAAGAATCGGCCGACATCCAGATGTATCCCTCTTGCATACACTGTGGAATGGACCGAAAGATGTTCGCTCACAGCAGAATCTTCATAGAGTTTGATGATGGAACCACTCTCGGTACTTGCAGCGTTCATTGTGCGGCGATTGACCTGGCGGAAAAAATAGACAAAACTCCCCAATCGATTCAAGTGGGAGATTATAACACCAGGAAGCTCATCGATGCCGAAACCGCTTTCTGGGTCATCGGCGGGAACAAACCGGGGGTCATGACCAGGAATGCCAAATGGGCGTTCGCGACGAAAGAGGACGCTTTAAAATTCATCGAAGAAAACGGTGGCGTTCCGGCTTCTTTCGATGACGTAATGAAAGCGACCTACGAAGATATGTATTCGGATACGAAGATGATTCGCGAGAAGAGAAGAATGAGGAAGATGCAGATGGAACAGAAAAAGCAGTAGGGGGAAATCTCTGTGCCAGTGGAGATAACTTGCGGCAATGGTTCGGAAGCTGGGGTGGCTTTTCCGGGTGGCTTGCAAGATAAGGGCGAATCGCATTACGAAGGAAAGGAAAATCGGTGAAAATTTTATGGATCGTCGTTTTTGCTCTTCTGATGGCAGCTCCGGGTGGATTGGCCGGCGACATGAAGCCCATCACGCCCACCGAACGGGATAAATGCCCGGTTTGTGGGATGTTTGTTCACAAGTATCCCGATTTTGTCGCAGAGATCCTTTTCCAGGACGGGACTTATGCCATGTTCGATGGTGTCAAGGATATGCTCAAATATTACTTCCATATAGAGAAATACAACCCATCCAAAAAAAAGGCAGATATCGGAGCTCTCTACGTGACGGATTATTATTCTTTGAATCTGATCGACGCCTTCAAGGCTTGTTATGTCGTGGGAAGCGATATCTATGGCCCCATGGGCAAGGAACTGATCCCCTTTGAAAAGGAAGAGGATGCCCGGGAATTCATGGTGGATCATAGTGGTAAGGCACTGTATAAATTCGATGAAATCACCCATGATATCTTAAAGAGTCTGGACTGATGTTCGAAAGGAAGTCTCACGTCCTTTTTATCTTTTTCATAGTGAATTGCGTCTTGATGGGGCTGATGTTCGCTCATGCGTCCATCACGCAAAAAAAGAGCGCGCCTCTTTTCGACGAAAAGAGGGAACTGGTTGGGAAACTTCAGTTGACCGATTTGTGCCTTTTTACAGATGCGCGCTATACCCGCCATCCCACCATGGCCGACTTGAACACTCCGTTTCAGGATCATCCCCTCTCCTTCGAACACTTTCCGTCCGGTTCCGTAATGCCACTGCCTCCGCATTTGAAACACAAGAGTATTCGGTGAGAGCATGCCTTCTTTCGAAAAACAAAAATACATCATCGATTACACGCTTTCTTCCCTCCTGAGAAGAAAAGGCAAGAATATCTCGCTCTTGGTGGTCTATACCTTTGTCATATTCCTGGTGGCATCCGTAATGTTTCTTACGAATTCCATGAAGAGGGAAGCGGCCCTGGTTTTGACGGATACTCCCGAGATGGTCGTCCAAAGACTGGTCGCAGGCCGGCATGATCTGATACCCGTCAGCCATATGGACGCCATTAAAGAGATCAGAGGAGTTCAGTCCGTAAAATCCAGGCTCTGGGGTTATTACTACGATGCGACCAACGGCGCCAACTATACACTGGTTGTCAAGGAGGACATCCACGATACGCCCGGGTTGATCTCCGTTGGAAACGGCGTGGTGCGAAGCCTCCTTGTGAAGGAAAATAAAGCCATCCCTTTCAAGACTTATGACGGCTCGTATCTTTTTCTGAAGATCAAGGATGTTTTTTCAGCGGAATCGGAACTGGTCTCTTCCGACCTCATATTGATTTCAGAGGCCGATTTCAGAAAGATCTTCTCTCTGCCGGAAGGTATGGCCACGGATTTGGTCCTGACCGTGAGGAATACGCGCGAACTTCCTACCATTGCGACTAAAATCAAACAGCTTTTTCCGGACACGCGTCCCATACTGAGAGAGGAAATATCCAGGACCTACGATGCTGTTCTTGACTGGCGGGGAGGGCTCTTGATCGTCATTCTGTCCGGGGCCGCCTTTGCTTTCGTCATCCTGGCCTGGGACAAGGCGACAGGACTCAGTGCGGAGGAGAAAAGAGAGATCGGCACCTTGAAAGCATTAGGATGGGAAACCTCCGATATTCTGACCATGAAATTCTGGGAAGGGGTCTTGATATCTTCCTCCGCTTTTTCCCTTGGGATTTTATTGGCTTATGTTCATGTATTTTTCGGGTCTTTCATCCTTTTTGAATCCACTGTCAAGGGGTGGTCCACCCTTTATCCTCATTTTCGACTCACCCCCTTCATCAACTTGCACCATCTTTCATCCATGTTCTTCCTCACTGTCGTTCCCTATACGGTGACGACCATCATTCCCTCCTGGAGAGCGGCCACGATCGATCCGGATTCAGTGATGCGGGCATGAGATCGATGCCGGGGGATATGGAAACCGACCATGTGTGATCCATAATGCCCTGTACGGATAAAATCGGCTTCCTGGGAGCGCGGCTGTCCCGGCCGCATTTTACTGAAAGCCTGCGCGGGAATCCATCAAGTGAGAGGCCCCCTGAAGGGGGGAATCGAAGCAGGTTCGGCTCCCAAGCAGAGGAATTTTCAGACAGCCTCTGAAGCAAAGTTTTAATCCAGCCCACTCATCATAAAAGGGAAACATACTATGATTCACCTGAATGCCGTCAGGAAAGTGTTCAACGCGGGGAAACCCAACGAGTTTGTTGCGCTTCGAGGAATCACCATGTCTATTGATGCCCATCAGGTCATAGCTTTGACGGGACCGAGCGGGTCGGGAAAAACGACCCTTCTGAGCATCCTGGGGTGCATGGCAAGACCCTCCGCGGGACGCATTACGCTCATGGATAGGGAAATCACCAGCCTTCCTGAAAGGTTTCTCGCCGAGATCAGGCGCGGGACCTTTGGCTTCATCTTCCAGCAGTACAATCTTATCAAGGGGATCACGGTTCTTGAAAATGTCATGATACCCGCTTATCCCACAGGGGAACGCTATGCTTCTCTCAAGATTAGGGCACTGAAATTATTGGATATTTTTGGGCTGGTAAATAAATCAAGTTCTAAAATCGAATGGCTCTCGGGAGGGGAGGCACAGCGGGTGGCCATTTCAAGGGCGCTGATCAACGATCCGCCGGTGATCATCGCCGACGAACCGACAGCTCACCTGGATACGAAGCTTTCCAGGGAATTCATGGCAATCCTCGGTGATCTCAAGGAGGAAGGGAAAACCATCCTCATTGCGAGCCATGACCCCATCGTCCACGAAGCAGCCGTAGTAAACCGGGTCGTCGCCATGAGGGATGGAGAATTGGTCGATTCAAGACTTTCTTAACTTGACATTGTCAGATTTTATGTGAACCACGGGGAACAAGGAAATTTCATCCGAGAGTCTGTCTTTGCACCCTCTCTGTCTCAGTGATTAATATGACCATGTCGCAATTAAGAGCCTGTCCGAAAATTTATCCTTGGCGACGGAGAGCCCCCTTCAATTTCCTTCTCCGTGAGGGAGCTAAAGAGTGTTCCAAAATCCATTTGAAGTGTCCTGATAGGCTCTTGGCGTATTTTTTTTGAGAGAAAATGGCTTTTGAAAGGAATTTCTCATGGTGTTTCATGCTCCCATCCTGGGGCTTCTCATGGGTTCTTTTGGAGTCGGTCTCATGCTGCTTTACTCAGCGTTCCATGCGGTGCGGATCGTCAGGAATTGGGATATCCAAAGCGGCAGCGAACTTCAACTCAACCTCGAGAGAAGAACCTATCTCATCTCCTCATTGATCAGCCATTCTTTCGCTTTTCAGCTCTTTTCGTTCTTCCTGTTCATTTATACGGTCGACCGTCTGGCGCCTCTTTTTGTCGGAGCAATGTGCGCTGCGGGGTCTCTCAATGTCAATCGATGGGGGTATCCAACCATCATATTGAAAATATTTAATTTTATTCTTGCGGGCCTCTGGTTGGTGCTGAATTTTACGGACAACAGGGCGTACGACTATCCCCTCATTCGCAAGAAATATGCTTTACTGCTCTTCATCACCCCGTTCATCGTTGCAGAAACAATTCTGCAGGCGGCCTATTTCTTCGGTCTGCAGCCGAATATCATCACTTCCTGCTGCGGCACGCTTTTTACTTCCGATGCCGAAGGGGTGGTCTCGGGTATCATTGCTTTGCCTCCCCTCGCGGTTGAAACGGTTTATTACCTCTGCATGGCCATTACCATCGGTTTGGGAATTCACTTTTATAAAAGGGGAAAAGGGGCCTATACCTTTTCTTTCGTGGCCTTTTTGAACTTTCTGGCCGGCATAGCCTCCCTGATTTCTTTCATTGGCCTCTATTTTTATGAACTGCCCACACATCACTGTCCCTTCTGCCTCCTGCAAAAGGAGTATCTCTATGTGGGATATCCGCTCTATATCGCTTTTCTTGCGGGGGGGGTATCCGGGTTGGCGGTGGGAGTGATCGGTCCTTTTTCCACTATAGAGACTCTCAAGGGGGTGGTTCCATCCCTTCAACGCAGGTTGACGCTGGTTTCCCTGCTTTCCTACTCTGTTTCCCTGTTGATCGTGATTTACGGAGTCATGACATCGAACCTCACCCTGAGAGAATGAACCGTCGGATATCTCATCCTGGCAGGCAGAAGTATTTCAGGGTGACCCCTTGAAAAACAAAAGTTTTCTACTATGCGGTCGGCTGTTCTTGGCGAGAATGATAGGAAATCTGAAGGAAGGGATATAGAGTCCCTGGCCGTGCACCCTTTGTCGAACCGAGTGGAAATCAACCGCCCACCTTCTGGCATCTGATTAGAGTAGACCACGACACAGCCGGGGATACTTACCGCTGCTTCCTTCCGGACCTGACGGGGTTCATATTCGTCTGTTGCGCAGTGTCCAATCGACGCCAAAATTAGAAACGGCTGTACCAGCCCACGCCCTTCAAAGGGAATTCAGCCCCGCTAAGCGGATTTCGGGTTACAAGGCACCGCTAACTCCCCACCTAGCACGACCAAGGGCATTTTTGTGAATCAAAATGAGGTTTGTTAAGTAACACCTTTTGGCAAAAAAAGCAATCGGCATTGCTGTCTTCAGATATAAGGAAAGGAATCAAAAGCCTCCTCACAGGGTTCAGGGTTCCTGATCTACCTGTTTGTAGCGATGTGCGACCGGTCCAACAAAAAGCATTTGGAAGGTTCTACTCCGAGGAAATCCCGCAGAGTGGAGGTCGGGCCGCCCGAGGTAAGATGCCACCATCCACCCAGATAAACCGGATTTTTGGGAGAAAAGGCGCGCAATACATGGATGATCCGCATCGCCATGTGGTACTCTCTCTCGGCCCATAAAGGATCTTTTTCACTCTTTTGAAAAGTCGTTTCATAGAATATTGATGGAGAGGCATTTTTTTTCATGGAGCGTGCAGCCAGGTCATAAATAGTGGAAATGGATCGAGTGGTCGACGGTTGGGTGAGGAGTATGCAGAGGTTCCGGGGAGAGAGGAGTTCCGGCCAGGTAGCGATCCATTTGCGACTGAAAAGGGAATAATCCACCGGAAACACGCCGCTCAACCCTGTTTGGGCGTAAGATGCAGCAGCCCTGTATTCCATAGGTAAGCTGATCTGCCTCCTGATGGCCGCTACCTCCGGGTGCTGAAAGGCCTCGATCAGAGGAACGTTGGATTCTGCAGCCGCACTTCTGAGGTTCCGGGTCAGAGTCTTATGCAAATAGCGCTGGTGGCGTAAACGGTATCTCAGAGCATAAGGGCTGAGTTCGACAAGGATGCAATCGGGTTTTTCCCTTTCAAGAAATTCCCTGAGCCTTTTGAATCCCTGCGGATCATTATGAACGGTGCCGAGAAGAATGAGCCTGGAGAGATTTTCCTTGTTTTCCCGTACAGATTGAAGAATGCGCAGAGGTATCCCGCGTGCTTTCACTGTCTTTTTAACCTCCTGAAACGGGCCTTTGAGACAAGAGCACCGGCTGGAGTTCCTGAAAATGGTGGATATGCATATGCGCCTTGAGATTTTCGTTCTTGTATGCCACGAAAAAAACTCCGGTAGCTTCCGCTAGTGCCTCGTCCACCGCAGAATCTCCCACATAGAGGACCTGTGCCGGCGAAATTCGGAAAGTTTCAAGTATCTTTTCCATGGTTTCGGGATGCGGCTTCGGATAACGCACGTCCGACGCGGAAACCACGAGGTCGAAATATTTTTCAATATCGAAATGGGCCAGGAGTTCCCGCGTAGAGACCATTCTATTGGTGGCAAGAGCCGTCCTGAAGTTGGCTTTTGCCATTTCCAGAATTTCCACCAGGCCGGGTTCACGGCGCAGGTACGAATTGAAAGCCCCGAAATCGATTTGCCTGAGATAGACCCATGCCGCTTGGAAATCTTCTCCTTCTCCGAACAAATACTTCAGGGATTCCCGCACCGGGTACATGTGGATGAAATCTTCCTGTTCGTGACTGACCGGCGGACGCCCGAATCGCTCGAGGATGTGGCTGTAAAACTTGACATTGGCTTGTTTGGAATCGAAAAGCACACCATCACAATCGAATACGATGGCCTGGAGTGGAGCCGTGAATTGGAGCTTTTGAAAAACACGCTTCATGAACGGAATCCCTGAATTAGAATTTTCGGTTTATCTCACCTAGCTTGTTCAAATTTTAAATATACTTAGAACCTATCCAGAAACCACCTGTGGACTTTGCGACACCCCCCTTGGTCCCCCCTCGAGGGGGGAATTAAAGGGGGGTGTCCACTGCCGAGGTAGGTTTTTGGATAGGTTTTTATTATAAATGAAATGACATGGAATTTTTAGTCCCAGTCACGATCTTGCGTGAAAAAGTGGATGATGGGTTCCCTTGCCCTCGGTTACAACCTCGTTACAATAATGTGAAAGAGCGAAGTTTGAAGTCTTTACAAGCTCTTCCGTATGGAATAGAGTGACTTTCCGTCAATGAATCATCAGTATGGATCCTGGTTTTCAGCCATTCAGCGCCAGGGAAAATTAACCTTCACGGGGCGCTCCTTCCTGTGGGTGACGCCTTTCGTGTTCTCGATGGGAAGCTCATAATGAACTACCAGTTTGATTATCTCGTGATTGGAAGTGGCATCGCCGGACTTTCTTTTGCTCTCAAGGCAGCGCGCACCGGTACTGTCGCCATTGTAACCAAAAAGGACAAGCTGGAAACCAGCACCAACTATGCCCAGGGGGGAATTGCCTCGGTTCTGGGTCCGGATGACTCATTCCAGCTCCATATTCAGGATACGCTGACTGCCGGCGACGGACTCTGCCATGAGGACGTGGTCCAAATGGTTGTGCGATGTGGACCTGAACGGATCCAGGAACTCGTGGAAATGGGGGTCGCCTTCAACCGGGGGACCGTCAAAGCCGATGCATTCGACCTCGGCAGAGAGGGAGGGCATAGCCGCAATCGTATCGTCCATGCTCAAGACCTTACGGGACAGGCGGTGGAAAAGGTTCTCATCGCCAGGGCCGAAGAGAACCCCAACATCCATATCTTTGAAAACCACCTTGTCCTGGATCTTCTCATTCAACACCAATCCATCAGGTCGGGTTCCATTTCCATTCAACAGCAGGATATTTGCCGGGGAGCATATGTTCTGGAGAGTGAGACTCAGGAAATACACAGCTTTCTTGCCAATGCCGTCCTGCTCTGCACAGGAGGAGCCGGCAAGGTTTATCTCTATACGAGCAACCCGGATGTGGCTACGGGCGATGGGCTAGCCATTGCCTACCGGGCCGGCGCCCGCCTCGCAAATCTTGAGTTTGTCCAATTTCATCCCACCTGCCTCTATCATCCCCAGGCCAAGAATTTTCTGATTTCCGAAGCCGTTCGAGGGGAAGGGGGGCGATTGATCGACAAGCGCGGACGGGCTTTCATGCAGAACTATCATCCTCTCAAGGATTTGGCTTTCAGGGATATTGTCGCCCGGGCCATTGACACAGAAATGAAAAAGACGGGTGACGACTGTGTCTTCCTGGATATCAGCCACAAGGATGCAGACTTTCTGCGCCGGAGGTTCCCCAATATTTATCAAAAGTGTCTGTCTCTGGGGATCGATATTACCACTGATCCCATTCCGGTAGTTCCGGCGGCCCACTATATGTGCGGGGGGATTCTGACAGACAAGAAAGGCAGGAGCAGCATTGAAAGTCTCTATGCCATAGGGGAATGTGCCTGCACCGGGCTTCACGGGGCCAATCGACTGGCCAGTAATTCTTTGCTGGAAGCCATGGTGTACGGGCATGAAGCCGCCATGGATTGTGCCGGTCAGATCGATTCATGGCGTAAAAGAAAACTTCCCGAAATACCGGAATGCTTCGCCGGCAAGGGAAGCCAGAATGAACCCATGCTCAGCGAAATGGTTCTCATTGCACACAATTGGGATATCATTCGGCGGTTGATGTGGAACTACGTAGGGATCGTGCGAACAGACAAAAGACTGACTTTGGCTCAAAACCATATTGCCCAGATCCGCATGGAAATCCGGGAACATATGCCAAACATTCCCATCAATGCGGATTTGCTGGAATTGCAGAACCTGGCGCTAGTAGCGGACCTCATCATTCGGTGCGCCATTCAACGAAAAGAGAGCCGAGGACTGCACTACAACCTGGACCATCCTCTGAAGGACGACGAAAACTGGCTGAAAGACACTGTCGTCGTGCGGCGTGACGCAGAGGAATTCGTATGCGCCCTTCCCAGCAAAGAAGGGGCTGGTTCCTAATGGGCCGATGGCGGTTCGATCGTTTCCGCCTCCAGAACCGGTGAACTGGGGGGAGCTTCCAGAAGAGGGCGTTCGTTTTGTTCCACCCGCATGGTGAAGACCCCCCCCATGAAACTGATTTCGTAATTGCTGTTGGAGAGATTCACATTCCTGAATGCTTCCTTGAACTTCAGGAACTTCTGCTTTGCTTTGCGATAAACATAAACAATACCGGCTACCCCCAGCCCCAGAGTTCCCAGGTAAACCCACATGGGAGTCATGATCACCGTTCCGAATGCGGTGATCACCGCAACAAGTCCCAGTACGAAAAGAACCTGTGCCCCGATAATCAGGTAGAGATAGTAGATGCCCTGATTGATGGTTTTTTGTTCTGCTTCCCGCGGATCTTGCTGAGCCACATTTCCGCTTTCCTCCACGGGTTTCTGACGACCTTTAAACAAACGACGGAACCACATATGCAGTATTTCCTCTCCCGACGGGCGAATTTACCTGGGGTCTTGAATCTCATTCATTTGGTTCATTTGACTGGGCAACAGAGGCGGCGTTTCACGCTGCATGAGAAGCTGCTGTTCTACTCGATACTTTTCGAGATGCAGTTGATTTTCCAACATCTGCTTGGACAACTTGTAACGCAGGTAAATGATCCATGTGATGATCAGAGCCAAAAAAATGGAACTGCCGAGAAAGAACCATTTGTATTCCCGTATGGCTGTGATCGTAACTTTTGCGAAATCTCCCAGGAAATTGGGAACCATCCAAAGAAGAAGAACTCCCAGGACGACCAGGAATCCCAGGTGAAAAATGGAAATTCCATGAAAGGATTGAAATGAATGGAGGACGGATCCAAACCGGTTCTTCTTGAGATCCCCTGCCCCCTCACTGGATGGGTCCGGTTTTTCTTTTTCCTCGCCGTACAACAGGGACAAATAAACACGCACCAGAAAGGAAACCAGGAGGATCAACCCCACAGGAATGCCCACGGCAGCGGAAACCCAGGCGCGGAATGGAAAGGGCAAGGCCTCTGTCTCCAGGTTGACCTGGTAATTGGCCAGGGAACCAAAGTTGTTTTCGAAAACCAGTTTTTCGTAACTGGTAAGGGCCGTGCCGGCTGTTTCATAGACTTTCTTGCCGGCGGTGTCTGTGATGATCACACGGGATTTTTGTCCTGCCTGGCTGGCTGAGGCCATATAAATGAGCAATTCCAAAACAAGGAATGCCAAAACGCTTATGGTCAGGACGATCTTTTGATAACGCGTTCCCTCAAAAAGGTCTTGAAGACGTAATTTCTGTGACATGGCTCCCGATTCGCAAGTAGAACGAATAAAGTTATTGGGTGGACCTTACGGTCATTGCCTGAAACACTCAGTTCTGTCTCACTGAAAGCAGGCTGCCTGAAGCGCCTTAACGTATATACCTATTGCCTTGTAACGCTACCATCGGCCTTTACTGGAGTCAAATGAAAATGCCCCCCACCTTTCCATGGGTGTCTTCCAGACACCGCAATGGCTCGAAACGGCCACAGATCACATCTCTTTACACTGCTCTGCTTACCAACATGACAACGTTTGTAAAATACTAACCTCAACAACCTCAATTTTAAAGCCTATAAATAAATTTTACTCTCAAGGAATTGAATTTCATAGGATTAGCTTGAACCGAAGGGGAGAAAAACGGGCTAAATTGATCCACAGATCATGCAGATTGTACAGACTAATTGTACAGACTAAAGGGAGTAAGAACCTATCCAGAAACCACCTGTGGACTTTGCGACCCCCCCTTTAATTCCCCCCCTCGAGGGGGGAATTAAAGGGGGGGGCCCGCTGCCGAGGTAGGTTTTCGGATAGGCTCTAAGTACTCCAGCGCGATAATTACGCAACCAGATTTGTTCAACCCTAGGTTCTGTTGACATTTCACCTCAACCAGATGAGAGCTGCGACAAAGCCAAGAAAGCCCAAGAAGCTTCTGTCGAGCTTGTCGAATCTGGAGAAAATGCGTCTGAAATGTTTGATCTTGCTCATAAAGCACTCGATCAGATGTCGTTCGCGGTAGCGGCATTGGTCGTATTCGCGGGGCTCTTTGCGATTGGACCGGGGTGGAATCACAGCAGTAGCTCCAGATTGGGTGATCGCCTGGACGAAGGCATCCGAATCATAGCCCTTGTCTCCCAGTGCATGAGCGAAGGTGAAGCCCTCGATAAGAGCCGGTCCCTGTTCGATGTCACTCTTCTGACCGGGAGTGAGAATGAACCTCAGGGGATTTCCCAAGCCATCTACCGCTACGTGGATCTTGGTGGAAAAACCTCCTCGGCTGCGCCCGAGAGCCTGTGTCTCTTGTCCACCGGATCTTTTGAGGGCTCCGGCAGCACAGGGATGGGCACGAACAATGGTGCTGTCAAACATGAAGTTCTCCATATCGGGATCATCTATGAAGTGCTCGTGCATTCTGGAGAAGATACCCTTGTTACACCAGCGGGCGAATCGTTTATAGACACTGTTCCAGTTACCGAATTTCTCCGGGAGCAGTCTCCACTGAGCACCACTTCGTGTAATCCAAAGGAGTGCCTCAATGAAAAGACGGCAATCACCTTCTTCTCCTACGTAAACATCCACACAGGAGCGAAGGAATTGGAGGATCTTCAACCATGTTTCATCTTGTAGTAGTGCTGTTGACATCTATTAATTAGAACCCAAATGTCAACAGAACCTAAGAGGTTCCAGGCATGTTAAAATTAAATAAGAAGGCAACAAACAGGAGAGGAGTACAACCATGCCTGGACCTCAACACAAATACTGCATCTACATTCCTCCAGAGAAACGGAAAGTATTGAAACATCTGAGAGTGAGCTACACAAAACCCTATGCGGAGGTTGTAAGGGCTCGTATCCTCCTCCTATCGCATGAGCACCCGGAATGGAGCATCCGGCAGATCGCTGATGAAGTCGGATGCAGGCCATCCACCGTTAAGAAGTTCCGCAACAGATGGGTCAATGAAGGTAGCCTCAAAAACCACCCCCGACCCGGAGCCCCAAGAAAGCATCCTTCTGCCGTGAGGGCTCAGATCACCTTGTTGGCCTGTTCGAAACCGTGTGATCATGGCAAGCCATGGCAACGCTGGTCTGGAGAGAAGCTTTGTCAAGTCGCCAAAGAAAAAGGAATCGTCAGCCACATTGCCCCGAGCACTATTCGTCTTTGGCTGAAACAGGACAAGATCAAACCCTGGCAATATCATCTATGGCAAAAATCTCCTGATCCAAAATTCGTTGAGAAAGCGTCTCCAGTCCTGGATCTCTATGAGAACGCTCCCCAGTTGTTCCAGCAGGGTGAAGCTTCCGTTTGTATCGATGAGAAGACCTCCATTCAAGCAAGAAGACCTCTTCACGAGACCAAACCCGCCATAGCCGAACACCCCGTTCACGTGGCATCCCGATACAAACGGATGGGAGCATTACAGCTGTTTTGTGCTCTTATCGTCGCCAATGGAATCACCTTCGCCCGTACCTTCGCTCGCAAGCGCTTCGCGGAGTTCAAAACCTTTCTTCTGAGTTTCTTTTCTTCAGCCATTGTCAAGGGATTCAAGGTTATTGATCTCATTCTGGACAATGGCTCTACGCATGCACCCAAACAACTGGGCAAATGGATTGCTTCTCTCAACCTTTCTTTTAATGTTCGTATCTACTGGCTTCCCACATATGCCAGTTGGCTCGATCAGGTTGAGATCATCTTCAGTAAGGTTACAAGGGATGTACTCACTCCCAACGACTTCAACGACAAAAAGGAGCTTTCACAAATGCTTATGGGTTACTTTGATGAGCTCAACAGACATCCAAAACCCATAAAGTGGACCTATACGAAAACAAAGCTCGTGGCCAAGTTCGCTCCAAAATCCGTGCAAATGGCCGCGTAATTAGTGCGTTGGGGTACTAAGTCTCTCTTGAAATCCCCATTCGCCACGAAGGCACAGAGATTGCGAAGGAATTCCATCAGAATTCCAAAATCCTCTCGGTGCCCTCCGTGTCTCCGTGGTGAATAACGGGATATTAGAATCCGCCGACTCCCTAAATAAACTTCACCCAAGATAAAAATGTTTCTCAATCTGCGAAAATCTGCGGCTTGAACCATGTGCCGGTATTCGGCATTCGAGGTGGAACAAAACCCCGTCCTCACGGCTTAATTCGATTCGCGAATGACCAGGCCTTCCATGTGTTCCTTGCGGTTGAATTCGGTGGCAAAGCGCAGTGCTTCTTCACGGGTGGCGAAGGAACCCACCAGCACGCGATTCCACCGGCCGCTGTCGCTCAGATCAAGGGCTTCCATTCTTGAATCATACCCCTTGGCTTTGAGTTGATCCAGCAACCTCTGAGCGTTTTCCGGTTCACGCAGGGAAGCAATGAGGAGTGTAAAATGCTCCCCCGTGCTACCGGCTGGATTTGTCTCCTGAAACCCATTGGAAGAATCGGCCTTTTCGCCATTTGTAGTAGAAATTTCCTGCGCTGCATTTTGTGCCGATACATCAGGTTTTGACTTGGCGGCGGTAGCTTCCGAAGCCGACTCCCTGGCTGACGATTTGTTGGAGTCGGGAGAGTCTTTATGTATTTTGGACGAAGAAGAAGAGGGCTTTCCTCCGTCGGCCAGGTCCTGGTAGTACCTCAGTGATTCGAGCATTTTTCTCGGGTTTTCCCATGTTTCGGCGGCGTTTTCAGGCGGAGGAACCACCTCGCGCCCCAAGCCCATAAAACGAAGCAGGGCTGCCCGGTAGGAGCCGTCCTTCTTATCGACCAGCGGGAGTCCTCTTCCCACGAGGATGCCGAAAACGAACATCCACGTGAGAGTCAGAATCATCCCGAGGGAATAGAGAACCAACTGCGAGAAGCTCAGCTCAAACCGAAAGCGTCTGGCTTTCTTTTCAGCACCGTTTTCCCATGATTGATTGTCTTTCAGTCTGGATTGAACCATGAATCACATTTCCTGTGGGAGCTGTGCATCACATCTTCTGCGGTGCGGCGACTCCGAGGAGTTCCAAAGCATTTCGTATGACTTCGCGTACCGCTCCTGCCAGGTACAATCGGGCTTTGGTCAGTTCCATGTCCTCTCCCAGAATGCGGTTTCGATTGTAGTAACTGTGAAAGAGCGAAACCAGTTCATGGAGATAGTAGGGTATGAAATGAGGCTGCAACGCATTCGCACAGTTGGCCAGAACCGCGGGATATTCACCCAGAAGCTTCATGAGTTCCAGCTCCTGAGGCTCCATGAGGCGATCCAGATTGCAGAAGATATCTTGCGGTGAATCCTTCTCGATAATACCACGTTCCCTGGCCACTTCGAAAATACTGCAAAGCCTCGCGTGCGCGTATTGTACGTAATAGACCGGGTTGTCGTTGCTCTGCATTTTGGCTACGTCCAGGTCGAAATCAAGCTGACTGTCGGACCGGCGCGTGAGAAAAATGAATCGCGATGCATCTTTTCCCACTTCGTCCAGGACTTCGCGCAACGTGACGAATTCTCCGGATCTTGTAGACATGGCTACCGGCACACCACCTCGCAGAAGGTTGACCAGTTGTACGAGGATGATCTTGAGATCGCTCCGCTGACGGCCCATGGCCTCGATTCCCGCAAGCATCCTTTCGACATAACCGTGGTGATCGGCGCCCCAAATGTCGACCACGATATCGAAACCGCGGTTGAACTTGTTTTTGTGATAGGCCAGATCCGCCGCAAAGTAGGTGCTGATGCCGTTGGCGCGAATAACGACCCTGTCTTTTTCGTCTCCGAAAGCAGTACTCCGGAACCACTTGGCCCCTTCTTCTTCGTAGATGTATCCACGGGCCTCCAATTCTTCGATGGTGGTACGAATGGCGTCTTCGTCGTGGAGGCTCTGTTCGCTGAACCATTTGTCAATAGTGACACCGAAGATTTCCAGGTCTTCCTTGATTCCTGAAAGAATACGGTCTCCTGCATAGCGGGTAAAAACCGGGAGAACTTCATCCAGTGGAGCCAAGTGATATTTCCTGCCCACCTCTTCTGCAAACTCGCGGGCCAGATCGCGCATGTAGTCGCCCTGATAATGTCCCTCGGGAAACTCAATGGTTTCACCCATAACCTCCTGATAGCGATAGTAGAGGCTTCGGCCAAGGGTGTTCATCTGGTTGCCGGCGTCGTTGATGTAATATTCCCGCTCCACTTCGAAACCGCATGTTTTTAAAATGCGGGCCAGAACGTCTCCCGTTGCGGCTCCGCGTCCGTGCCCGATATGGAGAGGCCCCGTCGGATTGGCACTCACAAACTCCACCTGGACCTTTTTGCCTCGCCCAAAATCCTGATGTCCATAGGTTTGGGGATCACGGAAGATTTCTCTCAGGACTGCATGCCACGCGCGGGGCTGAACAAAAATATTGATAAAGCCCGGCCCTGCGATGTCAATCTTTTGGATGATTTGGTCCGTGTCTTTCAGATTATTGACGATCTGGTTCGCTATTTCCCTCGGGTTGCGTTTCAACTGACGCGTCAGGCTCAGAGCGACGTTTGTGGCGTAATCCCCATGCTGAGACGCTTTTGGAATATCCAATTCGATGCTTATACCGGTTGATGCGGTCTCTTCGGCTGCACCCAACAGGGGGGAGATCGCCTCGGCAAGCATTTCGATGATCCGGTTTCGAACAATGGTCATGAGTAGGGTTTCCTCCTTCTATTATCTATTTCAAGTTGCTCACGGTTATATATCACCCTTACGGGTGGTGCAAGTTTCTCGTGAGCCGAAAGATTACTGTGGGTAAGGGCGATAAGCGTGCCCCGATAAAATGCGGCCGTTGATTGATCTCTTTGCAACAAAACAAAAATATGCTAGGCCATCTGAGCACTGGATACATGGAAAAAATATTGGAGGGAAAATACGGGATGTCAGAGGGCTATTTTTTTACCGTTGCGGGACTCATCTGTTTCTTCGAGGGGCTGCCTTATTTTGCTTCTCCCGATCATTTGAAGGCCTGGCTGCTGAAGGTCTGTACCATGTCCAACCGGCACATTCGCATCCTGGGAGGAGCCATGATGGTTCTGGGACTTCTCCTGGTCTATTGGGGGAGACACCATGGGGGGTAATGGCGGCATCGCCTATCATCTTCGGGACTATTCCTACAATCTGCCCGAAGAATTGATCGCCCAAGTTCCGTCAAGCACCCGCGAAGCTTCACGCCTTCTGGTCCTGGACCGTTCCAGGGACGTGGTGGAACACCGCTGTTTCAACGAAGTCTCCCGCTATTTGCGGCCGGGCGACCTGCTTGTCGTCAACGACACCCGTGTCGTTCCGGCAAGGCTTCATGGAAACAAGGAAACAGGGGGAAGAGTCGAATTGCTGGTGCTTGATCCCTATAAGTCTCCCGAGCGGGGAGAGGCGGAAGGCTACAGATGTCTTGTCAAGGCGGCCAAGCGAACCAAACCGGGTAGCGTCATCGAGCTGGAGGGTGGAGAGCGGGCAAAAGTTCTTACGCCGTTGAATGAGGGCAAGGCGATGGTGCGCTTTCTCAGTTCCGAACCTCTTCTGACTCTTTTGGACCGCATCGGTGAGGTGCCCCTTCCACCCTACATCCGTCGTGATGATGGTATAGCTCCCGTGAATGATTCAGCCTCTTATCAGACGGTTTATGCCAGCAGTCCGGGAGCCGTGGCGGCCCCGACGGCCGGCCTTCATTTCAGCGATGCCATGCTGCAGGAACTGAAGGAAGGCGGAATCGAACAGGCCAGAGTGACGCTCCATGTGGGCTATGGAACTTTTGCTCCCATCCGCGTGGAGGATATCCGGGATCATGAGATGCATTCTGAATACGTGGAAGTGAGCCCCAAGGCGTCGGAACGCATCGGCAAGGCCAGAAAGGAAGGGCGTCGGGTTGTGGCTGTTGGAACCACCGTGGTGCGCACTCTGGAATGGGTTGCCTTGAAATGCGGCGCCCTGCGCCCCTATTCCGGGCTCTGCAACCACTATATCTATCCGGGATACCGGTTTCAAATGGTCGATGCCATGATCACCAACTTCCACCTGCCACAGTCGACCCTTCTGCTCCTGGTTTCGGCTTTCGCCGGTCGGGAAAGGATTTTGAAGGCTTATGGCGAAGCCATCGACAACCGGTATCGTTTTTTCAGCTATGGTGATGCCATGCTGATTCTTTGAGGCAGGCGGAGAATCCTTTCTGCCTCATCTGCTCATCCGCGGATATGCAAGTGATGGTGAAAGATTACAAAAGAGGATGCAAACAGTGGACTTTGAAGTCATTGCTCATGACCCTTCTTCCGGAGCACGGCGCGGAAGGTTTGTCACAAGCCACAGTACGGTGGAGACGCCTGTCTTCATGCCCGTGGGAACCCAGGCAACAGTGAAAAGCCTTTCTCCCGATGAACTGAAAGATCTCGGCGCCCGCATCATTCTCGGGAATACCTATCATCTCTATTTGAGGCCTGGATCGGAGCGGGTGAGCCGCCTGGGCGGTCTTCACTCCTTCATGGGCTGGGACGGTTCCATTTTGACGGACAGCGGCGGATTTCAGGTTTTCAGCCTGGCCAGGATCAACAAGATCGAAGAAGATGGGGTTGTGTTTCAGTCGCATATCGATGGTTCCCGCCACATGATCCGGCCCGAGACCTCCATGGAGATCCAGATGCATCTCGGTTCCGACATCGCCATGTGCTTCGATGAGTGTACCACTTATCCGGTGGCCTACGAATATGCCCGGGAATCCATGGAGCGGACGGTCCGATGGGCCCGGCGCTGCAAGGATGCACACACCCGTGAGGATCAGGCTCTCTTTGGCATCGTTCAAGGAAGTGTTTTCATGGATCTACGGGAAGCCTGCCTGGAAAAACTCGTGGAAATCGGTTTTGACGGATATGCTCTGGGGAGCCTCTCCGTCGGGGAAAGCAAGGAACAGATGCTCGAAGTTCTGGAAACCATGGCTCCACGACTCCCCGCATCCCACCCCCGCTACCTCATGGGCGTAGGAACTCCTGAAGATCTCGTGGAAGGGGTACGACTGGGGGTGGACATGTTTGACTGTGTCATGCCCACCCGCAACGCACGGAACGGAATGCTCTTCACCTCATGGGGCAGCATTCAGATCAAGAACAGCGGCTATGCCGAAGACCGGAATCCCATAGAACCCGGATGCACTTGTTACACCTGTCGGCACTTCTCGCGAGCCTATCTGCGCCATCTTTTCATGGCTCGGGAGCTTCTGGCCTATCGCCTCAATACCATTCACAATCTTCACTATTATCTGAATCTTATGGCCGGTATGCGAAAAGCCATCGAACAAGGCCGTTTTGAAGAATGGCGAAAGGAATTTTACGCAGTAAGAAGTGGAGACTACTAGCCCACAGTGCATGGAAAGCTTGGGATGTGTCGATCAATAAGCCGTGGTGTTCTAGGTTCCGGCCAAAAGCGTGCGGGAATGACGAGAGGCAGCTCGCAAAGTCATTCCCGCGAAGGCGCATCATCTATTTTCTATCCGGAGATCAAATGCCGCTGCGGGTAGATGCGACTTTGAAGAGAACCTGTTTTTCCTCGCCACACCAGTGTGTCTCGAGAAGCTTTTGCGGTTTGACTTTGCTGCCGTCGAGTTCGATTTCTTCACACCCTTCCCAGAAACTCTCCGCTTGTCCTTTGAAAAAATCCTGAAGCACCTTGCCGTCGATCCAGATGCCTTTTTCAAGAAAGCCACGGCCCAGTTCGTCAATGAGCAAATTGAAGAGCTTCAGTTTGAACATTGCTTCCCCTTCCGATGCACACTCTTCACCGGCTGTGTAGGTGATTTGTGAACGCAACGCGGCGTAGAAACCTCCGCGCCGCAATGTCGCGCCGACCAACCCCGGCATGGCTGCTGAAATCGCTATGGTGGCCCCATCCGCAGGGATGGCCCGTTCAATGTTGTCCACGGCTTTACCATCGATGAAAATGGTTTGGATCCTTTCTTCCAGGTATTCAGAGCTGATGCCGGGTTGTTGGCAAAGAAGACTCTTGAGACTGCATCCCCTCCGAGCCTTTACCATGAAACCCCGTTGGAGGAGTTGGAAGAAACGGGGAATGTATTCTTCCTGGAAAATAAGATTGAGGGTTTGATGTTGCAAAATATTTGAAGTGTTTTCTACTTGCGGTGTTCCGGAACCAGCCATGATATCATTTCCTTTTGAAGGTTCGTCGCTCTATTTTCTTCACGCAAAACTCTATGAAATATATTCCATCCCGTTTTCAAAACAACCTCTCGAAGTCGTTTTTTCTGTCATGTGCGGTATCAAAAGCATTTTATAAATAAAATCCAATAGTAAAATAAATAATGACAAAAATATGTGTTTGGTTGACAAATAATTGAAACGACTTACTGTTATTTACGAAAGGGCTTTCGGTAAAGGAGTAAGCCCATGAAAATGACGAGAATATTTACAACGATTGTAATGGCATGGTTGATGATTGCTGCAACCACAGTTCGGGTCAGTCCGATCAATCCGCAGGATCCGGTGAGGGGACCGACGAACAGTTCACCTCAAGTGCATATAGCTCCTAACGGTGATAGGGTCGGGCATTATCCTCCCTATTTCTATCCCGGCAATTAACCCCGGAGATGGATAGAGGGTTTGAGGAATGTGAACGGTACATCTGAGCGAGCGAAGTGTAGCTCACCGCCAAAAATAAGAAAGAAAAAGGGGTAAAAACGGGAATCTTGACCTGTTTTACCTTTTGTCACTTTATTGAGGAGGTAATGGAATGAAAAGCAAAGATACTTCGCCGATGGTGTGGGCGAAAGACAAGACCGGTCATAGGTACTTGTGTGAAGCCGGCTCCTTGAGCGATGTCAACACAGTGTATGAGGATGAAAAAGGGTTTTGTATAGACGATGATTCCCGCCTGGGATCCAGGAACCGGGTGCCCGGTGATGGCAAGATCAGGTTTGCAGAATCAGTCAGTCTGAACTGATAACTGAGTGTTTGTAACGAGGAGAACCGGGAAGGAGCATTAATCCTTTGGTTCTCCTTGTTTTTTGGTTTCTACTCCTTTCTGCGATTTTGATTCTGTCTGGAAATGAAAGCTTCCAGCGCCGTCCGATGTTCGGGAGTATGATGGCAGAGGGCTTGAAATGAAGCGGACAGTTCAAGAGTTTCCTCCAGGGTTTTGCCCTGTGCGAAATGGAAAAGCCGCTTGGTCATGCGCAAAGTGGCGGAGGGTTGCCTGGCAATTTCCGAGGCAATTTCCATGCAGCGTTCCAGGAGTTTTTCGTGCGGGGTCACTTCGGTCACAAGCCCGATGCGCAGGGCCTCATGGGCATCGATAATGCGGCAGGTGAAAGCAAGCTCGCAGGCCTTTGAAAAACCGACGATTCGAGGCAGGAAAAAAGCTCCCCCGTCTCCAGGGATCAAACCCAGTGAAGCGAAGGTTTCTCCGAAACGAGCCTTATCGCTTGCAATGCGTATGTCGCACATGCAGGAAAGATCGCAACCGGCGCCTATGGCCGGTCCGTTCACGGCGGCAATCGTCGGGACATCCAGACGGTGAAGCGCCAAGGGAATTCTCTGGATTCCCCTGCGATAGTTTTCCCGTATTTCCGACGGATTTCCTGAAAACATTCCTCCCTTCCTTTCCATATCCTTGATGTTGCCGCCGGCGGAAAAGGCGGGCCCTGCGCCGGTAAGAACAAGGACGGAGAAGCTAAAGTCACGCTGAACAACCTGGCAGGCATCCTCGATTTCTCCTATGATTCCCTCGTCTGTCAGTGCATTTCGAATGTCAGGCCGGTTCAATGTGAGAACTGCAATAGATCCTTTCCGTTCGAAAAGAATTTCTTGATACGCCATTTCATCGCTCCTCATATTTTTCCAAAAATTGAGAGATTTTCCTTTTAAAATATATCATTCTTTTAAACTATGGCCGTTCTTCATTTTTGGGTTTGTAGAGGGGTGCAAAATCATCGGAGAATAACCATGGTTCCTTCTCTGTGCAATATTTTTCATGTTTCGTTGTGACCGCTCCGGTCATGGAGGTTAAACAGGAAAAACCGCCGACGTAAGCCAGACCGATCATTTTTGCCGCTCCGAATGTAACTCGTGTACAGACTGTCTCTATTGGCATTTGAGTAAAAGTTACCGAGGATTGCCTGGATCCCAAGTCCCCCGACCTTACGAGGATCATCCAAAATGAGAATTGCCGGAATATCCGTCTCGTTCTTGACAGCCCGATCGTTGCGGGGTATTGAATACTTATAGACGATCTCGGGAATTTACTTTGCAGTAAGAAGCTGCAGTGGTTTTTTGATTCGGGATCAGTTTAAGCAAATAAAGCCAGGAAGGCTTTGACGGGGGAGTTATCCGTCGGTCGTTCCCGGCTTTTTTGTTTGTTCGGAACCAACTCCCGATGTCCCTTTTTATTTGACCAAGTGATCCTTTCTTCTTTCTGTCAAGGGGAGCCGTATGGATCTCCAGCCGAAGCATTGAGAGCGGTATTCTACGACGGGCTGAACTATATTCAAGGGATGGTAAGAATGGATTTCGACAATCGGTTTTGTCATTGTTATAAATGAATTTTGCAGGGGAATGCAGATTGGTGAAGTTCACTCTGGAAAAGCGGCATGTGTGTCCGGAAAAGGCCGAGCACGGTTAAGCCGCCAAAGGACGAAGTTTTTGGGACTGCTTTCTTTGAGGGAGGAGACGAAATGTGTGAAGCCAATGCATATCTGCTCAAGGGTGATCAGCAAGAACTCATCATGGAAAGTGTCGATATCCTCAGGCCGGAAGAGGGAAAGGTCTACATTCAGGATATTTTCGGTGGACAGCGATGGGTTGAAGGCAGAATAAAAGAAATGAATCTTGTCCAGCATCGAATTTTGCTGACTCAGGACTGATGTGACAAACGAGAAGCGGGACAGATCTCTCATGGAAGAATTCGCCCCGGCAATGGCGAGGCGGATGCATCGATGCATCCGCCTCTTCGGGTCATCCCCGGGACGTACAGAACCTAAATGTTAATGACCGTGAACATGGGGTTCTGCCTCATGGCCGGGATGGTCATGATCGTGAGGCCCGTGTTCCCCCGTGTGCTCATGATCATGTACCTGGGAAGCGCCGCCATGGGTGTGCTCATGGAGGTGTTCATGCAGGTGCTCATGAGCGTGGGAATGTGTGTGTTCATGAGTGTGAACCTTCCCGTCATGGGAATGCTCATGGGAATGCGTGTGCTCGTGTGTATGAGCATGCAGATGCTTGTGTTCGTGTTTTCCTTCCATGATAATCCTCCTTCTCCTAGTTCTTTAGGTTTTCGGTGCTCTTCATGAGCCCATTTAAGCCTATATGCTAAGCTGCAACCCAGGAATTGTCAATCATTACAGTTGATCTTTGTTGGTTCAATGGCACCGATGACGATAGTTTTTACGACGGATTGATTCAAATCAGAAGCATCCCGCCAGCGGGTTTTCCAGCTCTTGCCACCGCTTTCGGTGGTCAGCAGGCCTTGCCCTCCAGAATTTATGAATATGATCCATCCCATTTGGCTCATCAGGTTTTGTTGACCGCTCTGAATCTTTAACTATTGGACCAAAGTCCAATATCGATCCCCACATTGTTTTTGTATAAATTATAACGAGTTCTCCCGGAAGACGTCACCTGCCGGATCTTCAAACCCCGGCTGACACCGGAGCTTGCTACAAACGTTTTTTCGCTTGATCGACTTTTGTAGGCGTTCCACGCAGGGGGCCGGGATGTGCTGTGCAGACGTTGCAGTGCAATTTTCTAACGCCGTAGAAAGATAAGATGCCGGCCCTTGCGCTCCAGGAGGACCACCTTACTTGTTCAGTCTTTCGGTCTTAAAATTTGGACAGTCTACGAAGACGACCAAGGAGACGTGCTATGCAGGAAGGTAAGTTGGATCTTACTATATCCCGATTGGGCGAGTGTCGAATCCCGTCCCCCATGCCCGGTACGCATTTCGTCGACGACGAAGACCATGTGCTCTATGACAACAACCTGCGGAAAATCCAAGAGTATTTGAAGGCAAGCAAGACGCCGCCGTTCTTTGAAAAGGCCGGTCCCAGAGCCAAGATCTATTTCGATCCCGCCAAACTGAAATGTGGGATCGTGACGTGCGGCGGCCTCTGCCCTGGTTTGAATGATGTTATTCGGGCGATCGTGATGAGCCTTTTCCACCATTACGGAGTGCAGAACATATTTGGCTTCCCTTACGGATATGAGGGGCTCAGTTGTCGGCACAAGCACGTGCCCGTGGAGCTGACTCTAAATTCGGTGGCAAGGATCCATGAGCAGGGAGGAACGATCCTGGGTTCTTCCCGCGGACCTCAAGATGTCTCCGAAATGGTGGATACGCTGGAACGGATGAAGATAGGGATCCTCTTTACCATAGGAGGGGACGGCACCTTGCGGGGAGGACAGGCGATCGCGGAGGAAGCCGGGAAGCGCGGGCTGAAGATCGCCGTGATCGGAGTCCCCAAGACCATCGACAACGACATATCCTATGTGCAGAGGTCCTTCGGTTTTGAAACGGCTGTTACGGAGGCCGGAGCCGCAATAGTTTCAGCCCATACAGAGGCAAAAGGAGCGAGGAACGGTATTGGTCTGGTAAAGCTGATGGGACGCGAATCGGGCTTTATTGCAGCATTCGCTGCCCTAGCTTACAATGATGTGAACTACTGCTTGATTCCGGAGCTTCCATTTACGCTGAAGGGCTTTCTTGAGGCCCTTGAAAAGCGGTTGGACGAAAAAGGGCATGCCGTCATCGTGGTGGGAGAAGGGGCGGGCCAGGATCTCATGCAAAAGACGCAACAGCTGGACGCTTCAGGAAATATCCGCTTTGGAGATATCGGGAGCTTCCTGCGCGATCAGATCAATGCCCACTTCAAAGGACTCGGAAAAGAGATCAACCTCAAATACATCGATCCCAGTTACATCATACGGAGCGTGCCGGCCAATGCTCACGACTCGGCGTTCTGCCTGCTTCTCGGTCAAAACGCAGTGCATGCGGGCATGGCCGGGCGGACCAACATGGTGGTAGGCGACTGGGGTGGCGCATTCACCCATGTCCCCATCCCTATGGCTGTCTCCAAGCGAAAGAAGATCGATCCGGATGGAAGGTTGTGGAACATCGTCCTGGCGTCAACAGGCCAGCCGGCAAGGATGTGATCATCGCATGAGCGTGGAGGTCGGGAGCCAACATTGCTCTCGCTGTGCCCGCAGCCTTTCACGCCTCGGGCGCCGGCCGCATCGGCCGGATTGTTAACCGTGTTTCCCAGTGAACAGGAGGCCCTATGCCAATCGCTGATTATGAAACCTATTGCAAGATGCTCGATAGAGCCAGGGAAAACCACTTTGCCTATCCGGCGATCAACGTCAGCTCCCTCACTACCGCCAATGCCGTTTTAAAAGGACTGGCCGAGAGCCGAAGCGATGGAATCGTTCAGGTTTCGACAGGGGGAGCGGCTTTCGCCTCCGGGTCATCAGTGAAGGACATGGTGCTGGGGGCCATTTCCATAGCGGAGCATGTCCACAGGGTCGCCGACCGCTATGACATATACGTCGCTCTGCACACGGACCATTGCCAGGCCCAGCTGCTGGATAGTTTTCTCATCCCTCTTGTGGAGGAAACGGAGAGACGTCGGAAGGCCGGGCTTCCCAACCTTTTCAACAGTCACATGTTTGACGGAAGCGCTCTGCCCTTGAAGGAAAACCTGGACATTGCCGTTCCGCTTCTCGATCGCTGCCACCGAAACGACTTGATTTTAGAGGTCGAGGCCGGAGTGGTCGGCGGCGAGGAGGATGGAATCAAAGCGGAAGGCGCACCCGCCGAGAAGCTCTACACCACGCCTGAAGACATGCTGCAGGTCGCCCGACGTCTGGGAGCCGTCAAGGGATCACGGTTTCTTCTTGCCGCCACTTTCGGCAATGTTCACGGAGTTTATAAACCCGGACATGTGAAGCTTAAACCGTCTATCCTCAAAGATGGCCAGGATGCCGTTGAAAAAGAATATGGCAAGGATGCGAGGTTCTATCTCGTATTCCATGGCGGTTCCGGTTCGCTTCCGGAAGAGATTCATGAAGCCATCGATTACGGCGTCGTGAAGATGAACATCGACACGGACACCCAGTATGCCTTCACACGGGCCATAGTCGACCACATGTTCAAGAACTACGACGAAGTGCTCAAGGTAGACGGTGAAGTGGGCAACAAGAAGAAATATGATCCCCGGTCTTACCTTGCCATGGCTGAGGCGTCCATGGCCGAGAGGGTCAAAATGGCTGTGACCGCCCTCCGCGGGGTAGGCACCACCCTCTGTGCCGTGAAGTGATTTTCATCCAGAGCATCATGGAGCTGCAAAATGGTCAAGAGATTCGAAGCCAGGCAATCAGCAGCGGATGTTTGTGTCGGTGGTCGTTCAGACATGAGTCTTGAAGGCTTGAGGCGCACTTTTCGCGAACACGTCTTTTACACCCAGGGCCGCTTTCCAATGGGTGCCAGCAGGAACGATCTCTATATGGCTCTTGCCTACACGGTCAGGGATCAGCTTCTGCATCGCTGGATCAGGACCGTTGAGCAACTGGGGAGGGAGGACATCAAGATCGTCAGTTATCTCTCGGCTGAATTCCTTCTGGGTCCCCACTTGGAAAACAATCTGATCAACCTCGGCCTTTACGAGGATGTTCGAAGGACTGCTGAGGAAGAGGGGCTTGATATTCAGGTCCTATTCGACCAGGAGGAGGAGCCCGGGCTTGGCAATGGGGGGCTGGGCAGGCTGGCGGCGTGCTATCTCGATTCCCTTGCAACACTCGAGATCCCTGCCATGGGATATGGCATCCGCTACGAGTTCGGTATTTTCGACCAGGAAATCCGGGACGGCTGGCAGGTGGAGCACACGGACCAGTGGCTCCGACTGGGCAACCCCTGGGAGATCGCTCGACCGGAGATCACCTATCACGTGAATTTTGGGGGGCGCACCGAGCCCTATGAAGACGAGCAGGGCCGCTACCGGGTTCGATGGATTCCCTACAGGACCGTGAAGGGGGTCGCATACGACACTCCCATCCTGGGATACCGTGTGAATACCTGCAACCTGTTAAGGCTCTGGAAAGCCGAGGCGGTTGAATCCTTTGAGTTCGAGGCCTTCAATGTGGGGGACTACTATGGGGCCGTGGATCAGAAGATTTATTCGGAAAACATCACCAAGGTGCTCTACCCCAATGACGAACCCATCCAGGGCAAACAGTTGCGGCTTGAACAACAGTATTTTTTCGTTTCCTGTTCCCTCCAGGACATGGTGCGGATTTACAAACTGCTCGGAGGTGACCTGAGCCGGTTTTCCAGTCACTTCGCCATCCAGCTCAACGATACCCATCCCGCCATAGGCGTTGCCGAACTGATGCGTCTTCTCGTGGACGAAAACGGTATGGACTGGGAACCGGCATGGGAGGTCACGTGCAATACGTTCGGCTATACCAATCATACCCTTCTTCCGGAAGCCCTCGAAAAGTGGCCGGTTGACCTGTTCGCCGGACTTTTCCCCAGGCACATGGAAATCATTTACGAGATCAACCGGCGTTTCCTCGATGAGGTCAGGAATCGGTTCCCCGGGGACGAAGATCGGGTGGCCAGGATGTCCCTCATCGACGAGAGCGGTGAACGCTACGTGCGCATGGCGCATCTGGCCTGCGTCGGCAGCCATGCCGTCAACGGGGTGGCGGAGCTCCATACCCGCTTGCTCAAAGAAGAGGTTCTGCGCGATTTCTACGAGATGATGCCTGAAAAGTTCAACAACAAGACCAATGGGGTCACACCGCGCCGCTTTGTGGTTTTGAGCAATCCTGGACTCAGCCGGCTCATTACCGGAAAAATCGGTGAGACCTGGGTCAGCAGGCCGGAGGAGCTCAGGCGACTCGAGAAGTTTGTCGACGATCCCGCTTTTCGCGAGGAGTGGCGCCGGGTGAAGCTCGAGAATAAGAAAAATCTCGCCCGGCTGATCCGCGAACGCACCGGGATCGAAGTGGATCCTTCTTCGATGTTTGACATCCAGGTGAAACGTCTCCACGAGTACAAACGTCAGCATCTGAACGTTCTCCACATCATAGCCTTGTACAACCGGATCAAACAGGATCCCGCATATGATGTATGTCCCAGGACTTTCATCTTCGGGGGGAAAGCCGCTCCCGGGTATTTCATGGCCAAGCGGATCATCAAACTGATCAATTCCGTGGCCGATGTGGTCAACCATGATTCCGATGTGAACGGGCGGCTCAAGGTCGTCTTCTTTCCCGACTTCAATGTCAAGAACGCAAAATTCATCTATCCAGCCGCGGACTTGTCTGAACAGATTTCCACCGCCGGGAAAGAGGCCTCTGGAACGGGAAACATGAAGTTTTCCATGAATGGGGCTCTGACCATCGGAACCCTGGATGGGGCCAACGTCGAAATCAGGGAGGAAGTGGGTGCCGAGAACTTCTTCCTGTTCGGACTGACGGCTGAGGATGTGACCTCGCTTCAGAAGAACGGATACCAGCCCATGGAGTATTACCGGAGCAACCCGGAGCTCCAGGCGGTCATCGAACGCATCAGTTCGGGCTATTTTTCCAACGGCGACCAGGAACTGTTCAGCCCCCTGGTCGATTCGCTCCTTTTCCACGATACGTTCATGTTGTTGGCCGATTTCGGAGCCTATATGGATGCCCAAAGGCAGGTCGAAGAAGCCTATCGCGACCAAGAACGCTGGACCCGCATGTCCATCCTTAACGTTGCTCGCATGGGCAAGTTTTCCTCCGACCGGGCAATCCGTGAATATTGCAAGGACATCTGGAAGGTCGAACCCGTTCCTGTAACTTTGGAGTAATCGAGAAGAAGAAATGGGACCTTTGCGCGCAACGGATGAATGGCAACGAGTCGAGGGGGCTCCATGGCCGCTTGGGGCGAGCTGGGTGGAATTGGAGAAGGCGTATAATTTTGCCCTGTACTCGCGCAACGCCACGAGTGTCACTTTGCTGCTCTACACCGAGCGGGATCCCGTCTGCCCGGTCCACCACCGTGTTCTTGATCCCATCCTCAACAAGACCGGCCTGATATGGCATTGCCGAATACCAGAGGAAGAGCTTCGCGGCGCCACTCTCTATGCGTACCGGATCGACGGGCCTTACGACCCGTCCAACGGCCACCGTTTCGATGCTCGGAAGGTGCTCCTCGATCCCTTCGCGATTTCCGTCTATTTCCCGCCGCAATACAGCCGATCCTCAGCTTCAAGGCCGGGTTCCACCGATGGGATGGCGCCTCTCGGAAGGCTTTCCAGGGATCCAATGTCCTTCGACTGGAGCGGGCACTGCCGTCCTCGCCATACCCACGATCTCATCGTTTATGAGCTCCACGTGAAAGGGTTCACCGCAAGGCCCAACTCGGGTGTGAGCCCGGAAAAACGAGGGACCTTTGCCGGGCTGATGGAGAAGATCCCTTATCTCCAGGAGCTCGGAATTACCGTGGTGGAGCTCCTTCCCGTCCACCAGTTCGATCCACAGGAGGGCAATTACTGGGGTTACATGACGCTCAATTTTTTTTCACCCCACCATGACTACGCCTCGGGCGACCCGTACCGGGAATTCTGCACCATGGTGAAGGCTTTTCACACTGCTGGAATCGAGGTGTGGCTTGACGTGGTCTACAACCACACCAGCGAGGCCGGCGATGGTGGTCCGACCTACAGCTATCGCGGTATCGACAATAAAAGCTACTACTTTACCAGGCAGGATACCGGCGAGTATATCAACGACACCGGCTGTGGCAACACACTGAACTGCGCGCATCCCATCGTTCGGGCGCTTGTCCTGTCCAGTCTGCAACACTGGGCGGGGAAGATGCACGTGGACGGGTTCCGCTTCGATCTGGCCTCGATATTTGCGCGCGCACTCGATGGCTCCATGAACACCCTGGATCCGCCGCTGATCGGTGAAATCGGTCTGCTCGGGTATTTGCGTGACGTCAGGCTCGTCGCCGAGGCATGGGATATCGGCAGTTACCTGCTCGGTCGAAGCTTCCCCGGTCTCACGTGGCGGCAGTGGAACGGGAAATTCCGTGACGATATCCGCGCCTTTGTGAAGGGGGACGCGGGCATGATCGGGGCTCTGATGCAACGCCTGTACGGCAGTGACGACCTTTTTCCGGACGGTCCCGTGGAGGTTTACCGCCCCTACCAGAGCGTGAATTTCATTACCGCCCACGACGGTTTTTGCCTCTACGACCTGGTGGCGTACAACCAAAAGCATAACGAAGCCAACGGCCACAACAACACGGATGGAACAGACGACAACCTGAGCTGGAACTGCGGCTGGGAAGGCGATTCGGGGGCTTCCCGGGAAGTTATGGCATTGCGGAAGCAACAGATCAAAAACTTCTTTTGCCTGCTCATGCTCGCCAACGGCACACCCATGTTCTGCGCCGGTGATGAATTCATGAACACTCAGCAAGGGAATAACAACCCTTACAACCAGGACAACGAAATCACCTGGCTGGATTGGGATCTCCTCGAGCACAACCGGGATATGTTCCGCTTTTTCAGATGTATGATCGCATTCCGAAAGGCCCACCCGTCTATCGGGCGCGGTCGCTACTGGCGTGAAGATGTCCAGTGGTATGGAACAACCGGGAGAGTGGACTTTTCCTCCGACTCACGGTCTCTCGCCTACTTCCTGCGTGGGGAGAGGCTCGAAAACAGCGACCTTTATGTGATGATCAACGCCCATTGGGAGGACCTGGTTTTCACCATACGGGAAGGCCGGGCGGACCAGTGGCGCCGCGTTGTGGATACCAGCCTTTCAAGTCCCGATGACATTGCTGAGACAGGAAAGGGACATCCTCTCTCCAGTCTCCGGCATTTGGTGAAAGCCCGGTCGATCGTGGTGCTGGAGCGGTTAAATTCAGTCCGTTCGCGACGGCGAGCGGCGCATCCCCAAACAAAAGGACCAGATGTAAGGAGGCATGTATGAAAATACTCACGGCACCAAGAATGGAGCGGTGTATCGGTTGTCATTCGTGCTCCCTGGCTTGTGCCCGCCTCGTGCACAAGAACCTCTCATGGGATACGGCAGGAATCCGGATATCGTCATCCGGGGGCCTCTCCACGGGATTTGAAGCCAGAACCTGTCTTGCCTGCCTGCCTGCTCCATGTGCGGCGGCTTGCCCCACCGGTGCCTATTCACAGCGGAAAGGAGGAGGAGTAATCGTGAAAAAGAGCCTCTGCATCCGGTGCGGAGAGTGTGCCCGGGCCTGCCCGGTAGATGCTGTTTTTCTCGATTTTACGGGAGAGCCGTTCGTGTGTATTCACTGCGGGCGTTGTGTCCCATTCTGCCCGCATGACTGTCTCGAACTGATGGACGTGGGAGCTGGAGGAACGGAATACAACGACGCTCAGGAGGGTGCATCATGATCAGGGACCATTTCAGGATATTCTCAGTCGACCTTGCCACGGGGCGCGGCAGCATTGAAAACCTCGAGGGCCGGGATACCGTGGGGGGCGGGAGCGGGCTAGCGGCCATGCTCTTTGAGAAGTACGGGCTTTCGGACCGGCCGTGGGACGATCCCGAACAGCCGCTTATCTTCGCCATAGGCCCGCTCACCGGGTACTTTCCGCTCATGAGCAAGACCGTTTGCGCCTTCAAGTCTCCTTACCATGATCAGTACGCCGAAAGCCACGGCGGGGGGCGCTCCGCTCTCTCACTTCGGTTTGCGGACCTCGACGCACTGGTGATCCGGGGCAAGGCACCCACGCCCTCCTGCCTGTCAGTGGGCTCACGCCACCTGGATCTCAGGGACGTTCACTTCCTTTGGGGCATGGATCTAATCAAAACCGGCAAGATGCTCCGGCGCATGTATAAGGGGTCGGGGCACCGGAGTATCCTGAGAATCGGGCCGGCGGGCGAGAACCGCTCAGCCATGGCCTGTATCAACGTGGACACTTATCGCCATTTCGGAAGGCTCGGGTGCGGCGCGGTGATGGGTGCAAAGAACCTCAAGGGCATCGTGATCATGGGGGACGGTGCGTTCCCGCTTCCCGAGGGGAAAGAATATCCGAAGCTCTTTGCCGAGGTGCATCGGAAAATGACGGACACCGATATGATGGAAAAGTACCACAACTTCGGCACCCCCATCAACATGGCGGTCTTGAACGGCATCCACGCTCTCCCCATCCGGAACCTCCAGAAGACTAGCGACCCGGATATCGAAGGGATCACAGGTGAGACCTTTGCCCGGGACACTCTGCTGCGCAACGCAGCCTGTGCCGGCTGCCCCGTCGGATGCATTCACGTCGGATTTGTCCGGGAGCGGTTCAGAGAAGAGAACCGTTACCTCTATCGGCAGGTTTCCTACGACCATGAACCGATCTTTGCCGCTGGCGCGATGCTCCATGTGACCAATGCCTTCTCCGTGCTTGCTCTCCTCGATACGGTTGAGAGAGAGGGGCTCGATATCATGTCCGCCGGGGTCGCCCTGGCGTGGGCCACAGAGGCCCTTGAGAAAGGCATCATTTCGACTAAGGAGACCATCGTCCCCCTTAGGTTCGGTGATGAGACTGCCTACCGGGAAGCGTTCCAACACCTTGGTGCGTCTTCCAACGATTTTTACCGGATTCTCGGACAGGGGACCATGAAGGCCGCCGAGCACTACGGGGGAGCCGATTTCGCCTGTGTGCTCGGTCAGGAGATGGCAGGCTATGCCACCGGTGAGGTCTTTTTCGTCTCTCAGGCCCTTGGCCTTCGGCATTCTCATCTGGATACAGGCGGTTACTCTTACGATCAGAAAGATAAAGAACCGGATGTAGCCGGTGCGGTCCGGTTTCTGGTTGAAGACGAGCGGGCGAGAGTGCTTCTTACTTCCCTGGTGAGCTGCTTATTCGCCAGAGGCGTTTACAAAGAGCAGGTCATCTCCGATTGCCTGCGCTCCGTCGGCTATACGACGCTTTCCGACCGGATCGGCACTGTTTCCGGCGAGGTCCAGAAACTCCGATGGCGAATGCGTCTCCGCACGGGCTTCGATCCGCATACCGTTTCGATACCCAAACGTTTCCTCGAAGTCGAGACCTGGAGGGGGCGGATAGACGGGATTTACCTGAATGAGATCAAGGACGCCTACGCAGAAGCGATCCTGGCTCTTGCTCGCGATGAGTGTGAGACTTACTAATAATGAAGATAACTGCCAAGGGGAGTCAGAGTATGGCCTTCATGCCATGGAGGAAGATCGGATGCATTGTGTTTCTCGGAAGCCTTTTTTTCACGAGCGCTACCATCGGGTGGGCGCAAGGTTTTGGGAAGGTAAAGTCAAAGGCTCCGCCCAAGGAAGAAAAAATCCCTGCAAACCTCACCCCGGAACAGGTCGACGGCTACCTTGCCGGAATCAGCGACGAACAGGCCAGGCGGTTGCTTGCCGCTGAGCTCAAAGAAAAGGCAACCGAGAAAAGCAGCAAGGAATCCACGGAACAGGTGGTAGGGAAAGAGCCGGCACTTGTCCTCGGCTTCTTTGCGGCACAGAGTGATCTGGCCGCTCTTTCCGATCAACTTGGCAGGATTGTTGCCGGTGCTCATATGGCAGCGGAGACGGATGTATGGGAGAAACTCGTAGGAGGCAAAGGACTTGATGCATTCCTTACGGCCATGGCTTTGCTCGTCTTCATCATTCTCATGGGCTGGGCCGCGGAACGTGTTCTGCTGCGTAAGACCGAAAAACTCCGGAGCCAGTTGCTCGCAGGGATCCCACGCTTCGGGTGGGAGAAGGCGGGCGTCTTCCTTTCAAGGCTGGCACTGGACATTCTTGGGCTTGCTGTGTACGTGCTGGTCACTTTCCTGACGTATTTCATCATCTACGGGCAGAAACAAACCGCATATATTGTCTCAAGCGCTGTCGTTCTCACCTATTACTTCCGGATCGTTGAAATAACGGCTCGGGTGATTGCATCTCCCAAGGCCCCCGAACTGCGGCTGTTATTCATATCCGATTCCGATGCGCGGTTCCTCTACAATTGGATCATCTGGATAAGCGCATCCGTCATTCCGGGGTCCGCCCTGGCTCTGGCCCTGCAAAAATCCGGAGCAAACCGGGATTTGTTCCTGTTCGTCTATTCCACCGCCGGCCCCATCGTGAGCATCCTTCTCGCCGTGATGATCTGGCAGGTCCGGCATCGCGTGGCAATGGCGATTTGTCCGCTCGGAACCCCGGACTCCATTTCTGCGCAACTGCTTCGTCGAAGCTGCGCCAACTATTGGCACTATCCGGCGGTCTTCTTTGCACTGGCGGTCGGCGGATACTGGTGGGTGAGGGTTCTCACCTACGCCGACGCAACGATTCGCAAGCTCATCTTGAGCCTCTTCCTCGTTCCCCTCTGCATCGGCATGGATCAGTGGTTGCAGCAGATACTTACATGGTTGAGTGGAAAGCCTCGAGAGGTGATCGATCTCTCGACGCCGGATGAAAGTGCAGGTGCAGGGTCGGGAAAGTCGTTGGGAATGTCCTCGGATCGTCGTGACAAGAAATCGGGAAGAGACATGAGCATCTACTTCCCTGTGATTCGCAAGGCCTTTCGGGCGGTGCTCCTGATCTTCCTTTTCTTTGCGGCCCTTGAACTCTGGGGCATCGAGTTCGACTTCGGATGGATCTTCGCCAGAAACGTTCTTGGCGTCGTTATCGCGCTGGTTCTGGGGTTGATTGCCTGGGAAGTCGTGAAGGCCCGCATCGACCAGAGGATAAAAGAGGAAATTCCGTTTGAGAGCGATGAAGGCGAAGAGGGAGGCGCAGGAGGTTCAGGAGGTTCCCGCAGCGGCACACTCCTTTTGCTGCTTCGTAAATTCATTATGGCTTTCCTTTTTATCGTCATCGGTTTCAGTATCCTCGCCTCCCTTGGCGTGAACATCGCGCCTCTCCTTGCCGGTGCCGGGGTAGTAGGTCTTGCCATCGGCTTTGGATCCCAGACACTGGTGAAGGACATCATCGCCGGCGTCTTTTTTCTGATCGACGACGCCTTCCGGGTAGGAGACTACGTCGAGGCCGGTACCGCCAAGGGCACAGTGGAGCATATATCCCTCCGTTCCATCAGGCTCCGGCATCCGCGTGGGCAAATTTTCGTCGTCCCCTTCGGGGATCTCAAAATGGTGCAAAACTTCACCCGCGATTATATCATCGAAAAAATCGACATCCGGGTCCGTTTCGATACCGATCCCGACGCAATCCGCAAAATCATCAAGAAGATCAACAAGCAAATGAAGGAAGAAGAGTTCGGAAGCGTTTTGCTGAGCGACATCAAGTCGGTTGGGGTGCGGGCCATGGACGACTCCGCCATGATCATGCGTGTGAAATTCAAATGTATTCCCGGCGAGCAATTCATTCTCCGCCGCGAGGTCTTCCACCGGATCCAGAAAGCCTTCAAGGAAAAAGGAATCGAGTTCGCCCAGCGAAACGTGACCGTCTACCTGCCGCCGCAGCCTGCCTCCGGCCCTGAATCTTCTGGAGGACAGGGCACGTCCCTGGCGGCTGCCGGGGCTGCCGCCGCTGCTGCCATCGCTCAGGCTGAGGCCGAGGCGCTGGCTCAATCGACTGAAAAGAAAAAGCCTGAGTAGTCCCATTCGTTGCGAGCCTTCTATAGATTCTGGTGAACTGTCTGCCGTGCGGTCCGTTATCCGGGGAATCACTGTTCTGAGGTCAATGTTCATGAATTTTTACCGGGATGATAAAAAGATGGATTTTGCTCGAATCAGTGTAGTATAAGTTTTTTATTTCAATACCTTGGCGGTTGAAGCCTGCTGACTGCAGAGAATATCGTCGATCCTTTAACCGACCTGTGAAACAGTCCTTGAATCGAATTCCGGGAAAACGAGAGCGTGTGATTGGCCACCTGCTTTTGTTGAAAGGAGAGTACGCCATGACTGCAGAACACAAAAGACTTGAAGAGGCTCGGGATGAAAAGATTTCCTGGAAGAAGTGGGGACCCTACCTGAGCGAACGCCAGTGGGGAACGGTTCGCGAAGATTACAGTGACAATGGGGATGCCTGGAACTATTTCAGCCACGACCAGGCCCGCTCCCGTGCCTACCGCTGGGGTGAGGACGGCCTGGGGGGAATCTGCGACGACCACCAGGTGCTCTGTTTTGCTCTGGCCCTCTGGAACGGAAGGGACCCCATTCTCAAGGAACGGATGTTCGGGCTCACCAACAGCGAGGGGAATCACGGGGAAGACGTCAAGGAATACTATTTTTACCTCGACAGCACGCCCACACACTCTTACATGAAATTCCTCTACAAGTATCCCCAGCAGGCTTTTCCGTACTCGAACCTGGTGGAGACCAACCGCGGGCGCTCACGGCACGAGATGGAGTATGAGCTTCTCGACACGGGGGTCTTTGACGGCGACCGGTACTTCGATGTTTTCGTGGAGTATGCCAAGGCGGCTCCCGAGGACGTGTTGATCAAGATCACCGTCTGCAATCGCGGGCCCGATGCGGCTCCCATTCACGTTCTGCCTACCCTCTGGTTCCGCAACACCTGGTCTTGGTCGGACGGAGGCTCAAAGCCCGTTCTCCGTCGCATTGAAGGCGCAAAGCACAGTGTCATCCACGCTCACCACACCGACCCCCTCTTCCAGGAATCGCTCCAGGACTACACCCTTAGCTGTGAAGGGGAACCGACTCTTCTGTTCACGGAAAACGAGACAAACAACGAACGCCTTTTCGGGACACCCAATGCCGGTCCCTACGTGAAAGACGGGATCAATGACTATGTGCTTCACGGGAATCTGCAGGGGGTGAACCCGGAGCAGACGGGGACCAAGGCGTCCGCCCATTACGCTCTCAGCATCGGCGCCGGGGAGACAGCCGTCATCAGGTTGAGGTTTTCGGATGCGTCAATGAATCTGAAGGGCAGTCCCTTCGGAAAGTCCTTCGATGAAGTTTTTGCGGCCAGGCTTCGTGAGGCCGACGAATTCTACCGGTCCGTTACCCCTCCATCTGTCGGCGAAGACGAGGCCAACGTCATGCGCCAGGCCCTGGCCGGTATGCTCTGGACCAAGCAGTATTACTACTTCGATGCCGACAAATGGCTCGAAGATCACCATGCTCATCCCCTTCACGGTCATGCCCGCCAGCTCCGGAACCGGGAGTGGTTTCACATGGTCAACGACCACGTTATCTCCATGCCGGACAAGTGGGAATATCCCTGGTATGCCGCCTGGGACCTGGCGTTTCACACGATCGCTCTTTCGGTGGTCGATCCGGATTTCGCCAAGGACCAACTGAATCTCATGCTCCAGGAAGTCTACCTCCACCCAAGCGGCCAGATCCCCGCCTATGAGTGGAATTTCAGCGACGTGAACCCGCCGGTTCATGCATGGGCGACGCTCTTCCTTCACTCGACTGAGCAGGCCCTGCACGGCAAGGCGGACATCGATTTCCTGAAGCGTGCCTTTGCCAAGCTCATGCTGAACTTCACCTGGTGGGTGAACCGCAAGGACCGGTTCGGTAAAAATGTGTTTGAAGGCGGATTCCTGGGGCTCGATAACATCGGGGTTTTCGACCGGAGTGCGCCCCTGCCCACGGGAGGGTATCTTGAACAGGCCGACGGCACGGCCTGGATGGCCCTCTTTTGTCAGAACATGATCGAGTTGAGCGTCGAACTGGCTGCCCACGATCTGAGCTATCAGGATCTCTGTTCCAAGTTTGTTGAACACTTTGCCTGGATTGCTTCGGGAATAAACCGCATGGGGCAGGATGGTATGTGGGACGAAGAGGATGGATTCTATTACGACATCCTGAGACTTCCCGATGGGAGTGCTCAGCGGCTCAAGGTGCGCTCCATGGTGGGGCTCCTCCCCCTCTGTGCGACGACGGTTATCGAAGAGTGGCAGAGAAAGCAGGTGCCTCGTGTTACCGAGAGCTGGCTCAAGCGTGTCAAACGCATGCCGGAGCTTCTCGAGAGCTTGCACGCCACGGGGCCGGGCCATTGGGGTGTCGCGAATCGCGGCATTCTCGCTCTCGTAAACCAGGAAAGACTGCGGCGGATCCTCACCCGGATGCTCGATGAAAACGAATTCTTAAGTCCCTTCGGCATACGGGCTCTCTCCCGCTACCACATGGATCATCCTTACGTCTTTTCCGTGCACGGGGAGGAATACCGGGTCCAGTACCTGCCGGCGGAATCGGACAGCGGAATGTTCGGCGGAAATTCCAACTGGCGGGGACCCATCTGGATGCCCGTCAACGCTCTCATCATCAGGGCGCTTCTCTCCTACTATCTCTATTATGGGGACAATTTCAAGATCGAGTGCCCCACGGGTTCAGGAAAGATGATGAACCTCTTCGAGGTGAGCAAAGAGATCGCCAGCCGGCTTACCCGCATCTTCCTTCGGGATGAAAAAGGAAGACGACCGGTGTATGGGGGGACGGAGAAGTTCCAGAGCGATCCCCTCTGGCGAGACCATATCCTTTTCTATGAATACTTCCATGGTGACAATGGAGCGGGGCTCGGTGCGAGCCACCAGACCGGCTGGACGGGATTGGTTGCCAGGATGATCGAGCTTTTTGGCCGGCTCGATCCCCAGAAGGTCCTGGAGGCCGGCAAACGCGGGGCTTTTGTAGGCATCCAACGCCCCTGAAGCTGGGAGAAGTTTGCATCTCCTTCATTCACCGCCAGGTACATTCTGCGGTTCCTTCTTTTTGCCTGGTTTTGCTTT
Organism: Desulforhabdus amnigena; assembly: GCF_027925305.1. Taxonomy (NCBI): domain Bacteria; kingdom Pseudomonadati; phylum Thermodesulfobacteriota; class Syntrophobacteria; order Syntrophobacterales; family Syntrophobacteraceae; genus Desulforhabdus; species Desulforhabdus amnigena. Next base: position 1,371,407 of record NZ_BSDR01000001.1, on the reverse strand, counting down.
GCTTTGACGCAACGGCCGGATGGCGAGCACTTTTCGAAAGGAATTTCCCATGACCAAGCCCCGGGATGACATCACCCGTATCTTTCTCGCGGTGCTCTTCCTCGGAGCCCTGATCGGCACGTCGCTCTGGATTTTCAAACCGTTCCTGGGGGCTGCGATTTGGGCGGTGACGATCGTGACGGCGACCTGGCCGTTGATGATCTTAATCCAGGGCCGGCTCTGGGGACGGCGCTCATTGGCAGTGGCGGTGATGACTGTGGTCCTTCTCTGCGTCCTGGTGGTACCTCTCTGGTTGGCCATCAGCACCATTGTGTCCAACGCCGATCGGATAGCCGGGTGGGTCAGGTTTCTGTCCGAATTTGAGGTGCCGCCTCCGCCTGCCTGGGTGGGTAAGGTGCCTTTCCTTGGTTCTAACCTTATGGTGGCATGGGAAAAGGCTGCCGTGATGGGAATACAGGAGTTCATGAGGAAGCTGGCCCCATACGGGGGCAGCGCCATCCGGTGGTTCATCACGGAAGTGGGTGGCTTCGGGAGCCTGGTCCTGCAATTCCTCCTGACCGTGGTGTTTTCAGCACTTCTTTATGCCCGGGGTGAGCATGCGGCATCGAGGATGAGGCGTTTTGGACGCCGCTTAGCGGGAGCACGGGGGGAGAATATGATCCTTTTGGCTGGTCAAGCCGTGCGAGGCGTCGCTCTTGGAGTCGTTGTGACCGCCCTGGCTCAGTCGGTCCTGGGCGGTATAGGACTCGCCATCGCCGGAGTTCCTTTTGCCGCCATCCTCACGGCGTTGATATTCATGACGGCTATCGCCCAGGTCGGTCCGCTGCTCGTGATGATCCCTGCTGTGATCTGGCTCTACTGGACCGGCAGCACAGGCTGGGGCACACTTCTTCTCGTCTGGGCTCTGGTGGTCGGAACCATGGACAATTTTTTGCGCCCCGTTCTGATCAAAAAGGGTGCCGATCTTCCTCTGCTGTTGATTTTCTCCGGTGTGGTCGGCGGCCTGATCGCGTTTGGTCTGATAGGCATCTTCGTGGGCCCGGTGGTGCTCGCCGTAGGCCACACCTTGCTATCGGCATGGATTGATGAGGAAATCGTCGAAGGTGATTCGTCTCCCGAGCAAGAATCATGACAGGCTCTCAGACGAAAACCTCTCAGAGGATGTCCGAAAATTCCCCCCTTGATGGAGGTAGGGGGGTGTCAAGATTTCGTGAACCAGAAAAACACCCCCCTTGGCCCCTCCTCAAGGGGGGAATCGAAGCAGGTTCGGCTCCCAAGCAGAAGAATTTTCAGACAGCCTCTCAGAGTCAAAGTCCTTGCGTAGAAGAGAGAAAAGCGCAGTTTATGAACAAACTTTATCGAGGGATGGAAAGGAGGGTGCATCATGGGATCCTGGCCAAAACATCCGCTCATTTACGAGATCAACACCTGGGTCTGGCTTGACGAGCTCAGCCGGAGGGAGCGGCGTGCACTGACCCTCGCTTCGGTTCCCGATGCCGAGTGGGATCAAATCGCCGCTCTCGGTTTTGACGCCGTCTGGCTCATGGGGGTCTGGGAGCGCAGTCCCGAGGGCATCCGGATTTCCATGGCAAACGATGGACTTCTGGCCGACTTCAGGCGGGCTCTCCCCGACTTTACGGACCGAGACAACGTGGGTTCCCCTTATTGTGTGCGCCGCTACGAGGTCGATCCACACCTTGGAGGCCCCAAGGCTTTGGAATTGGCCCGAAAGAAGCTTGCTCAGCGGGGAATGCGCCTCATCCTCGATTTCGTGCCCAATCATGTGGCGCCCGATCACCCGTGGGTGGAAGAACAACCCGCATACTTCATCCTGGGGAACGAGGAGGATCTGAAGACCGATCCACGGTCCTTTGTTTCGCTTGCAGGAAGGATCTACGCCTGCGGCCGCGATCCGTATTTTCCCGCCTGGCCTGATGTGCTTCAGTTGAACGCGTTTGACAAGGGATTGCGCTCGGCCGTCATCGAAACCCTCTCCGGCATCGCCGAGCAATGTGACGGAGTGCGCTGCGATATGGCCATGCTCCTGATGAACTCCATTTTCGAGAGGACCTGGGGCAATCGTGCCGGATCCAGGCCCGAGGCCGACTACTGGTCCGAAATCATCCCCGCCGTCAAGAAGAGACAATCCGGGTTCCAATTCATCGCCGAAGCTTACTGGGACCTGGAATGGGAACTGCAGCAGCAGGGATTCGACTACTGCTACGACAAACGGCTCTACGACCGCCTGGAGCACGACCCTGCCGAGAGCGTGCGGCTGCACTTGTGTGCGGACCTCGCCTACCAGGAAAAACTGGTCCGCTTTATCGAGAACCATGATGAGCCCCGGGCTGCCGGCACATTCACGCCCGAAAAGCACCGGGCTGTGGCAGTGACGGTTCTGACGCTGCCGGGAGCCAGGTTGATCCATGAAGGGCAACTGGAGGGGAGGAAAGTGCGTCTGCCCGTCTTTTTAGCCCGGCGTCCGGAGGAGACGCCCGATGCCGCATTGCTTGCGTTCTACCGTCAGTTGCTCGATGCGTTGCGCAGGGGAGATTTCCTCCAGGGGGCTTGGAGCCTCTGTGAACGCACGGGCTGGCCGGACAATCCAGGCTACCTGAACCTGGTTTCCTGGTGCTGGCACAAGGGGGATTCGCGTTGTCTCATTGTAGTGAACCTCTCTGATGTGCCTTCGCAGGGGAATGTGAGGGTCCCGTGGGAGGATCTCAAAGGCAAAATGTGGCGGTTGAAAGACATTTTCACGACCGAAGTCTACGAGCGTGATGGAGAAGAGATGTACGGTCAGGGGCTTTACGTGGATCTTCCGGCCTGGGGATTCCATTTTCTGGAATGGCTGTAACGGAGTGAGTCGCTCTTGAAATCCCCATTCACCACGGAGCGGAAGCACAGAGATTACAGAGAAATTCCATAAGAATTCCAAAATCTTATCCATGTAATCCGTGTCTCCGTGGTGAATAACGGGATATTAGAATCCGCCAAAGATCTTTGCTGCGAAAGGAGCGCCGGGGGATGACTGTTAAGAAAAAGTTCAAAACGGCTGTTCTCATCAGCCTCCTTTTCTCTCTCATGGGGTGTGCGGGCGTCGGGCCGTACACCGTTGCTCGCGACCGGTTCGACTATACCTCCGCCATTTCCGATTCCTGGAAGGCTCAGATGCTGGTCAACATGGTCAAGCTCCGCTACGGGGATACTCCCACCTTCCTCGATGTTGCCTCGGTCATCAACCAGTATTCCGTCGAGAGCCAGGTAGACCTCCGACTGACCTGGGCAGATCCTATCACCGCCGGTCTAACAAATAGTCAGACCGCAGGGGGCGCTGCCCGCTACATTGATCGTCCTACCATCACTTACAGTCCGATTACAGGAGAGAAGTTCGCCCGGAGTCTCATGACCCCGATCCCTCCTGCAGCGATCCTGAGCCTGATCCAGGCCAATTACCCTGTCGATCTGGTGCTGAGACTCTGCGTTCATTCCATAAATGGGATCAGGAACCGCTACGGAGGTGCGGCACGGGCACGTCCCGCAGATCCCGAGTTCTACCCGCTGATCGAGAGACTTCGAAGGCTTCAGGTTTCAGGGGCCATCGGCCTGCGGGTTCAGAAAACGAACGAGAAGGAAGCTACGCTCATGACCTTCCGCAGTAAGCTGGATCAGGCTACCGAAGAGGACAGCCTTGCCGTAAGAAAGATGCTGGGTCTTGACGCCAAGGCACAGGAGTTTGCCGTCGTGTATGCATCTATAGCGAAAAACGACCGGGAATTGGCGATTCTGAGCCGCTCCATTCTCGAAATCATCGTCGATCTCGCCTCCTATATCGAGGTCCCTGATATCCACGTAGAGGAAAAGCGGGTCAACCCAACGAACATAGAAGAGGCTGACCCTGGTAGTCCTTTGATCCCCCTGATCCGAATTCACAGCTCCCGCGAAAAAATCACCGATGCGTTCGTCGCGGTGCCCTACCGTGATTACTGGTTCTGGATCGATGACCGGGACCTGCCATCCAAGCGCATGTTTTCCTTCCTCATGTTCATATTCACTCTTGTGGAAACGGGTGGCAAGGAGGGGGCGCCGATCGTGACGATCCCAGCGGGATAAAGTGCCGGCTTTGCAGGAGTGAACCATGCTCATCATGGCCATATTCGTTTTGCTGGTTTTTATCTACAGCCTGGTCTCCAGACGTCTGGAGCAGACCGTCTTCACTGCGCCCATCGTCTTTACCGCTGTAGGGATTCTGCTCGTTCGCGCCTTGCCTGTACTGGGCGAACTTGAAGCAGACCGGAAAACTTTTCTTTTGATCGCCGAAATTGGGCTGGTGCTGACTCTCTTTTCCGATGCCACCCGGATCAATCTCCAGGTTCTCAAGAGCAACGAGAGTTTGCCCGTCAGATTGCTGAGCATCGGTATGCTGCCGACTATCCTGCTTGGCGCGATCGGGGCGGTCATTATTTTCCCTCAACTGTCGCTCTGGGAAGCGAGTATCCTCGCAGCCATCCTCGCTCCGACCGACGCCGGCCTGGGGGAGGTGGTGGTGAGCAGTCCGCGGGTACCGGTGCGCATTCGACAGGCCCTCAGCGTGGAAGCCGGTCTCAACGATGGCTTGTCGGTTCCCTTCCTGATGTGCTTTATCGCCCTGGCCGAGGTGGGCACAGAGGGCGCGGGTGCTGTTTTGATGCGCTTCGTTATAGAGCAGCTCGGCTTCGGCGCTCTGGTCGGCGCACTGATCGGCCTGGCGGGTGGGTGGCTTTTGGGACTGGCGAAACGCAAGGAGTGGATGTCTGAGTCCTTACAGCCACTGGGGCTCGTGGCGCTGCCGATCCTTTGTGTGATAGGGAGCGAGCCCATCGGTGCGAGCATGTTCATCGCCGGCTATGTCGCCGGAATGGCCGTTCAGATCGGTTTCAGGGAGGCCGCGAAACAGAGCGTCGAGTTCACCGAAGGTTGGGGGCGGCTGCTTGATTTTTTTGTGTTCTTTCTTTTTGGCATGCTTACAGCCCGTGTATTGGAGCAATTCAGCATGCCACTCGTGGTTTATGCTGTCATGAGCCTGACAGTGGTGAGGATGCTTCCCGTGGCGATTGCCCTCATCGGGATGCGCCTGAGCATGGCCACAACGGTCTTCATGGGTTGGTTCGGCCCGCGGGGGCTGGCTTCCATCGTGCTCGGTCTGGTGTATTTGGAGCAGGAGTCGCATCTGCCGGGAGAATCCACGATCAGGTTGGCAGTGATGGCGGCGGTTTTACTGAGTATCTTCGCCCACGGGTTGAGTAGTTTGCCGGGGATCGGACTCTACGCCCGAAAGATCGCGACGCTGGATGCCACCGCACCTGAACATCTGGAGGTGGTCGCTCCCGAACCTTTTTCCTAGATCGGCGGCAGGGAGAGGTTCCGTTTCCTGAACATGAGTATGTTGTCGAATCGGATCCAGGGGAATGATGCTTCATCCACAATCGTTCTTCCGGCCGAAGGCGAAATGGGGCGATGACCACGAGGAGAACGATGACCAATGTCCATCATTCGCAGTCTGACGAATCGTTACAGCCGGCGACGTTTTGCGTGTCTCTTCTTTTCGTTGCTCATTACCATGGTGGCCGCGCCGGTGTTTGCGGCGAAGGGGCTCAGTACCAGATTTATGGAGGTCTTCCTGGCTCTCAACATCCTGGCGGCGGTTCTTATCACACTGTTCAGTTTCGGGACCTATGTAGGGCTGGGGCTTCTGGCGCTGGTTCTTGTTGCGAGGGGGGGGCATGCCCTGCTGGATTACGAACCGCTCCTTGCGACCAGCCAGGGAATCGGCGCAGTCATTTGCCTGGTATCCGTCTGTGTCATGCTTCGTTTCATACTGAGCGAGGGATCTGTCACCTCCGAGCGCATTTTTGCCGCCCTCGATTTGTACCTTATTCTCGGTGTCATGTGCGGGCTGCTCTTCTGCATCCTCGAGGAAGAGTGGCCCGGATCGTTTTCCTTTCAGAGTTTGCCTCTTGCTGAAAGCAGACAGAACCCGCTGGCACATACGATCTATTTCAGCTTCGTGACACTGGGAACGCTGGGCTATGGAGACATCATACCCGTCGGTGGCCCCGCTCGTGCGCTGGCCGTGGCCGAAGCCATAAGCGGTCAGATGTACCTGGTTGTGGTGGTGGCACGGTTGGTGAGTCTGTACAAAGGGGGAAGTTGTAGGAATGAAGGTAATGAACAGGGATGAAACCACCCGCGCATATACGAACCTGCAACCATAAAGAACAAAGCAGCGTTCCCGTCATCTCTGCTTTCACGTTCTGTCAGGCATATTGGACTAAGGTCCAATATTGTTTCCTCTGCTTTCCAGGTAATAGTCTTACCGTCAGCTGTGTCGTTGCGACTCTCTCAAAGTTCTCCAGGGTTGCAGTGCAATGTTTACTCTGGAATTTAGAAGCTATCTCAAAACGGTCCGAATACCCTTGATCGTCATTCCAGTGAAAACCGGAATCCAGGCATTCCCGATAGAGCTGGACCCTGGCTTCCGCCAAGGTGACGGTATGAGCGAATTTTGAAATAATTTCTTAATATTTGCATTCCTGTCCTTACCTTCGTTTGGGAAAATCAATCCTGTCTTTTTGGCATGTTAACTCTTTAAATCGGAACTGTTCAGGAGCGATCATATGCGAGAGGAAAAGCGGTTTGAAGTACAACCTTGGCGGAGTGAGCGCGGTCTGTTCCGGCTGTTTCCCGCAGGGAATGGCTTGCTCGGGATATTTCTGGCCGGTGTCTTGTTCGTTCTTGTTGGCGGGTTGGTGGGGAATGTGACGGCACAGACACCACCCGTTCCTGAAGTCGAGGTCGTGACCGTTACGCAAAAGGATGTACCCGTTTATTCCGAATGGGTTGGAACCACCGAGGGGCTGGTGAATGCGAAAATTCGGGCACAGGTGACGGGATATCTCTCCAGGCAGGCCTACAAAGAAGGCGCATCGGTGAAAAAGGGCGATCTTCTTTTCGAGATCGATCCACGGACGTTCAAAGCGGCATTGGACCAGGCCGAAGCCCAACTTGCGATAGCCAGGGCGAGATTGGGAAAAACCGAATTGGATGTCAAACGCTACCGGCCCCTCGCCAAGGAGAGCGCCATCAGTCAAGAGGAGCTCGATGACGCGGTCCAGGCCAATCTTGCCGCCAAGGCAGGAGTTCAGGCTGCGGAGGCAACCGTCGAACAGGCCAAACTGAATCTCAGTTTCACCAAGATCACTTCGCCCGTCGACGGCATTGCCGGCAGCGCCAACGCCCAGGTGGGCGATCTGGTCGGTCCGACCCAGACCGGGGATCTCACCACCGTTTCCACTGTGGATCCTATCAAGGTCTATTTCCCCATCAGCGAGCAGGAATATATGGCGTTGGCCCGGGATCTCGCCAAAACCGGGGCTAAGGCCGACATCGAACGCCCGAAGCTGGATCTTATCCTGGCAGATGGCAGCGTATATCCTTATAAAGGAGAGTTTTCCTTTGCCGAGAGGCAAGTGGACGTAAAGACCGGCACGATTCGTATTGCGGCTCTTTTCCCCAATCCCGGGGATATCCTGCGGCCGGGCCAGTTCGGTCGGGTACGCGCCGTTACCGACACTAAGAAAGGCGCCATCATGGTTCCTCAGAGGGCTGTCATGGAGCTTCAAGGGAGCTATCAGGTCGCGGTGGTGGGGCCGGAAAACAAGGTCAGCATTCGGTCCGTTAAAGCCGGCGAGCGTGTGGACAGCCTGTGGGTCATCACCAGCGGGCTGCAGCCGGGTGAACGTGTGATCGTGGAGGGGCTTCAGAAGGTCAAAGAGGGTATGCTGGTCAATCCCAAATCCGTGGAAGCTGAATCTACGCCCCAGTCGGTTTCGTCTCCCAAGCCCGAGGCAAAGCCTGTACCAACCCCAGCACCCAAGAAGGATTAGGACCCATGGCCAGATTCTTCATCAATCGCCCCATCGTGGCCATGGTGATTTCCATCCTGATGGTCATCATCGGCCTGGTGGCGATGTCGGTCCTGCCCATCGCGCAGTTTCCCAACATCGTTCCCCCGGAAATCCAGGTCAAAACCACCTACACCGGTGCCGACGCGATCACTGTCGAACAGTCCGTAGCGACCCCCATCGAGCAACAGATGTCCGGTGTGGACAACATGAACTACATGTATTCCCTCAACGCCAACAATGGGCAGATGACCCTTTACGTCAACTTTGACGTGAAGACCGACCCGAGCACGGATCAGATTCTGGCACAGATGCGCGAAGGGCAGGCCGAATCCCAATTGCCGTCGGACGTTCGTGACTATGGTGTTACGGTGCAAAAGTCCACTTCCGCTCCGCTCATCATGTTCGCTCTCTATTCACCCAACGGCACCTACGACGGCATCTTTCTTGCCAATTACTCTTACATCAACATCAACGACCAGATGACTCGCGTGCCGGGGATCGCCAGCGTTACGGTCTTTGGTGCGGGCCAGTATTCCATGCGTTTCTGGGTAAAACCCGACCAGCTCGCCAAGCTCAACATCACCATTCCCGAAATCGTCAAGGCCATCCAAACGCAGAACACCGTGAACCCCGCCGGCCAGATCGGCGCGGAGCCGGTGCCCCCGGGACAGGAATTCACCTATGCGGTCCGTGCCCAGGGCCGTTTGGAAAACGAGCGGGAGTTTGGTGAAATCATAGTACGGGCGCAGCCGGATGGGTCCTTCGTGCGCCTCAAAGACGTCGCCCGCATCGAATTGGGAGCCCAGACCTACAACCTTATCGGCCGCCTCAACGGCAAGCCGGCGGCCCTTGTGGCGCTCTACCAGCTGCCTGGGTCCAACGCCATTGAAGCTGCGGAGGGGGCGAAAAAGCTCATGGAGCGGCTTAAAGAGAGCTTTCCTCCGGATCTCGATTACGCGGTCGCCCTCGACACAACCCTGGCCGTCACCGAGGGTATGAAAGAGATCGAGCACACCCTTGTAGAAGCCCTGGTGCTGGTCATTATCGTGGTCTTCCTGTTCCTGCAGGGCTGGCGTGCCACCTTGATCCCTCTTTTGGCGGTGCCCGTGTCCCTGGTGGGTACTTTCGCCCTGTTTCCCCTGTTTGGTTTCTCCATCAATACCCTGTCGCTTTTCGGCCTGGTGCTCGCCATCGGCCTGGTGGTGGATGACGCCATCGTGGTGGTCGAAGCCGTCGAACATCACATCGAGCACGGAATGTCGCCCAAGGATGCTACTCTCAAAGCCATGGAAGAGGTATCCGGGCCTGTCATCGCCATCGCCATTATCCTTTCGGCCGTTTTTGTGCCGACAGCGTTCATCCCCGGCATCACGGGCCGCCTCTATCAGCAATTCGCGGTTACCATTGCCGTATCGGTGGTCATCTCCGCATTCAACGCTCTCACCCTGAGTCCCGCCCTGGCGTCATTGCTGCTGCGACCGAAAAAAGAGTCACGAGGCCCCCTGGCCATATTTTTTCGCTGGTTCAACAAGGTATTCGACCGCGCCACGGGAGGCTATGTCAGCACCTGTAGTCTGCTCATCCGCAAAAGTGTCGTATCGCTGCTGCTCCTCGCAGGCATCACCATGTTTGCGGGTTTTCTCGGCAAGGGAATCCCGACAAGCTTCCTGCCGGAAGAGGACCAGGGGTACATGTATGCGGGGGTGCAACTGCCCGATGCGGCATCACTGCAGCGCACCGACGAAATCATGAAGCAGGCTGAAGAGATTTTGAGCAAGACGCCTGGAGTGAAATATTATTCATCCATTGTCGGCTACAGCATGCTGAGCCAGGTGCAGAACACCTACAGCGGTTTTTTCTTCATCACCCTGGAGGATTGGGGAAAGCGCAAGAAGCCCGAGGAAAAGTACGAGGCCATCATGACCCATCTGAATCAGAAATTTCGTGACATTACCGGGGCCGTTGGCTTTGCCTTCTCGCCGCCGGCCATTCCGGGTATCGGTGCCTCCGGTGGAGTGACCTTCATCCTCGAGGATCGCGTGGGCAGGGACATCGGCTTCCTGGCCGAAAATGTGCAAAAATTCGTTGCCGCCGCCCGCGAACGCCCTGAGCTGGCAAGCGTCTCCACCACGTTTCGTCCCGTGGTGCCGCAGGTGTCCGTGGACGTGGACCGCGACAAGGTGTTGAAGCAGGGCGTGCCGCTCAAGGATGTTTACCAGACGCTCCAGTGTTTCATGGGTGGTATCTTTGTGAACTACTTCAACCGATTTGGCCGCCAGTGGCAGATTTACGTGCAGGCGGAGGGCGACTACCGCACCCGTGCCAGCGACATGGGGCAGTTTTTCGTGCGCAACAGCGCGGACAACATGGTGCCGCTCTCGGCCGTCACGGCCACAAACCCAACCGCGGGTCCTGAATTCACCATGCGCTACAACCTGTACCGCTCCGCCCAGATCAACGCCTCCGCCAAACCCGGCTTCAGCTCCGCCCAGGCCATGAAGGCGATGGAGGAGGTCTTCGCTCAGACCATGCCGCGCGAGATGGGCTTTGACTACCTGGGGATGAGCTACCAGGAAAAAAAGGCCCAGGAAGGCGTCTCACCGGCCGTCATCTTCGGTTTCTCGCTGCTTTGCGTCTTCCTGATTCTCGCCGCCCAGTATGAGAGCTGGAGCCTGCCGTTCAGCGTGCTGCTCGGCACGCCCATTGCCGTGGCCGGAGCGTTTATGGGTTTGTGGATCGGCAGTTTCGAAAACAACGTGTATGCACAAATCGGTCTGGTCATGCTCATAGGGCTTGCCGCGAAGAATGCCATTCTCATCGTGGAGTTCGCCAAGATGGGCTACGACCAGGGCAAACCGCTTGTGGAAGCGGCCCTGGAAGGCGCACGCCTGCGCCTTCGGCCCATCCTGATGACGTCCTTTGCATTCATCCTGGGATGCGTCCCGTTGGCCAGGGCCAGCGGCGCCGGGGCACTTTCCCGCCAGGTCATGGGGTTTGTCGTCATTGGCGGGATGATGATGGCGAGCTTCATTGCCATCTTTCTCATCCCGGTGACCTTCTATGTGGTCGAAAAGTTGTCTCATCGTGGCGTAAAGCATGAATCACCCCCAATGGATGAACCGACAACTCACGGTTCCGGTGGAGGGCACTAGCGATGGAAAGGCTTACAAAGCAACTGTCCCTCTGGATTCTCTTGTTTTTTTGCGTGTCCGGCTGTGCTCTCGGACCCAACTACAAACGCCCGGCCGTCAATGCTCCCGAGAACTTTCGGAGTGCCATGACACCGGCAGAGCAACATTCTCTTGCGGACCTCCCATGGTGGCAAATTTTCCAGGATGAGACCCTCCAGCGACTCATCACTGAAGCGCTCGAAAACAATTACGACCTGCGCGTGGCCGCGACTCGTGTCGAGCAGGCGCGCCAGATTGCCGCCCAGGCACGGGGGCAGTTTTTCCCCCAGATCGCTTACGATGGAATCGTTGCCAAGGGTAAGAACAGTTTCCTCACCACCCCCAGCCCCAATGGGGGCAGCACGGAGGATTCCGCTCTCCTTGGCCTGAATGTGTTCTGGGAAATGGATTTCTGGGGTCGAATCCGCCGCCTGAATGAAGCCGCCCGGGCACAATACCTGGCCACCGAAGAAGGCCGCCGGGGTGTTGTGGTTTCTCTTGTGAGCGCCGTGGCTCAAGCCTACTTCGAGCTGCTCGAACTCGATCTCGAACTGGAGATCAACAAAAAGACCACACAATCCTTTGAGGATACCTTAAAGATTTTCACCCAGCGGCTCGAGGGCGGGGTCGCGTCCAAGCTGGAAACATCCAGCGCCGAGGGTTTACTGGGTACGGCTGCGGCCAATGTTCCCGAAGTAGAACGCCTCATTGTACTTAAGGAAAACCAGATCAATGTCCTCCTGGGGCGCAATCCCGGTCCCGTCGAGCGCAACGCCACCTTGCTGGAACAGGTCAGTCCACCGGAAATTCCCGCCGGCCTGCCATCGGCATTGCTGGAACGGCGCCCGGATATCCGCCAGGCGGAACAGAATCTGCGGGCCGCCAATGCGCAGATCGGTGTCGCCATGACCAATTTTTTCCCCCAGATTGGCCTTACCTCACTGCTCGGCCAGGTCAGCCCGGAACTCTCCGCGTTCACATCCGGCACCTCCAACCTGTGGGCTGTCGCCGGTGCGATGACGGGTCCCCTCTTCCAGGGCGGCACGCTGATCGCCGAGTATCGGCAGGCGAAAGCGGCTTGGGAAGAAGCCAAACTGGTCTACGAACAAACGGCCCTGAATGCTTTCCAGGAAGTATCCAACGCTCTCATCTCCCGGCAGAAGCTCGCAGCGAGCCGTGCCGACCAGGCCCGCTCGGTGAAAGCCTATGAGGAGGCAGTCAAGGTTTCCATCAAGCGCTACGTGGCCGGGAAAGCGAGCTATTACGAGATCCTGCAGAACCAGCAAAACCTTTATCCGGCAGAGACGACCCTCGCCCGGACCGAGCTCAACCAGCTCCTTGCCGTCGTCCAGCTATACAAAGCCCTTGGCGGTGGCTGGCAGGAGACCGGAACCTTCACGACCTCTCAGAAGCATGCTGACGATTGAGCTCCGGGCGGAATAATTGCCCGCGGAAGCCAGGCAGGGTGCTTTTGCCCGAATACAACAAGCGCTTCAATGGTAGATGAAATCCTTAAGGTTTTAATCATCCATCGCTACCGGATGATTTGTTGGGGTGGGTGTTGCCCCTTTTCATTCCCATAGAAGGTTCCAACTTCGATATGGTGGTTGGGCCGGAAAGGAGAGATGCTATGCAAAGAGTCAGCTTACGTTGTTCAATAGTTTTTGTCGTTGTTGCAGCCTTCTTGGCGTTCGTTCCTGTGCCGGGTTTTACTGCAGAGGAACAAACGCCGGATGCCATAATCAACTTTGAGACCGGCAGTGTCGCAGCGGGTATTGGATTCAGTTGGGGCGGTGGAACCCTCAGTTACAAGGGAAAGTCTTACCCATTGAAAGTGGACGGAATGAGTGTTGGCAAAGTGGGTATCACCAAGGCAACCGCTACCGGCACAGTCTACAATCTCAAGAAGCTGGAAGACATCAACGGTAACTATGTGGGCGTTGGCGCAGGTGCTTCGCTGGGTGGTGGAGCTGGGGCCGTGACGATGAAAAATCAAAATGGCGTGGTGATTGAAGTGGTGGCGACCACAAAGGGATTGGGTATAACCCTGGGCAGTGGGGGGGTGAATATTAATCTCAAGTAATGAGTCACTCAGAAAGAGAGACTGCGGGCAGAAGGTCAAAGACCCGTGGTCTCCCACGCCCCTTGGAAGGTTCCAACGTCCTCGTCCGAGCCTACAAGATCTTCTCCAAAATACGCTTCGTAATCATGTAGGTCGGCTTGATCCCTTCAATTCCCAGACTGCCCGAAGCGAGGGTTTGACCGCTCTTGAGCGGGTTATCAGAGGCATAATAGGCATATCGGACTTTCACGTCTTTTGAGATGTGCTCACGGATCATGGCCGCATTGATGGCGCGGTGGTAGTGCCCGCCTTCCATTTCCAGACCTACGGCTTTCCAGCTCGTGGTTTTAAATGTTTCGAGCACATCCCGGTTCTGCAAAGAGGTTCCGAGCACCGTTATCATCGGACCCACAAAGACATCCTTGTAACCATCGAAATCTTCTTCCGTCAGATCATTATCTAGAATGTAATTGTGCGCGGAACCTTCGAGCACGTGGGCTGTGGGTATCATTATATCTCCCTTCTTTCCCCGCAGCGTTCCCGCCTTCCCCATAACGGATATGGAGCGAAGGTTCAGGTTCTTTTCCTCTCCCTCGATCATCATAGGCTGCAATAATGAATCAATCAGTTCAAAGGCCTGCGTTCCAAAAGCATAATCCATTACGAGAACAACCGGCTTTTCATCCTGCACAACTTCCACGTTGATTCGCAGATCGGGATGCAAACCCTCGAAATTCAGATTGGCAGTATCGATGATCTGACAATCGATATGCGCACCGCTTTTATCAGGGACCTCGTAAAAACCATGATTCCTGGCATATTCTCTGATTTCATCACTTCTATTCCGTAATTCCTGGACAAATGTGTAGAGATCCTGAGTAAATTTTTTATCTGTGCCGGTTCCAACCGCTGCGTATCCGTATAAAAGATTAACGACGCTGTGGAGATTTGAGCTTATTATATGCAACGGACGATTCTCTAAATTCAGTTTCAACAGTTTGTCCGTGATCCCGGCGGCCCATCTCTTTCCATACATTTGATGCAGGATAACGTGGCTCAAATCCGGTGTGAACTGGATCTCAACGTCAGCCTGATTATCAACTATGTATCCCATCCCGGTTCCGAGGCTGTGGATAATTTTAAACAGACCATTGCTGGCATTCATTTCTTTCTTGGATCTGTCAAAATATTCGTATGTGTCTTTCGTTTCGTGAAAAGTCCTGCCAAGAATGATACTCAAGTTCCAGATTGCGCGATTTAGATGTTCACTATCAAGCTCATCCTCGGTTTCCATGAACTTATCGAATTCCTTCCATTCCGTAGTCAAATTCCCTTCCTGGTCTCTCATTTTGCTGTGAATATTCTTTGCCTCGATGTACAAGAATGTCAGGTGCGTTAAGATGTCGTATATCTCACTAAAACCGCGTGTTATCACGAAGCACATTTCCTTCTCATTGATGCGATAAGAAGTTCTCCTGCGCTTCAGTGGTTGCAGCATTACAAATGGAGTGTCTCCCAAATCTTCTTCCGAGGTCATCACGAAACGGCAGCATTCTTCGATTCCCCGCGGCAGTCTGTCCATGACGTATTCTAGTCCCTTCAATTCTATGCTCTTGGGATCGTTCATGGTTCCATAGATTTCAGGGCTGAGGGTCTTCAGAGAATCCTGCAGAACCTGGCCGGAACGTCCCTCCATTTTGAAGCGACCGATCAGCAGGAGAGCATCGGCTGCAATTCTGAAATTACGAATCGCCAATCTTGCCGCATGTGATCTTGTTGTTTCTTCCATGAGTTAACCTCCGTGGAAACTCTTCACCTGTTTACCGCACACGCCCTATATACCCATTCTAAAAAAGAGGATTGCTCTTGATGATCTATCTGAATTTATTTTATAATAAAAAAATAGGGAAAAAAAACACAATTCCAATTTACCAGATTACTTATATATAGGTATGGTGAGCTGGAATATCCTACTCTGGTCCTACCCGGAAAGCATCTTATGAGACCCATGAGTCGCACGATAAAATCAGCCTTGTTTTTTGGGCTGTTGCTTTTCGCCATTCCTCACGACTCATCGGCGTCGGTACCCTCTAAGAGGATCCTGATCCTCTTCCCATATGAGAGCAATATGCCCGGGTTCGTCAGTTTTGATGCCGCTTTTCGATCAACATTGACGGACTCGAAGGATTACGAGTTCGAATTCTACGTCGAATGCATGGACCTGACCAGATTTCCGGACGAACTTTACCATGATAAGTTGATGGATCTATACCGTGAAAAATACTCAGGCCTTAAGATTGATCTCATTGTTGCCGACCTGCGCGCATCCCTCGAATTCTTGGCGGAATACGGTCCCGAATCCTTTCATAATATTCCTATAATTTACTACGAGCAGGACCCTAAGCTACTCGTTGATCCAATGCCTTTGCCCGTTGCGGCCGTGCTGGCGGGTGAACTGGATATGGCGGGTACTTTGACTTTGGCCATGCGCCTTCATCCGGATGTCCGCAGGGTTTTTGTCGTGACCGGAGCATCCCGGTATGATCAATCGTTGGAAGGCATGGCCAGGAAAGTCTTTCGTGGTTTCGAAAACCAGGTGGATCTCCAATATCTTTCCGGGCTCCCAATAGAGGAACTCCTCCACCGTGTTTCAACTCTCCCCGAACACTCCCTGGTGTTTTATATCTCTATTTTTCGAGATGGTACCGGAAGATCTTTCAAGTCCCCCGATGCCCTGGCCCTCATTTCCGGGCAGGCGAACGCACCGATTTACAGTGTTTCTGAAACGTACATCGGTTCAGGGATTGTGGGCGGTTCCCTGCTCAGTCACTCCGCCCAGGGAGCCAGGACGGGCCGGGTGGCGCTTCGCATACTCGCCGGGGAAAAGCCGGACAACATGAATTCTCTCGGGGAAAGTGGGAGTCAGTATATATTCGATGCGCGTCAACTCAAACGTTGGGGGATCCGAGAGGGGAATCTGCCTCAGGGCAGCGATGTGCGTTACAGGGATTTTTCCATATGGGACACATACCGTTGGCAGGCCGTTGGAATCGCTTCGATTCTAATCATCCAGACACTTCTCGTATCCAACTTTATCATCAGTCTTCGGAAGCGACGCCGGGCCGAACGTGCCCTTCGGAAAGCCGCTGACGAGTGGCGGACTACTTTTGACTCCATTCCGGATCTGATCATGGTCCTCGACAACGAATTGCGAATAGTCCAGGTCAATGCGGCCACTGTGCCGTTCCTTGGGTTCCCTATGGACAGAATCCTGGGCAAACGCTACTACGAGGCGATGTATGCAGCCGGCGCGCACCTTGATGATTGTCCTTTGTCAAGGATGTTGGAGACCAAAAGACATGAAGATGCGGTTCTTTATGATGAGAAAAGGGATGCGTGGCTCTTTGTCTCCGCTGACCCGGTCCTCGATGACAAAAAGGAAATCACGGGCGTCGTTTACACCGTCAAGAACGTCACCGAGTACAAACGTGCTCAAGAAGCCATAAAGGCTTCCGAAGAATTCAACCGGGCTGTTCTGGCGTCCCTGAAGAATTATGTTGCAATCCTGGACAAGAACGGGACGATCCTCGCCGTGAATGAGGCATGGGAGAAGTTTGCCCACCAACAAAGCGGCGTCACTTCGCTTGCTGGATTGGGTCCCGGAGTCAACTACCTGGAGGAGTGCCGGCGATCTATCCAATCGCCTGGGGATTTTGCCGCCCAGATCCTCGATGGCATCCAGTCTGTCCTGGACGGCAAGGGCGATACTTTCTCGCTCGAATATCCCTGTGATTCACCCTTGGAATCCCGATGGCTTTTGATGAAGGCGGTGCCCTTCAGGAATCCGGGTGGAGGTGTCGTGATCTCCATCACGGATATCAGCGGACGAAAAGCTGCCGAGTTGGAGGCCCAGTTGCGCAGGGAAGAGCTTGCCCACATCACACGGATCGTCACGGTGGGGGAGCTGGCCACGTCGCTGGCCCATGAAATCAACCAGCCTCTGACGGCTATCCTTTGCAACGCCGAAGCCGCGCAACGGTTCCTCTCCAGGGGTACTCCGGACCTGGACGAGATCCAAAAGATCCTTGATGACATCATCCAGGATGACAGGAGGGCCGGCGAGGTGATCCGGAGGATGCGGGCTCTTGTCAAGAAAGAGACTCCTCGCCGCGAAACGGTGGACCTGAACGATACTGTTCGCGAATCCATAGCGCTCGTTCGCAGCGCATCTTCTCTTGAAGGGTTTTCCCTCACGACTGAGCTGGATTCCGAACTGTCTACCGTGGAAGGTGATCGCGTGCAGTTGCAACAGGTCATTTTGAACTTGATGCTGAATGCGACCGCCGCCATGAGAGAGACCCCTCCGGCTCTGAGGAAACTGGTCATCAGGACAGCCGGGCAGGGCAGTCGGGCTGTCATGGTTTCCATCAGGGACACGGGCACCGGCATCCACAAGAAGGACATGGACCGCCT
Source organism: Desulforhabdus amnigena (assembly GCF_027925305.1). Taxonomy (NCBI): domain Bacteria; kingdom Pseudomonadati; phylum Thermodesulfobacteriota; class Syntrophobacteria; order Syntrophobacterales; family Syntrophobacteraceae; genus Desulforhabdus; species Desulforhabdus amnigena. The sequence continues at coordinate 1,353,756 of NZ_BSDR01000001.1, read as the reverse complement.
GTTCGAGCCTTTTTACACAACGAAAGCGGACGGCCTGGGAATGGGGTTGTCGATCAGCCGGACTATTGTCAGTGCCCACGGCGGGACGATAGGGGCTGAGAACAACCCGGAAGGCGGAGCCACCTTTTATTTTACCCTGCCGGTGGACCGGGGAGAGCAGCCGTGAGGGATCAAAGGTCCGTCGTATACGTAGTTGATGACGATCCATCCGTGTTGAAATCCCTGGAGCGGCTGCTTCGATCAGAAGGTTATGACGTCAAGACCTTCACTTCAGCCCTCGATTTCCTGGATTTCCAACACCCGGATGTGCCGGGTTGCCTCGTTCTCGACGTTAAAATGCCCGAACTGGGTGGTCTCGAATTGCAGGAGCGTCTGGCCGAGAAGGAAATTGCGTTTCCTATCATTTTCATTACCGGACATGGGACCGTTCCCATGAGCGTCCGGGCCATGAAAGCCGGCGCGGTTGATTTTCTTGAGAAGCCTTTTTTGGACAAGGACTTGCTGGATGTCGTTTCCAGGGCTGTCGCGGCGGACCGGCAAGCGAAACAGGAGCAAAGAGAACTGAGGAAGCTCCGTGAGCGGCTGAAAACTTTGACCCCACGTGAACATGAAGTCTTCGGGCTTGTCGTTACCGGCATGCTGAACAAGCAGATCGCTTACGATCTTGGAACCAGCGAAAAAACCATCAAGGTGCATCGTGCCCGCATCATGGAAAAACTGGGCGCCGGATCCCTGGCGGATCTTGTCCGTTTTGCCGAAAAATTGTGTATTCGTTCCCCAGAGATTTGACCTGCCGTATTGGACCAAAGTCCAATATTTCCCCCCCTTCAATTGCGTTAAAGTCCGAACACGTGGAGCATGTGTTGCTCCGCCCTGTCATTTTTTTCGCGGGGTTCTTCCCGCGGAGAGAAACACTTAGGGACTTTCGAAAAAATAATGAGCCTATTGGGGCCTTTCATCGTCATTCCGGCGAAAGCCGGAATCCAGGAAATTCGTTGTACGGCTAGATTCCGGCTTTCGCCGGAATGACGGGAGGGGATGATTTATTTTGTGAAAGTCCCTTATTTGACCAATCGCTCGGATAACTTCTCGGTAAAGGTGAGAGCCTCGTGGATGAGAAACCCTTGACTGTGCTTGTTGTGGATGATGATGAGTCGGTGCGAAGGGCTATGAAGAGGTTGCTCATGTCTAACGGGTATCAAGTTCTTACCTTCGAATCCGCCGAAAGCCTGCTGCAATCCAGTTTATCGTGGGACAAGGTCTGCCTCCTCCTGGATATCCGCCTTCCGACCCTATCGGGTCTTGAGCTGTATGCCCACCTTGCTTCCACCGGAGTCAATTGTCCGGTGATTTTCATGACTGCCCACGATGACTTACAGTGGATGGAAAGGGCTGAGGAAGCGGGGGCCGTCGCCTTCCTGCGAAAACCTTTTGGTGAGCAGTCCCTGCTCAGCGCCATTACCCTTGCCTGCAGCAGAAAGAAGGGGACGGATGCTCCCCCTGGCTGAGGAGCCGTTCTTTCCCGGGCAGGCTTCAGACCAACGCTGCGATACATTGCTCTCTCAAAAGGAGGTTTGGAATGCACTGGTCGTTTTGGGATACCTTGCCGGTCGGAGATACTTTTCCGAAAGAACTCAGACGTCTTCCAGCCTGTATCTTCTTGGTGGTTTTGCTTTTTGCCGCGGCCGGCTGCGCCCATTACCCCATAAACAGGGGATTGATGCAGTACGATCCCCAGGCGGGTTATCAGGCCAGAAACCTCAATGATGCTGAAGATGATAAGGAAGTGTTGATCTTACTCACCTTCTCCGGCGGGGGGACCCGGGCTGCCGCTTTTTCCTATGGTGTGCTTGAAACGCTGAGAGATATGGAGGTATCCATCCACGGTCGGAAGCAGCGTCTGCTGGATCAGGTGGACATGATTTCCGGTGTATCCGGGGGGAGCTTCACGGCAGCGTATTACGGTCTGTTCCGGGAGCGTATTTTTGAGGATTTCGAGAGTAAGTTCCTGAAAAAGAACATCCAGGGCGATCTCGCGAAGGCCACACTCTTCAATCCCTTCAATTGGGGAAAGCTCGCATCCCCGTATTATGACAGGAGTGATCTCGCCGCGGAATATTACGACAAGCACATCTTCGACGGCGGAACCTTCGGCGACATGCTCGCTCACAAGAAACCCATGATCGCCATCAACGCCACGGACATGGTTCATGGAACCCGGTTTACCTTCAACCAGGATTCATTCGATGTGATCTGCTCGGACTTGACCACTTTTCCGGTTGCCCGTGCATGTGCGGCGTCTTCAGCGGTGCCCATTGTCCTGACGCCGATTACCTTGCGCAACTATGCCGGCAAGTGTGGCTACGACATGCCCGAAGCCCTCGAACAGGCCATGCAGCCCCCCAGGGACATTTCCTCACGTCGTTTCGACCTTGCAAACAGCATGTTGCCTTTCCTGGATTCAAAAAAGAAACCCTTTATCCATCTGGTGGATGGAGGAGTTGCCGACAACCTGGGTCTTCGGGCCGTTCTGGAGCGGGTCACGCTGATGGGTGACCCCTGGACCACATTGAAATATGCCAACGTGGAAAACGTGCACAAGATCGTTTTCGTGGTCGTGAATGCCGAGACCGAAATCGATGATAAGTGGGATCGACGTGAAAAGATTCCTCCCTTCAGTGCCATGCTCGAATCGTACTCTTCTATAGCCATTGCCCGCTATAATGTGGAGACGGTGGCGCTTCTGAGGGAAAGCTTCGCCCGCTGGAGCGACGAGATTCGAAAGGGGCGCTGCGGGTCTGGGAAGGTCTCCGTGGAACCGGGCTCCTGCGGTGATATCGAATTTTACCTTGTGGAGGTGAATTTCGAAGCTTTGGACGATGAGGCCGAACGCAACTACTTCAAGAAGCTTCCCACCTCTTTCGTGTTGAAGCCTGAAGAAGTGGACAAACTTAAGGATGCTGCCCGTCGCATCCTCGCCAATTCCAGGGAATTCCAACAGCTGATGAAAGATTTGCAGTAAAATTGAAGGTCTGCGCAGTTCCCCGCAGACGGCGGGCGTCCGGATGGAGAAAAAGGTCATCCCTGGGGAAAATGCGTTCCGGGAATGGGGCGCATCTGGAGGGTAACCCTTAGTATTGGTCTTCGTAGTTACGCAGCCGTTTACCCATACGTTTTCGTAGGAGCGGCATCCTGCCGCGACAAGGTGTGCGGTTGCCGGTTTCTGTCACGGCTGGAAGTCATTCCTACAAAGAAGTGGCCACGTATTTACAATCTTCGGTACTTAGCGTCCCGAAGGAACATAGGCGGATCGTTACGGTAAGGGCGAGATACTCATGTGAAGTGGTTGACGAGTCACGGAAGGGAAAGACGGATGAGAACGGTGAGAAGAGATTGGTTGTGGATGCTGTTTGCTTCGGTCGTAGTAGTATGTTTCGGTCTTACTGGTTGCACATCGATGAAGGCGAAGCCTTCCGAAGGGGCGGGGTTCGTTCCCGTGCAGGAGATGACAAAGCGTGAGGACCTCCCTTTCCACAAAACATGGGTGAAGGCAGGGGTGGACTGGAAGAAGTACAAGACGCTGTACATCAAGGATGTCAATACTCAGTACCTGCTTGAGGCAGAATGGTGGCAGCAAAGTATGCGTCAGGATAAAATGGAAGCAGACGTGCAGGAGATTGCAACGTACATGAAACAGCAGTTTGAGACGGCTTTTCGAAACGATCCCCAGAACCGTTTTGAAGTAGTGGAATCTCCTGCAGCAGGTTCTCTCCTCCTGGAAATGGCCCTTACCGAATTGGTGCCGAGCAAGCCGGTCCTGGAGGCTCTGTCTATCGTCGCTCCCTATGGTTCCGGGATTGCGGTGCAGGCTGCGGCGAAGGAATCGGGTGCTAAGGGGACGGTCGCTTTTGAGGCGAAAATCGAGGATGCGGATACGGGTGAGGTTCTGGCCATGGCTGCGGACCGGGAGCAGGGGAAGGCCGCACCCATCAACCTGAGGGCACTTACCTGGTACAAGGAGGCGGAAGGTATCATTGATGAGTGGGCCGCTCAGTTTGTGCAGATCGCCAACAGGCGCCCGGGTGAGATCGTCAAGGATTCGAGTCCCTTCACCTTGAAGCCCTGGTAGCGACAAGAGCACTCGGCAGACCCCGGACGACAGTACACGACAGTACATTGCGGGTTAATCAAGCGCCTCGTTTCAGGGGATGTTGCACACTGGATGCAGCACTCATTTCATATAGATCGACTCTATCGGAAATCCGGCATCCGGCATCGATCACCAAAAGATACCTGATTTGTGCTGCGTCCCGGATCTGGTTGATTGTTGATGTGCGTTGGATAGGAGAACCCCTAAACTGCAGGAGGTTTGGATGAACTTACGAAAACTTTTTCAATTAGCGGTGTTCATGCTGAGTGCGTCTCTGTGCGCGGTCCCTGGATTCGCGGCGGAGGAACCGGTTTCGGGCGCTCCTGGCTCCCAGACTGATGCCAAGGCTGTGCTGACGAAGATGTGTGACTTTCTCGCCCAGGCGAAGCAATTCAGCGTCAGTATTCACGCCGGCTATGATGTGCTCCAGGAAACGGGTGAGAAGATAGAGTTCGGAGAACTTCGCAAACTTACCCTGGTTCGGCCTGACCGTATTCGAGTGGATGTCGAACGGAGCGATGGGGAAACGGGCCTCGTGTTGTTCGATGGACAAGAAATCACTGTTTTCAGTCCCAAAGACAAAGCATTTGCCAGAGCGGCCAAGCCCGGTGACGTGGATCACGCGATCTTCTATCTTCTCAACGATCTTCAGCTTCGGCTGCCTCTTGCCATGATGTTTGTCACCAGGCTGCCCTCGGAAATGGAACGCAGAGTGCGCTCAGTCGAAGTGGTGGAACAGGACACGATCATGGACGTCCCCTGCACTCACCTGGCGGCACGCACCGATGAGGTGGACTTTCAGGTTTGGATTCCATCACAGGGGGATCCACTGCCGCGACGCGTTGTGATCACTTACAAGAAGGCGATGGGACAGCCTCAGTTCAGAGCAAATCTCAGCGACTGGAATCTTTCCCCCAACCCACCCGAAGATTTCTTTGTCTTCACGCCTCCAGAAGGAGTTCAGCGGATTCCATTCCTCGCCGAGCTGGAAGTGGCCAAGCCTGATGTCAAAAAAGTGAAGAAGGGAGGCAAGCAATGAGATACGGCTCACTTCAAAAAATGATTTCTGTGGTTTCAATCCTCTTCTTTATACTGTTCATGATGGCCATCGAGGTCGAAGCCCGGGGAGGCGGGCGCGGCGGTGGCGGCCGTGCAGGGGGTGGGGGATTCTCTGGCGGTGGAAGCCGTGGGGGAGGTGGGGGCTTCTCCCGCTTCGGACCGGCCAGTGGCGGTGGCTTCTCCTCCAGATCCTCTGCGAGAACCCGCAGTCAGGGGTTCGGAGGTGCCGGCGGCGTGTCGATGTCACAGCGAGCCGGAGCACGCCAAGGTGGACAAACAATGGGTGCGCAGGAGCGCCGGGCAGGCATGACGGGGAGGTCCGGACAGCGCTCTGAGATGCGCATACAGGGCCAGGCACAGCGTACTGAACGGGCTCAGGGACGCGCAGATACCAGGCAGGCACGCCAGGATACACGTACCGAGAGGTCGGGAGAGCGAAGTGGCGTGCGCTCGGATCGCCAGGAGGGGAGGACTGAAAGGCAGGGAACCCGCCAGGAGCAACGCACTGAACGCCAGGGAACCCGCCAGGAACAACGCACAGACAGACAGGGACAGCGACAGACAGCAGTAAATGAGGCCTATGACAACCGGTATCATGATCATGACGACTGGGACGACGACTGGGACGACTACTGGGGAGCTGCAGCGGTCGGAGCAGCGGTTGCCGTCACGGCTTATGCCATTGGTACAACAATAACCGCTTCGGCCTTTGCCGCGCTTCCCTGTACGAGCACCACAATAGTGGCGGGTGGAGTCACCTACTATCAGTGCGGCACCACCTGGTACCAGCCGGCGTACTCTGGAGGTGGAGTCACCTATGTCGTCGTCAATCCTCCTGCCGGATACTGAGAGCTATGCCGGCAATGCTATCGCATGGTTGAAGGAATGGACAGGCTGGAGGTTTTGTCTCTCAGAAAGAAGGGCATGTCGATATTGGTCGGTGAGGCGGTAAAATCGACTCCAAGGCATGCAACGTCACTGACTCCGTCGCCTGAGGGTACGGAGCCGGTGACGTGCCACCTGAGATCGAAAGGAATCTACGCTGTCGGTGTTGCCGGGAACGGCATAGTCGTTTATGTGGCCCTGCACAACTAGAGGCAGGCTATTTGCTCATTTCCATCCCAGGAGGGCTCAGGCTGTATCGCTTAAACTCCAATTATTACAAGGACAAACTCTTCCGACAGGGAAAAAGGCGGTGCAGAGTGCCCCAGCTGCAAAACGGAGAAAGTGGCTGTGATTCGTACCCTTCCCTGGGAGGGGATATCCGGATCAGGTATCATCATTGTCGGAGCTACGGGATGCGTTTTAAGTGCATCGAGGAAGACGGCTTTTGAGAGATTCCGCATATCCGTCCTCTTAGAAAAAACCAATCTAACTTACCCTCAAGTTTTCCATCCATCCTGCCGATCACGCCTAACGTTGCTGATGCAATGAACCAGCGGAAATCATGGTTTTCTGTTAGGTTCTGTTGACATTTCACGTCCGAGCATCGTCTTGAAAGCTTGTTTGTGAAAGATTTTGGCGGATAGTCCATCAAAGATAAACACTCTGCTATCCAATTGAAAACACAGTCAATCCGTCAAATGTCAACAGAACCTAGTACAGTGAATCATAAGTAACTGTTGAAAATGGACCTTTCAAAGCAAGGTGCTTACGGGCTGATGTTTCTTACGGTTATTTCTGCATAGATGTACTCGTCGATCTTGAGGATCGGATGTTTGAAGACCGGCTCGTCCATCAGGATGCGTCGTGGTGAAGCGGTCGTTCAAAATCCGAATTTATCATTGCACCGGTCGGGATTGCCCGGACCTGATCATCGGCAGGAAGACAACCCCCAAAATAACCAGTCCACCAAGTAGGGTTCTCAGAGAGGGTACTTCCCCCATGAGCAGAAAGGAAAAAATTATCCCGTAAACGGGCTCCAGTCCCGTGGTTATACTGGCAGAGCGAGCTTTGATATGCTTCAGGCTGCCTATAAAAAGAGCGTGGGCAAGGGCCGTGCAGATTGTTCCGAGGACGAGTAAAAGCAGGATATCTCTTGCCGAAGGTAAGACTCCATCAAGGATTACGAATGGCAGATTAAACAGGGTCGCAAATCCGAGCTGGTAAAGGGTTATGGTCAGAAAAGGGTGTTTGTTGACATGCATGCGGTTCAGCACTGAGAGCACGGCAAAAGTAAAGCCGGATAGCACTCCCCAGAATATGCCCTGAGTTACATTGTTTGAAAAATCGAAAGAAGGAACGAGCATCGCGAGTCCAGCCGCAACTATAATTGAGACTGCCACATCGGATTTTTCCAGTTTTTCCCCGAACAGGAACGGTTCCATGAATGTGACAAAAATCGGGAAAGTTGAAAAAGTAAGAAGTCCGATCGCCACGGAGGACACTTTGATGGACTGAAAGAAGGTAAACCAATGGATTGCCAGAAGAAGCCCGGAAAGGCAGAGTGTGATGAGATCCGATCGCTTCCGAATGGCAAGGCTTCGGCCTGTTGCAATGAATCCGAACAGCAATGCGAGCGCGGCAAAGAAGGTCCTGCCGAAGGTTATGACTGCCGGACCCGCATTGATGAGCTTTCCAATCAGTCCCGCGAATCCGAACAGAAATACCGCAGAGTGTATCAGGATGAGACCGGGTCTTTGACCGAAGGTCGGCTCCGTTGTTGAGTTAGCGTGCATCTTCTTTGAGTTTCTGTTAAATACATGTACCTTAACCACGTTCATGATCTTCCCCCATTTTTCTGGAGAGGGGTCAAGCGGTCGATTGACCGCCTTCGACTCGAACTCGGCAGGGCTGAGATAGCCGAAAGTGGAATGGCGACGCTTCCGATTGTACCAGACCTCGATGTAGTGAAAGATATCGGCTCTGGCCTCTGCTCCTGTCCGATACCGCCGATCCTGCACCCATTCCCGCTTCAGTGTCGAGAAAAAGCCCTCCACCACGGCACTATCCCAGCAATTTCCTTTGCGGCTCATGCTGCACGTGATGCCGGCTTTCTTAAGCATCTGCTGATATTCTTTGCTCGCATACTGGCCGCCCCGATCGGAATGGTGAAGGGAAGACCAGCATTATAGTGGCGGTTTGTTAGACTGCCAAAGTGATTCATAACCCGACAGGACAATCGGGTTTTCGTTCCGTGCCATAGTTTACGACCCACCAGTTCCGGTGGGTCATAACGGGTGAGATTCACGACCCTTTATAGCGAAATGAGCAAAAGCCGGCCAAAACCGCACTGACACTCAAAGTGGTGTGGGACGTGTGTTTACCCCTACCAATGGTCGTGAATCGCACCCTGCAGAAAGTTGTACGATTGAATAGCGATGGTAAGAAATCACTTTTCGAACGAACCGTGATTCGAAAATGCGGAATGAAATGACTTGGCTTTAAAATGAGAATTCTGGAGAAAGAGGAATATGCCGAAGGGAGATAGCCTCTCACTCAATTAACCTTTCGGCTGACGAGTTGACAGCTTGTCGGAAAACTGCGTTATTAAAGGGCAGAAAGGGCATGGCGGACAAAAGTTGGGGATAGAGAGCCTGATGGGAAGTCCTGAACGAAAAACAATTCAATCCAGTTATCTGGAAGGGATAAGCTAACCTTTTGATTTTACTGGGTGGCGGAAGCGCATGGGAATCGAACCCACCTAGGAACGCCTTCACGCCCCTACACCGGATTTGAAGTCCGGGAGCCCCACCAGTGAGCTTGGCGCTTCCACCCGGTGAATGTACTCAATGGACTTCCTTTTGACAAGCCCTTTTTCTGAAGTGGTTTATTCCTGGCAAATGTGCACGGCTGTTTCAGTGTGATCTTGAAGATCTGTGCGGGATATTGGCGGGAAAGGATTGGAAAAGTTACAGGGAGGGCTCGCTCGCGAGCCCTCCGTATAGAGTGCTGTTTATAAGCGGATCAGTTCGTATGATTTGCTTCCCAATCCCACTTCTTCCGCATAATCCAGTTGATGCTGCCAATCGATGTGTGGGTAGACCGCTTTTACCTTGTCCGAGTCCTTGTATGGTGAATCCTTGATGCAGGATGAGTGAAGGGGGGGCTGAGCGTTCACCAGGTCCATGGATGCCTGGTCGATGGCCACGGGGTCTCTAGATGCGAGAATGCCAATGTCCGCCACAATGGGAGCGTCCGCATAGGAGTGGCAGTCGCAGGCGGGTGAGATCTGCGTCAGGAAGTTCACGAAAAGAGAGCGCTTTTCCTTTCCCTTGAGTGCCCCCACGGTGTATTCCACCATCCGCTCCATGAAACGGGGCAGGTCTGTTTTCCAGTTGATTCCAAGTGCTTCCTGAGGGCAAGAGTGGATGCAGCCGGCGCATCCCACGCAGAGCTTTTCGTCGATATGAATCACCTTCTTTGCTTCGGGGAAAGGACGGGGGGCATCCTCGGGGCGGTCCACCAGGCTCATGGCCCCGTGGGCACATTGTTCCATACACGTTCCGCAACCGATGCATTTCTTGACGTAGATTTCCGGGGCGACTTCGGAATGCTGAGCCATTTTTCCGCGCCGAGACGCTGCTCCCATACCCACATTCTTGATGGCGCCTCCGAATCCGGCAGCTTCATGGAGCTTGAAGTGCGCCAGCGAGATGAGTGTGTCCGCCTTCGCGATGGCGGATCCCACGTAGGCCTCATGGCAGAGTTTCAGGCCGAGAGGCACCACCACATCATCCCTGCCGTCGATTCCATCGGCAATGATGAGGGGAGCGTCCACGACAGAAGGGGAAAAACCGTTCAGAATGGCCGTGGTGAGGTGGTCCACGGCATTGCCGCGAGTTCCCACGTAGAGCGTATTGGCGTCTGTGAGGAAAGGTTTTCCCCCGGCCTGCTTGACGGCGTCCACAACAGGCCGCACCAGCAAGGGCCGAATGAAGGCGGTATTGCCCCGTTCCCCGAAATGGATTTTTATGGCTGTGAGCCCCCGCTTCTTGACGACCTTTTTCAGTCCTGCCTTTTCGATGAGATGGACAATTTTTTGCAAGAGACTCTGAGCATCCGTCGCTCTGAGATCCGTGAAGAATACCTGGCTGTTCATATCTTATCATTCCCTGAGTGTGAGGTTAGTATATGAAATTAACTCCCATGACTGAAACGGTCACAACGAAAAATGAAAAAGGCAAAGAGATGCAAGCCAATATGGAAAGCGGGAAACGCTCTTGAAAAGCGATGTTATCATGAGCCATGAGCTATGAACCATGAGCCTTTTTCATATAAAAGCATCCAATGAATGCTGCCAGTAAATACCGCAAGATTTTGTTGAGCACAATATGGATCCATGTCCATCCGGGTGCGGGACCGTCCTCATGACATGGACAATAGGACGGCGAGTATCCCGGTGAGGAAAATACCGTCAAAGGTGCCAGCTCCTCCTATAGAGGCGACGGGCGCTTTGAGATGCTTCAAGTCATCCAGATGGAGCAAATCCGCACCAATGAGGGTGCCCAGCGTCCCCGCCACATAGGCCGTGGGGGCGGCCCATTCTCCGTTGATGATCATGGCGGTGAGGGCTGCGGCGATCGGCGGGATGAACATGGGAGTGGCAATTCCGACCCCCGGAATGGGCCGAGCCAGCCGGTACACTATGAAAGTAACAACACCCAGGGCCAGGATCATTCGAAAGGGGTTTTCCGCGTGGGTCAAAAGATAGATCGAAAGACATGAAGGAATGACGGCCCCACCCACATTCACAGCAAGAATCATCTCGTGTCGGTTGCGCCAGCGTGGAGGACGAAAGCGCATTCCATAAAACGAGATCACCGGCCACTCTTCCGGTTCCTCTTCAATCCGGATTTTCCGGATGGGGATATTGACCATACTCCCCATAATGGAGAGGAAAAGCAGGGAAAACAGATATTCCGGAGGAATTCCCAAGCGGGTGAAGGCCAACGCGAAAAGGCCGAACTGCACGATGGCAAATGCCATGAACAGAAGAAAAAGGAAGATGAAAAGAAAAAATAAAAGAAATGGGGGATAGAACATGGGAGATCCTTTCTGTTTTAAATGAGAGCAAGGAGTTCCGGGTCCACCTGCGACTCGAATTGCTTGAAGTTGGTGCGGAACCGATTCCGGAGATCTTCCGCCTGCCGCTCATAGGCTTCCTTGTCTTTCCACGTATGAATGGGGTTCAGAACTTCCGACGGAACTCCTGGACATTGCCTGGGGATGGAAAGACCGAAATAGGGTTCCGTTTCAAATTCCACCTGTTGAAACCGGTCACCAAGAGCGGCATGGACCATCCTCCGCGTGTACTTTATGGAGATGCGGCTTCCGATGCCGAACCCTCCTCCAGTCCAGCCGGTGTTGATCAGCCAGCACGTGCTGCCATGTTCCTGAATTCTCCGGCCCAGCATGTCGGCGTAGACGATGGGGGGAAGGGGCATGAAGGGGGATCCGAAACAGGTGCTGAAGGTGGTCTGGGGTTCCACGATATCCGCTTCCGTTCCAGCCACTTTGGCAGTGTATCCGGAGAGGAAATGATACATGGCCTGGCGGGTGGTCAACTTCGAAATGGGCGGCAGCACACCAAAGGCGTCGCAAGTGAGCATGACAATGTGCCGGGGATGGGGCGCCAGTCCCGTTGGGGATGCATTCTCTATGAAACCGATGGGATAAGCGGCCCGGGTATTTTCTGTGATGGATGTATCGTAAAGATCGAGACGCCGGAATTTGGAATCGATCGCCACATTCTCCAGGACGGTACCGAATCGCCCGAGGGATTGATAAATCTGGGGTTCCGCTTCCGGGGATAGAAAAATCACCTTGGCGTAGCATCCTCCCTCGAAGTTGAAAATTCCATTTTCGCTCCACCCGTGCTCGTCGTCTCCCACGAGTTGACGTTCGGGGTCGGTGGAGAGCGCTGTCTTCCCGGTGCCCGAGAGTCCGAAAAAGATGGCGGATGAGCCGTCTTTTCCGATATTGGCCGAGCAGTGCATGGGGAGAACCCCTTTTTGAGGCAGCAGGTAATTCATGACCGTGAAGATGGACTTCTTGACCTCTCCTCCATAGCCGGTACCGCCGATAAGGATGAGGTTTTTCGTAAAATCCATCAGAATGAAAGCCCCTGAATGAGTATGATCCGTAACGGGATTGGCGGAAAAGTGAGGGGCCGAAATGAGGGTGAATTCCGGTTCGAAGGCAGCCAGCGCTTCAGGGTCGAGGATACGCAGGAACATGTTGCGCGCGAAAAGACTCTGCCATGCGTTTTCAGTGATGATGCGAATGGGCAGGTGGTACTTTTCGTCGGCGCCGGAATAGCAGTCCTGAACGAAAATGTCTCTGCCCTGGAGATAGGCCAGAAGACGCTGGTGGAGACGGTCGAAATGTTCAGGATCAAACGGGCGGTTCACTTCACCCCACCAGACCCTGTCGGCGGTTGATGCGTCCTTGACAATGAACTTATCATTGGGTGCCCTCCCCGTGAAACGGCCCGTGCGGACCACCAGGGGGCCCTGGTGAGCCAGTAGACCTTCCTTTCTCCGTACAGCCTGTTCATAGAGTTGGGCCGTGGTGGGGTTGTAAAAGACTCTCGTATAGTTCGAAATGCCCTGTTCTTCCACGGAGCATTTTCGCCTGGGATGAGCGGGGGTCAATGCCGACATCTTATGGTTCTCCTTTCTTTGCTGAATGAAGATCGAGAAATGACGGCAGCGCAGAGCAATGAGCATCGAGTGCGGTGAAGAATACGCAAGTATCTTGCCGTGTCCGGGAATGGACGGCTAACCTGTGGGCTTTCCTTTTCTGCCTCATGTGAAGAAATGTAGCGCTCGTGTTTGGAATTTTCGATCACGAAGCCGCTGTTTTCCGTATCGAGCTTTCACGCCGATACCGTCAATGCTGTTTTTTTGCTTATTTTCTGAATACATACTAATTTTTTTCCCCATAAATGTCCGTGACAGCCTGCACCAGATTGGTATAGGGGCCATGGTTGCCGAATTTCTTGTCTGAGCACTGGAAAGATTCGGGACCGGTGCGAGACTGCGCACCGTTTTCCGTTAATCGATTCAGCAGAATCCCCTCGCATCCGGCCTGCGAGGCTGCAAGAAGGTCCGTATGTCTATCACCGATCAGATGGGAATCGCCCAAAGGAATTCCATAGACTTTGCCCGCCGCCAGGATCATACCGGGAGAGGGTTTTCTGCAGTCACATTTCTCGTCAGGATGGTGGGGGCAGTAAAATGCAGCCAGAATCTCACCGCCCGCCTCTTCGATGCGTCGAATCATCCTGGTATGAATTTCCCAGAAATCCTTCCATCCTGTGATTCCTCGATTCAAAGCGGACTGATTGCTGATGAGGATCACATTGACGCAATGTTCCCGCAGCCATCGCAGGGCATCCAGAGCATCGGGATAGAAACGGTATTCCTTCCAATGTCTTATGTAGTCGGGTCGGTCCTCGTTGATGACGCCGTCGCGGTCCAGAAAAAGAAATCTTGAATGGGGTGCCTTGGGAAGATTGATCCAGCTCAACATGATGTTCCTTTTTATTATCAAAACATTGATGTCACAACCTGACAAGCGTTTCCGGGGAAGGCCGTTCGGCCTCATCTCTTCGGCTGTTTATTCGGTCTTGACATTCAAGGAAGTTCGGGAAAAAATTATTTGTTTAATGCGGCTCGTATAAATTTTTCGCAAGGGCCAGATCTTTAGAAAATGGGACGCAGCGGGAGCCTCCAGAACGCTGGCTTTTTCTATCTTGCAAATAATATATGTATTCTTAAAAACTAAAACAGGGGTCTCACCCGGCATATGCATCCTTTCGGGGACACTGGCCCGAACCGTTTCTTTGTGGTGAACGGTCGCTTTTAAGGTAACAAAAAGTGCTGAATCAAGCAAATGATCTTGAAGACTTGCAAGATGTGCTGAAATACCGCTTTAAGAATGTTCAACTCTTGCGGCAGGCTCTGGTGCATCGTTCTTATGTCCATGAAAATATTCAATTAAATCAGTCGGATAACGAAACGCTCGAGTTCCTGGGGGATGCGGTTTTGAGCCTCACTGTCAGCCATCTATTGCTGCAGAGGTTTCCCGATTACAATGAGGGGGATCTTTCGAGGATGCGCTCTTCCATCGTCAATGAAAGGGAGCTCGCTGGAATTGCAGCTCAATTGGATTTGGGGGAACACCTCCTTCTGGGAAAGGGCGAGGAATTGACGGGCGGGCGCCAGAAACCGTCCCTGCTTGCGGACAGCCTGGAAGCGCTCCTGGCAGCTATTTACCTGGACAGCGGCCTGGATGCGGTCATGGCAGTGGTCAAAAGGCTTTTCCATGCTTACCTGGATCTCGAACCGGAAGAACATCCCCTCAAGGCTTTGGACAAAGATTACAAGACGCAGCTTCAGGAGATCACCCAGTCGCGTTTCAAGCTCACCCCCGTTTATTACCTGGAGTATGAAGAAGGCCCGGACCATCTCAAAACCTTTTATATGAGTGTGGCGCTGGATGATAAAATCCTTGCCAGGGGCTCCGGTCGAAGCAAAAAAGAAGCGCAGCAGGTGGCTGCTCAAAAAGCTATTGAAATCATTGAAAAAATTTCTGGGACTTTTGACGATCTATGACCTCGACCTCCAGGAACAGGATCTACCCTGTTTTCCTTCCCCACGAAGGATGTCCTTTTCAGTGCGTCTATTGCAATCAGCATGCAGTGACGGATTCAAGCCTGAAAAAATCCAGCGACAAGGGCCTGCTCTCGCGTTTTGATGCATGCTTCGGTCGGCTGGTGGAGCATGCCGAAAGAAGCGGCATTCCCGGGGAGCTCGCTTTCTATGGGGGAACGTTCACCGCTTTGCCCGAAGAGGCCCTGAAGGGATTGCTGCAGCGGGTTTCTCTTTGGGTTGAGAAAGGCGTTTTTACCGGCATACGGTTTTCGACCCGTCCCGATGGAATTTCCCGGGAAGTGTGCGCCCTCCTGCGGGAATATCCCGTGCGAACGGTCGAACTGGGGGTCCAGAGTCTTTCCGATCAGGTTCTACAGGAAAGCCGAAGAGGATACAGCGCAAAAACCGTGGAAAACGCTGCCGCGCTGGTGCGGGCAAACGGATGGGAACTCGGTTTTCAGCTCATGCTCGGTCTGCCGGGAGACACCCGGGAGCGTTTTCTCGATTCCGTATCGAGGTCGGCTCTGCTCCGTCCCGATATGGTGCGCCTTTACCCGACCCTGGTGCTCGACAAAACGCTCCTGGCCAAATGGTACCGTGCAGGGTCTTACCAACCTCTGGACCTGGATGATGCCGTTGAATGGGCAGCAGATGCCTATGATATTTTTGGGGAGGCGCAAATTCCCATAGCCCGCATGGGTCTGCATGCCGACCCTGAACTGGAAAAACCTGGAAATATCCTGGGTGGGCCCTACCACCCCGCTTTCGGTTATCTCGTGAAGGTTCGGTGGTGGAGGAAACGGGTGGACCGCTATCTCGAAAAAGAGGTGCAGGCACACGGGGGAGTTTCGCTCATTCTGCACGTTTCTAGCCCCTGCTCGAGCGAAATGATTGGCCCACGGCGGTCGAATCTGCTGCACTGGCAGCGAAGATGGAACCTGGAACATGTGGAAGTGCAGGGAAATGATGCGATTCCGGCGGGATCATTCCACTCTGAGTGGGGCAGGAAAGCATCCGTTGGCGGAAGACGGCGAAGGAAAAGGGAATGGAACCCCGGAGAATATCCGGATGCCGGAATTGCCGTGAATCGCTGCGCGGACAGTGATAGCTTCCGGTTGGAATAAATAAAAGGGAAAAAGACTCGAGGATCGAGTCCTTAACTTGACATTGTCAGATTTCATTGGAACCACAGAGACACGGAGAACCAGAGATTTCATTTAAAGGTCTTTCTCCGTGCCCTCTGTGTCTCAGTGGTGAATGTGACAATGTCACATTAAGAGTTCCCATAGATTTGGAGGCGGAAAGAGTCATGACTCAAGATGGATCGGCCAAACCCTTCAGGTCAGGATATGTTGCACTTGTGGGGGCCCCGAATGTGGGAAAATCGACCCTTTTGAACCAAATGTTGAAGGAAAAGATCTCCATTACGGCGCCCAAACCACAGACTACGCGGAACCGCATCCGGGGAATCCTGACCACACCGGAATCGCAGGTCGTTTTTGTGGATACTCCCGGAATACACAGGGCCAGGGACCAGTTCAACAAAATGCTCGTAGACACGGCCCTTTCCACGTTGAGTGAAGTCGACATCATTTTTTTCCTCATCGAGGCTCCCGATGCGAATCGGGAAATCAATGCCTTCATTCTGGAAAATCTGGCCAAAGTGGATACCCCGGTCATTCTGGTCATCAACAAGATAGATCTGCTGCCAAACAAGCAGGCTCTGCTTCCCATCATGGCCGACTATCAGAAACGCTACCCATTCCATGCGATCGTGCCCGTTGCAGCTCTCTCGGGGGAGGGCATTCCGGCTCTTCAAGAGGAAATACTCGCGCTTCTTCCCGAAGGCCCGCGGTATTACCCGGAAGATTATCTGACCGATCAACCCGAGCGCTTTCTCGTGGCGGAACTGATCCGTGAGAAGATCTTTCATCTGGTGCACCAGGAAATTCCCTATGCCGTTGCCGTCGTGGTGGAGACGTTCAAGGAAGTTCCCGAGCGAAATCGTATCGATATTGAAGCCACCATTCACGTCGAAAAGGAGTCCCAGAAGGCGATCATTATTGGAAAGCAAGGGAAGATGCTGAAAGAAATCGGCCAAAAAGCGAGGGCCGATATCGAAGCCCTCCTGGCATGCCATGTTTACCTGGGGCTTTTTGTCCGGGTTCAAAAGAACTGGCGGAAGGATTTGCGTCTAGTGACGGAATTCGGCTACCGTTCAGAAAGCTAAAATGGATAATTCCAGTTTTACCGGGGCAGGGCGGCGAGCTCCCGGATCTGATTTTCCACTTCTTCCATCAATTCATTGATTTGCTTTTTCGAATACCTGGATGTATCGATGGGGCGGCCTACGTGGAATTCCGCGTGACAACCCACATGCAGGTCTGTGGTCTTGGCAGGAAGTACCTCATTGGCCCCCCGAATTCCAACGGGAACGATGGTTGCTCCTGTTTGGAGTGCGAGCATGAATCCCCCTTTCTTGAAAGGACCCAATTTGCCCGTCCTGGAACGCGTCCCCTCCGGAGCGACCCACAGAATGATCCCGCTTTCCATCTTCTTCCGGGCTTCCTGGAGATCTCGAAAGGCCTGGCGCCGGTTGTTCCGGTCAATGGAGATGAACTCGCCCGCAGCCATTCCCCGTCCCCAAATGGGAACTTCAAAAAGCTCTTTTTTGGTCAGCATGCGAATGCTCCCGGGCAGGGCCATGAAGGTGAGGGGAATATCATAAAGGCTGCTGTGATTGCTCATGATGACATAGCGACGGTTCGGCTCGAACCGGACCCCGTTGGGGTTGAAGACTTCGTAGGAAAGGTTCACGAATTCAAGAAGCTTTGAAGACCACCAGTGCAGGAGCTGGTCGCAGTGCCTGCGGCTGTAAGCGTTTCGGTATGCTCTGTAGATGACGATGACGGAGATCCAAAAAGTGATGAAAATGTTTTTCAAAATAATAACAAGAGCCTGAAATCTGCTCGCTTTCATTGGGTTTCCTCCGAAGTGCATGGATGCGAATGGAACGTGGACAAAGGGGAAGACTCCCCGGCACAAATCCTGCTTACCAGGATCTTCATGTTTGGGCTGCAGGAAAATGAAATGCCCTCAAGGAACTGGATAGCAGTGATGGGCGCAAGTATGCCGGAAAATGATGCATGCTGCAAGCTTGCAGGATGATTCATTCCTCTGCGAAACGACTTTCCTTATTATCTCCCAGTCCATTTGTCAAACGGTTGCAGGGACCATGGTCTGCAGGTCAACTAATTTTCCCGGTTTTGTCTATCCTCCTCCTTTGGTTTGTTGGGAGGAACGGGGGAGAAGTAGCCGGTAATCAAAAGCAGGATGCCCACCACAATAAAAGAAATGATACGCTCGACGGTACCGGTTTTTGACAGGTCGATAAGAAAGAGTTTCACCACGACCACTGCCAGCAATCCTCCTCCGGTGAGCCAGAAATTTCTGAGAGCGCGCCGTGTTGAAAAGACCATGATGATCAATGCCGTGAGAGTCCAGAAGATGGAAAGAGATGTCTGGAAAAGCATTGAGCGCTGCATGGCTTGGAAACTGAAGCCGACGCCCCCCCAATAGTGGATCGTACGCACGAGAACGGCGTTGAGCCACAAAAATATGGATGCTCCCCAGAGGCTGTGGATGAGGTATTTCGGAAGCCGTGTGCGTATCTTGAATAAGGGGGGCCATGCCAGGGAGCGTATCTTCAGGAGCCATATGAAAAGAGTCAGAAACACAAAGGCCACCGTGACATCCAGAGGATTCAGGAAGGGGATGTAGCTCAAGGGCCAGGGATCGCCACGGTTGAAAAGATTTGCAAGAACGGTCCACGCCCAGACATAAAGTGCAATGGGTCCGATACCCAGAGTGAGATAAATTTCCAGATGTTTCCCTACGGGCCAGGAGAGTTTTTCACCCCATCTGGAAGTGAAGAGCACAAGGAGTGATGGCGCCATGACCCATGCAATCGTTTTCCATGTTTCTGCACCGTCTATCCAGTGATTCATTTGCCAGATCATTTCCCATGTCGCAAGCAGGCCAAGGAGCCAAAGAGTGACCCCATGAAGGGGCAGGGTCACTTCCGGGTGCCATCCCTCGTTTCTTTTAAGAATCAGGTAGCATCCGGCCAATGCCAATGGCCAGGCCATCCAACCACTCTTTATAAACGGGTGGGATAGTTCTAAACTCATTGCGATGGCTGTCGTAAAGAGAACAATGGGAAGAGAGAGGGCAGGAATGCGCAAAAAGGGCCAAGCCAGCCTTCGTCTGAAATCATCGCAAATCATGCAGGAAAGGGCGAGAAAGACGATAGCTGCTCCAAACCTGTGTCCATGGGGAATATGCCGGTCGATTTCATTGAGCCCCCCACCAAACCACCAGAAAAGTCCCCATATGGCCATGGCAATGTCGAGACCAGATTCCCAGGTGCGGAGATTTGCTCTGTACCGGTTGAGACAGAAACCCGTGAAGAGTCCGGAGAAGCTTACGGTGAGACAACCCATATAAAAACCGTTGAGTATCGGCAGTTGGCCGGTGGCTCCGGCGAAGGCCTTGTAGAAGAGGAGTCCCGCAAAGAACTGCAGCAGCATTCCCGAGATGCGAGGGAGAATCCTCTTTTGCCGAACTCCGACCCAAACCATGGCGGCCCCTTCCAGGGCCCAGGCCGCAGACGTCCAACGGTTGTCGAGAGCAAGAGGGATGGTCAGAGTGGCAAAGGCCACCCCGATGGCGAGGAAGGATTCCGTCAGCATCCGCATGTATCTTGGATTTTTCCAGAAGAGGAAGGATGCTGTTGCGAGATAGAAAAAACCGAGGGCAAAAGCGCTCCAGGCAGCGCCGTATGCATACTGCCCGACCAGCAGTGTCTGCAGGGCGAAGGTGACGGCTGGAGTCCCGAAGACGAGGGTGCCGTCGACATAGCCCTTGAGTTCGGGCGGTTGGCGCAGAGCGAACAGCACGGCGACTGCGACGTAGAAGAGAAAAAACAAAAGGAGGAAGGGTTCTACGGATTCGAAGTATTGGGGCTGATAGGCGCGATAGCCCCAGGCTGTGCCCAGGCTGAAAGTGAAGACAAAACCCACGACGTTGACCATACGCCATGCCTTGAACCAGGCCATGCCGAAAATGCAGGCGTTCAGGAGCGCGTAATAGCTGAACAGGATGACATGACTCCCGTGGCCGGTAGAAGCGAGCACCGGCGCCAGGAAACCGCCTACTATGCCGAGAACGGCCAGTGCCCGAGAATCCTGAAGCACGGCCAGTGCTCCGGCCAGGCCGCCAACGGCGGCCAGAATGCCGAAAGCCAGGGGGGCGGGGAGGAGGGAATAAAGACGCAGGGCGGCAAAGACCGTGATATACATGACGCCGACCCCGCCTCCCTGGAGGACCATGGCGTAGGTCCGCCGGCGGGAACGCAGTCTCCACCCGACGATCAGGAGCCCGACGGCTCCGAGCGCCGTCGCCATGAGGCGCAGTTCAATGGAAAGCCAGTCGTTTTCTGCGGCATACTTGAGCAGAAAAGCGACACCGAAAAAAAGTATGAAGACTCCCACCTTGACGACGAGATTTTCTCCCGAGAGAAATCGCTGAAAAATCTGCCATGGAATCCGATTCGTCCCTCTTGGTGTTTTGCGGGAAGGGTAGGGGGCTATTCCGGGAGGAAGTTCTTCCTGACCCGTTTTGTGAGAGGGTGCCGGCTCGGTCTCCCATTCCTCCGGCTTTACGGAAAGCTCGTCTTCGGGGAGGGGCTTCAGGTCCGTCTCGGATGAGGGCTGTGCGGCTTGAAGCGGTGCTTCCTTCAGTGGAAAAGGTGCTGTTGTACCTAAAGGAGTCCAACCCTGGTCCAGTCTCGATCTCAAGTTCTGAACTTCAGCCTCGAGGTCTTTCAGGCGGCGGGTGATTTCTAGAAAACCGGCAAAAATATAGCCAATAGCTCCTCCAAGCGAGATGCCCAGGAGGACATTTCGCGCATTGGCGCCAATCAAAATTCCGAGAAGGGTAAAAAGGATTTTCATGACTTCCTCTTGCTGATATTTCCAATGCACCTTGTCCGGCTCATCTGAGGGTGGGGAAGAAGCCCGGATTGACTGCTCTTTTCAGATTTTCCCTCCAATGGGAAAAGTCGTTTTCAGGAAAATGGAGCGGTACAGGGGCGAACGTTTCAAAGGAAGATCCTCCGAAGGGATCTCTTCATTGTTCCCAATAACCAGATAACCGCCCCAGCGAAGGGCATCGGTCATTTTCACAAGAACCGGTAAGGAGATGGACGGTTCGTAATAAGTCAACAGATTGTTGCGGACAAAAATCAGGTCGAACGAATCCGTCGGGGGAGGGGCCGATAAAAAGTCTTGAATCTCCCAATAGATTCCGTTTTTCAATTCTTCTCTTATCTGGAAGCCTTCAGGATCGGGCAAGAAATAGAGATCCAGGAGTGCTGGGGGCACTTCTTTCAAGCTGCTGGTCGGGTAGATGCCCTGACGCGCTTTTTCCAGCACAACGGGATTGATGTCCGTTGCCCAGATTTCAAGGACTGGGAGCTCCAGCCTTTTTTTCTGTTCTTGATTCCAGACGATTTTCAGAGTGTACACTTCTTCTCCACAAGCGCAGCCGGCGCACCAGACCCGTACGCATGGAGGAGAAGCACTTGAGAGCTCCGGAATCATAAAGCCTGTGAGGACTTCCCACAGGTGGCGGTCCCGAAAAAATCGGCTGATGGAAACCGTGAGGAACTCTTTGGCTCGCTGCAATTCAGCCGGTCGATGCTCGAGAACCTGCAAATAGTCCTCGACCTCTCTACAGTTGAGTTCCTGCATGTGTCGGCTCAGCCTCTTTTTTACGCCCTTCCGCACCCTGCGATAGCCACGCATTGAAAGCTGGAAAAAATGCAGGATCTTCGTGAAGGAAGGATCATCCATTTTCCAATGACTCTTTGGGTCTCAACGTTTTGTTCCGCGTGATTCTTTAGGGAGTGAGTCGCTCTTGAAATCCTCATTTACCACGGAGATCATGGAGGAATCCCATAAGAATTCCATAATCTTCTCCGTGCCCTCCGTGGTGAATAACGGGATATTAGAATCCGCCAACTCCCTTATGGCTGATTGCTGTCTGAAAGAAGATTTCTCAGATTCTCGCTCGCAATGGCCCTTTTCACCTCGTCCGGGATGGGAAGGCGCATGATTTTTCGAAGCTCACTTTTGGGATCTCCAAATGGAAAGTCAGATCCGAACATGAGCTTTTCGTATCCGTATCGATTCAGATAATCCATGATTTCGGTCGGGGAAGCGAGGGCCGTATCGGCAAAAACATTCGCCCGTTCCCAGATCCCACGGGAGCGGAGCGTCTCGTATCCGCCGTTTAAAAAACCCAGGTGGGGTATGATGATCCGCACTCCGGCAGCCCATTCTTCGATGAAACGGATGGTGAATTTCAATTCTTCTTCCAGAACAACCGGCATCTTCCGCTTTCTGATTTCTTCGATGGCCTTCGCGCATCGAGGATCGTCGTAATGATAGTGCGGTTCCTCTTCATGACGGTGCCATTTGATTCCACGGTGCTGCGGGGATATGTTTTCGACGGCGAAGTCATTCCAGATAAAAAAGTACGGGATCACCTCAAAGTCCGGAGGGGCAAGGCTCAGCAGGTAATCGTTCGATTCTCGCCTTTTCTTTTGCCATTCGGGAGTATCTTCGAAATAGGGATCATAACGGTCATAGATCTCGATGACCGGGGAAAAGACTACAGCCCCTCCAATGCCGCTACCCCGTGCCTGGGAGCGGTAATCTTCAAGGGTTTGAGGCGGAAACCGGTCCTGGATACCACAATGGACATGCGAATCGATGATGGAATAATCCATTTGGCCGTTGTCCTTTCTTCAAAAGGGAAAGCGTTGTGGAAAACGTTTCATTCTTTCTCCTTCCACCACTCCTCGAATCTTTTGATAAAAGTTCGCAGGGCATTTTTTAGAAGGGTAGGGCGTTCCAGCCACGGATAATGGCCGACATTGGGCAGGGAGACAAATTCACCAAGGGGCAGCAAATTTGCGAGGCGGAGCGCACCTCTTGGGGGTCTGGGGTCGCCTGTGCCATGGACGATCAGGGTCGGCATGGTTAGATTTTTAATCCTTTTCTCGATGTTTTCCTGCTGAAGAAATTTTTCCCAATCTTCTGTGAGCAGCCTGTTGACCGAATAGTTCATACGGCAGGGAAAGTGAGGAAATCCGATGGCTGTAGCCGGATCTGCAAGGTCTGCCTTCAGCTTGAGCTGGAGGATCTCTTCTTGAATCGACTCACGGGTGGAGCTTGAGCTGTTCCTGTACAGGCATCGCAGTTTCTGCAGTTTTTCAAAGTCGGTAAATGACAATTTCGCTTCGCAGTTGCGCTCATATTCGACATTTTGAATTTCAAGGCCGTTGGTGGAGATGAGGATCAATCCTGCGACCCTGCCGGTATGACGCAGAGCGTATGCCAGTGCAAGGGATGCACCCCACGAATGGCCGGCAACAATCCAACGCTCATGGTTCCATGCGATGCGAAGGGCATCTAGGTCAGCCAGGTAAGTGTTCAAATCATAAGGCGGCGTTGCGTCGGATTTTCCACAGCCGCGTTGGTCGTAACGGTACACACGGGCAATATCTTCGATCATTTCAGCCACTGGAGCCAGGTTGTCACAGGCACCCGGTCCCCCGTGACACAAAACGAGGGGAACATATTCGCCCTGTTGCTCGGTCCAAAGTCGAATACCGTTTGCGTGGATATATTCCTTGCGCCATGCAAGCATAACGTTTCCTCGAGAGGATCGACGAAAACAGTACCTTTTCAGGATAAAATAATTCTGGAAGACGATAAAGGATAGAGTGACAGAAAATGGTCGTCTCCTATAATCCTTCTTTCAATTTATCCTACCCCAAACAATATTTCAGTCTGTGTGGGGACTTTGTGATCGCTCCAAATTATGCAGATCGATTCAACTGCCCGGGCAAAATATCTTCTCTATTTTTATCTGGTGTACATTGACGGAGACAGAAATAGAATTAGTTTTTATAGGTATAATAAAATGGATAGATGCTCAATAAACGGGCATCTATCCAGGTGTCGGGTTGGAAGCCGGGATTTTGTTGCGTTACTGTGAAGAACTTGGACAGAAGAAAGGAGACGATTATGGCAGATTTAAAAAGCATGCTGGAAAAAATTGGAGACCATATCGGTCAATCTCAAGGTTATGTAGAGCTCAAGGGATTAGATGCTGTTTACCGCTATTTGATTGATAAATACAGCTGGCGTCCGGATGAGGTCCGTAACCTGAGTTTGGAGGATTTGAAATTGTTGCTCGCGGGTTATGAAGAAAAGGCAACTACTGATTGGATCTAAGACAGACGGTCGTTTCCTGTATGTGAGATAGAAAAACCGGGCGGAAATCATAACGATACTCCCTGATCCGAGAAAACCGGTTCCCGACAATTGAGTGAAGAAGAATTGGTTTCTATCGATAAGCATATCTCTATGGGCGGGGCTCATTACTTATCTACGGATGATCCCATTCCATATCGTTTGGTCTCTAAATTTCATTTCTTATTCTTGTTATGGCATCGTAATAGACTTTATCTTTTATCGGGATATAGTCTCCCAGAGGTTTGTATCCAGCCAGTTCCTCGTCGGTGATGCCTTCCGTATCCTTGTAAAGATCCAAGCTGAAACGCTTCCTGTTTCCGATGAAAGCGAGAATGCCTTTATCAGCGCTTTCTATCATTCGTTCGAGCACCCGCCCGGTGAACTGATTTCTTTGCCAGATGGCTCGATCCATCTGATGGAAATGTTCGTCCGTTTGATAGGCGTGGATGAGTTCATAATCGAAGTCCCAGCCGGGGTAGGTCGGATATCTTCCCTTTATGAGTTTGATGGGGATGCGCATGAGGTCCACTGTGGCAGCGAAATCCATATTTGAAGTATACGGGTAAATTCCGATCTCCTCACCCGTTTCGGACAGAGGTTCCCGGAAGGAACCATCGACAAAATGGAGAGGGATGTTTTTGTAGCGTATTGCGTAAAGAATACCGGCGCAATTTCCTACCTCCAGATCCCTTTTGAGGAGAAATTGTTTTTGCTTCATTACAAATGCTTCGGTAAAAAGCTCTTTCGAGCACCGCATTTGAATCAGTGTGCTCATACTTATGGGGTTTTCATCCAAGGCAATGACGGAGGGTTTTTCTGACTCCAGGACTTGCAGAACATAGTCAAAAACATCTTGTCCTCTTGCCGTTCCGATACCTATGAACCTTTCGATTCCCATTTTTTCGCTTCCTCCTCTATCCGCAGGACAAGAGCTGCGGCTGCAGATTGATTGGATCTACGAGCACTCAGGATGAAAATTTCAACCAGTCGCTTACAGGGGCATTTCAAATATTCTACTCTCGCGGATGTCTTGGTTCCATGCTTTTCTTTACGGAAACGGGAAGATATATAAGAAACGTTGTCCCTATTCCCACCTCGGATTCTATTCCGATAACTCCACCATGATTCTTGATAATCGAATGATTGCGAGGCTTATTTTTTGCGATCCGTAATGTTTCTCACGAATGCAAGAGGTTCCTTATCGTAGTCTGTCCTATTTGAAGGATATACCTGACTTTTCACGACAAGCGGGTCGTCATGGCGTCCTTTGAAAAGTACAATTGGAACCTTGCAGCCATTCGTCTCCATCCCCTTTAAAAACTCATCTCCTTTCTTTTTTCCGGCAGCACAGTCAAGGATGCAAATATCAAAATCGCCATGCATCAACAATTCTAGTCCAGTACGGTAGTTACCCACCCACTCCAATTCGAATCTCTGGGGCAACGCATCCGACGGTAATTCCAGGGTGCGAGGAAAGTCGTCTTCATTTTCTGCGATGAGAAGAATCCTTGTCACCTGGCATTGTTTTCCCATAAGAGACTCCAAGTAGAGGAAAGGACCGGGCAAGAAGTTTAGAGACTTAGAGCCTATCCAAAAACCTACCTCGGCAGCGGACCCCCCCCTTGGTCCCCCCTCAAGGGGGGACCAAGGGGGGGGTCGCAAAGTCCACAGGTGGTTTCTGGATAGGTTCTTAATACCGCATTTGTATAGGGCGGAGAGAGTACCGTCAATCAGGAGATTCCTGATTTTGGATGAAATTCCATATTACGGTTGCCAAAAAATCAGGTGATTTTGCTTGGGAATTGAAAGCCTCTTTATGGTGTAAGATCTATAGGTACTTTGTTGAAACCTGGAGGTAAAGGCCACACGGAGGTCCGCCTACGGGTAGTAACCTGGCATCCCGGCAATTCCGGGATGAGTAAAGCCTATCAGCATGCCTTCCCGGTTCCAACAAACCACTGATTGGTCGCGGTCGGAACAAAGTTTTTCACCTTTAGCCCGGATCTACTTTTCAGTGAGATAGCCCTTGAAATACGTCGCGAAGAGAAGATTGGCTGACGCTTTAACTGTCTGCATATCCCGTTAATGCCTCGAGTCCCTGTCGTCTCCCCAGCCTCGTCTGTATCTCCAGTCACTATCGTATCGCTTATCTTTATACCGGATTTCTTTTGGGTAACGATCCCTGGGAAGATCTCTCCAGGGTCCGCGCCTTGACCGTGAGTAATACCACCGGTCATGATCGTAATAATAGTGGTAGCCATGGTAGGCATAGTACGGGCCCTCTAATTCCACAGCAAACGGGAGGGGCGGCGCTATGCCTATACTTGTACCATAGGGTGTCACGAACGCAGCGCAAGACACACATATAAACGATGCGAAAATAAGAATAAAAAGAAGTTTTTTCATATTATTTCCCCTTCAAACATCCGGTTTGTTATTTCCCTTAATTTTATTAACTATTTTATTGACTTTTCCAGCTTTGTTGGGAAGATTTGGGCAAGTTGGAAGCACATTCTCCTGTATTTTATTTATTATTTATACCCCGGAATCCAAGGATTTGAAAGAGCCTGGATTCCGGAGCCGGCAGCTTTTCGAACAGTTCTTTCATGGTTTCAAAAATCATAGTTCCTCGATAGGGATGCGGATCTTTTGAGACGAGGGCAGCAGGGAGGAGGTGAATAAATTTGGCTTTGCTCTCTTGGTGGGTTGAGATACAAGGATTTGAAACTACTTTGTTTTTTCTGTGGCTGGCCCTTTTTAAAACGACAAACTGTCCTTCTGGATAGAGTGTGCGCCCCGGCCCACCGAGGGAAAGAATTGCCAGAATGCAGATAATTGCTATCGTAGTCATGCAACTTCTGGTCATGGTTGGTCAGCTGTAAAAGCAATTTTAAATGGCGCTTCAGTGGCTCGTTCCATATGGGCCGAAAAAAGGAGAATCACCATGCGGAGAATTTCTTTTTTGGTCATCTGCTTCTGTCTACTTCTTTGGGTGCCTGTGGCATCTGGAGCGGTCAATCTCAGGGATGTCGTCACATTCGGCGACAGTCTCACCGACAACGATCTCCTCAGGTTTTATTCCGACAGTCCACAGAATATGTACGGAAGAGATCCCATGCATGCCGTTTTTCATAAGGCCTCCAGATCGGGGAGCGAACTGCGGAAATACGCCGTTGCCGGTTCTGAATCGGATGACCTCGAAGTTCAGGTAGATACATATGAAACTGGAGTGTTATTGGGGATTCAAGACAAAGCTACGCTCTTCAGCATCGAAATAGGAGGAAACGACATACGGAACAACATTGGTCGACTTTCCATTTACCCTCCGGGCGCAAGGAGCTCGGTCGACAGGGTTGTGAGCAGCATTATTTCAAACATCCGCAGTAGCTGGCGTGTGCTCAGGGCATCACACCCTCATGCCCGGTTCGTCATATGGACTCTCCCCGATATCACCCTGACACCAAGCCAGTGGGGAAAGCTCTCGGAGGTCGAAGCTGCAAACGTTCGTGCCCATATCCAGCGTGCAAATAAATACATACGCAGCCTGAGCAGCAATCCGTCCGTTGTTGTGCTTGATCTTTACAAGATAATGCGGCAGCTCATCGCTGATCCCCCCATATACTTCGGATACCAGCTCATACCTCCACCAAGTTATGGGGATTACGACAGCCTCTTTGCCGACCGGATCCACCCCACAGCCGTAAGCAATGCAATCATAGCCAACAAGATCATTTATCTCATGAACACCAAGTGGAAAGATTCTATCCCCTCCTATACTGAGCGGCAACTGGCAAAGCTGGCACGCATCCCGACGGTGAAAACCGCCACGGCGAGTGAGTAGAGTTCGTCGTGGCCTACCCTCAGAACGGCCGAAAGCTCCCGAGTTCCGGCACCTCGATCCGCTTTACCGGGGTGCCGGTCTTCGGCGTGCCCGTGACCTCGTCCAACGTTCATGCCGAGATGTTCGCGGCACCCCTGATGATGAAAGGTGGTATAAAGGGAGCTGGCGAGGGCGAGGTCGCGCAAGTGAATACGTGGCTTGGACCCAGTCAGCTAACGAGACCCCTTGTTTCGCATCGCACCCCGGATTGCTTCTATAGAGAGCGCACGGTAATAGGGCCACGGGTGCCGGGCACCCGCAGGTTGATTCGAAACATGTCCTCGCCATCTCAACATACATTTTACAGGAGGAGTCGAGGACATGGAACCGGTCGCAAAACGGATGTGGCCGACAGTCGCTGGCTGGCCATGCTGGCCCGTTGCGGCCTGCTTCGCGGGAGTTTCATTCCTCCAGAAGAACTGGGAAACCTCCGTCTGATTTCCCGTGAGAGACAGAAGCTGGTTGGGATGCTTGCCAGTGAAAAGAACAGGCTCCATGAAGTCCTTACGGATGGCGGAATACGTCTTTCCGTGGTGGTCAGTGATATTCACGGTCAAGCCGCCCGGCATATGATCGTTTGATCGAGGGCGGAACACCCCTGCAGGCGCTGGAGTTTGCCAACTCCAGGCTCAAAGCCACTCCCGAGGAGTTGCTCGACGCACTCGATGGTGATTTGACTCCCGCCCATCGATTCGTCCTGCGCGAAATCCTCCAGCACATCCGTGAGCTCGAGGCCCGTATCGCTCGATTCGACACCCAATTGCTGGCTGAACTGGAGTCTCACCGCTGGGCTCTGGACCTTCTCCAGACCATACCTGGAATCGATGCCGTGGGTGCGGCTATGTTGATCGTCGAGATCGGACTGGACATGGAGGCCTTCGGCTCCCCACAGCGTCTGGCCTCGTGGGCCGGGGTCTGCCCTGGCAATAACGAATCCGCCGGAAAGCGAAAAGCGGTCGCATTCGCAAGGGCAATCCATATGTACGACGACTGTTGTGCGAAATGGCTAATGCCGTACGTCGTACCAAAAGCATGTTCCAAAGCAAGTATTCGGGGCTTGTCATACGCCGGGGACACAAGCGCGCCATTATTGCTTTGGCTCATAAGATTCTGAAAATCGTTTTCATTCTGCTCAGTCGCAGGGTACCTTATCGAGATTCACAGGTGGATTACAAAGAGCTGATGGTTCAGCGCAATGCTCCTCGATGGATCGCTGCTTTGCGCCAGTACCACATGCTGCCCACTGCGATCTGAACAGACCTTACCACAACTCAGGTTTTTTTCAATCCGCCCAAAAGCGGAGATGGTGAGCTGTTCCCGAGAGCTCATAGTACTTTCACGGTAAGAAAGCGAAAAATCACCTCTTGGCGGGAACGGATGTGCGCAAAGATGAGATAAACTATAATGGATGTACACAACGAAAAAAGGGGAAACAGGCATAACCTGTAACCCCTTGAATTTTCTGGCGCGCCCAGGAGGATTCGAACCTCCGACCTACGGATTCGTAGTCCGGCACTCTATCCAGCTGAGCTATGGGCGCATCAACTGATGCGGCTTTATGTAGCAAAGTTTCCTTCCGGTGGCAAGAAGAAAAACTTGAAGATCTCTTGATTTTGGTGAATAAGTCTTTCTGCTTTCAAAAAAAGAGTTGAAAAACACACCGCAGAGGTGAAGATGTGGGAGGATTTTATGCTTGAGGTTTTCGGGGAAAATGGTTTGAATTCGATTCCCCAGTCAACTTGGACCACCAATCGATTACAGGAAATATGAGTCGATATGTCTTTTTTGAGTTGCCGTCAGCAAATGGGATGGGCCGCCCTGATCATGGGTATGAGTGTCTTGCTTTCGCGATTCATGGGTTTGTTTCGCGACAAGGTCATTTCCTTCCTTTTCGGAGCCACCAGTGAATCGGATATTTATTTTGCGGCTTTCGTCATTCCGGATTTTATCAACTATCTTTTGGCTGGAGCTTATTTTTCCATAACGCTCATTCCACTTCTTGCCGCTTATTTCGATGAGAGTGAAGAAGATGGCTGGCGTTTTTTTTCGACGGTTTTTACGTGGATTGCTCTGGTGATTACCCCCCTTACGGTCCTGGCGATCCTCCTGGCGCCCCATTTGGCCCATATAGCGGCGCCCGGTCTTCGGGGGGAATCAATGCTGCGCCTCGTCTATTTCCTGCGTATCATCATACCGGCGCAAATCTGTTTTCTATTGGGGTCCTGTTTGACGGCCATTCTCTATCTTCGGAAACAATTCTTCGTTCCAGCGCTGACTCCTCTGGTCTACAATTTTTTGATCATTCTGGGGGGGATTTTGCTTCGAAAAAGAGGCATGGAGGGCTTTTGCTGGGGGGTATTGGCGGGTGCTTTCCTTGGAAATCTGCTGCTCCCGTACCTGGCGGTAAAATGGGGTGATGGACTCCACCTCTATTTTTCCTTGCGCCACGAAGGGCTCAAGAAATTTTTTATCCTTGCCTTACCTCTCATGCTGGGGCAATCCATCGTCGTTTTGGATGAGCAGCTGGTGCGTATTTTCGGGTCACTGGTGGGAACAGGGGCTATCAGTTGGCTCAATTACGCACGGCGTATCATGCTCGTTCCCGTGGGAGTGGTGGCCCAGGCTGCGGGTGTGGCATCCTATCCCTTCCTGGCCGAACTGGTGGCAAAAGATGAACATTCACGATTTTATCAGACCCTGAGGACAGCGCTCCAGAGCGTCATGACTCTGCTCATTCCCCTTTCCATTTGGATGATAGTGGTTGCCGAACCGACCATCCGGCTCATTTTTCAGCAGGGACATTTCAGCGCATCGGATACTCTGCACACGGCCCGGTTGCTTCAAATCTCTCTCTTGGCCGTTTTTTGCTGGGGAATTCAGCAGATCCTGGGGCGTGCCTTTTATGCATGCCAGGACACCCTGACTCCTGCCGTTCTCGGAACGCTGGCGACTCTGGTTTCCATTCCTATCTTCTATTATCTGGCACGAACTCTGGATGCTACAGGAGTTGCACTGGCGAGTGTATCGTCTATGGTTTTTTATACCGCCCTGTTGTCTTTTTGGTGGTGGCATCGCTTCGGTGGTGAAACCTTTTCCGGGCTGGGAAAAGATCAATTCAAGGTCCTCGGTTTTTCACTTATTGCGGCAGTGCCCTCGGCCATCATTGTAAACTACGAACTTATCGACGGCGTGATCTACCCCTATTGGGCATCCCTCTTCGAAATCTCGGTCAGCGGTTTGTGCTTTGCTTGCTTGTTTGGACTGCTTTCCGGTTACTTTGCCCCTTCTCTTGTAAAGCCCTTTTTGCTCCGGACCGGTCGTCTCGGGGCCTGGCTTATACGCTGATTCGCTTACGAACCGCCGGCATGACGAAGCTTTGCCATCGCCTCCAAGGCTCAAGTTCTATCATTATGTGATCCTGTCAATTCTCGAAAACGAACTCAAGTATAGTAAATTGCGATGCCTCACCCCTTGAAATTGCGGGGGGGCTGTACTATGTTTTTCGAATATACGTTCAATATCATCTTCCTCTGCATCTCACAGTGACTCTTTCTACTGCTGAACCTCCGAGAGTACCTATGTTGGAATGAGTTTTTATACATTCACGATTAAGGAGAAATTTCAAATGGTTCCCCAGAGAAGAAAGAGGTCGGTTAAGGATTTTCTTCGCAAGAAAAACCAAGGCATGGATAATGCCTTTTCCCAATCAAAGGCTGGTGTGGAAAGAGGTGTGTTGGAATTGCCTTTGTATGGCAAAAGCTTGGGTGCCGAATATCGCAAAGAAATTATTTCTGCATATCTTGACATGTTGGAAAAATGTTCTTCCCCCGTGGAGCCTGAAACCTGCTTGCCGTTTTCCAAGAAAATTATCAGACAGGCAATTTTCGAAGAATTGGCCGAAAGTCCCGATGCAGAAAGCCGGGCTGGTCTTGAAGTTGCCTGCCTGCAATTGGAATCTTTTCTCCCTGAGCCTGAATACAGGGTGATTGAAGAATTCAAATTTGCGAGCATTCTTGCGCAAGAGATGGCAAAAAGTGGCAATCCCAAAGATATTATGATCTCTGCAGTTTTGCTCGGGCAGGCCATGGGAGAGCGTGCAGTTAAGATCGAAGAACAGATTTCAGAGAAAATCAGAAAAAGAATGAAGCAAATACATGAGATTCGGTTATCCCTTCTGGACCATCCTCTATCCTCTTCCTCTTGAATCAATTGGCTTTTGCCGTCAGATGCCGCCCGAACGATTTCCATAATGCACCAGGAAGCTCGCTCAGGGTTCCTTTGATTGCGAGATCACGCCAGTCGTTCAATCAATGGGCTTGCCATTCATGAAGTTCATTCAAACGGTTGTAAGGTCCTTTCCGTCTGAATGGAAAATTGCTTTCTTGAGATTCTGTAATCTGTTTCGAGGGGGACGATGGGATTTCCCTGTTTCGAATGGCAGCCTCACCTGTGTCGTCTTAA
Source organism: Desulforhabdus amnigena (assembly GCF_027925305.1). Lineage (NCBI taxonomy): Bacteria > Pseudomonadati > Thermodesulfobacteriota > Syntrophobacteria > Syntrophobacterales > Syntrophobacteraceae > Desulforhabdus > Desulforhabdus amnigena. Next base: position 1,321,221 of record NZ_BSDR01000001.1, on the reverse strand, counting down.
AGTGACGAAAGAGGAATGGTTCTTTACATAGATGTTTCCCATTGTCCTCTTTTCGAGTATTTTGTGGCGGCAACAGGAGCCAATAAAAGGAAAAGGACGTCTCAGGAGCTTTGGCGCCATGGCGTTCATTGATTTTGTCCGACGTTTACCATCTGATGGATTCACAGGAGAACAGGACCATGCTCACAGCCAAGGATATCATGACGACCGAGCTGATCACCGTATCGCCCGAAACGGAAATTGTTCAAGCGACGAAGATACTTTTGGAAAAAAGGATCAACGGTCTTCCAGTGGTGGATGAAGAGGGGAACCTGGTGGGATTGATTTGCCAAAGCGATCTCGTGGCTCAACAGAAAAAGGTGGCTTTGCCCTCTCTATTCACGTTGTTGGATGGACTGATTCCCCTGAGCGCACCCAAGAACTTTGAACAGGAAATCCGAAAAATTACGGCCACCACAGTAGCACAAGCCATGGTTCCCGATCCCGTTACAGTGACTTCGGAGACGACGCTGGAAGATATTGCCACATTGATGGTGGAGAAAAAATATCACACTCTTCCTGTTCTGGAGGAGGGCAAGCTTGTGGGAGTGATCGGGAAGGAAGATGTTTTGCGAACTATTTTGGGTTCTCCGCATGGTGCAAAAAACGACTGAAATGTGGAATGGAAAGTGGTTTTCGGCTCCATCTGTGTGTCTGTGCCTATGAGGATGAAGGAGGGGCTTTGGCCTGTAGAAAAAGCGGCCGGATGCCTCCGTCCGGCGGAAAAACCTCCGGTTTTTGCATATGAATTGAAGAAAGGGAGGCCTGCGGCGGTCATCATCTTTTAGTCTGGAAGAAAATGTCCCACGGCCTTCACATTCAAAACGGGTTTATTCGAATAGTCGTCCCATTCTGCCTGAAATACCAGGTCCAAGGGTGTGTCTTCCCGCCAATTCCCTTGGGCATACTCTTGGGCGCCTCTCCAAAAAGTACCTTCGATGCAATTGTTTAAAAGAAGGCGCAAGTGGTTTTGTTCCCTTCCAAAGACCTTCTTGACACTCAACCGGACACGGCGTGCCGCAAAAGTGGGGGTAGGGTTCCCCAGGCCGTGAGGTTCCAGCAGGGCCAATGCATCCAGGAGTTCCCTGGAAACGAGATCGAGATTGAGTTCCAGATCCACCCTGGCTTTGGGGACGAAAATATCCGGGGAATGCTCCTGAGCGACTGCCTCAAAACGCCTTGCAAATCTTTCCATCTGTTCCATGGAAACGGTCATTCCAGCAGCCATTTTATGTCCGCCCCATTTTATCAGGAATTCATCGCAATCCTTCAGGGCGGCATGAATATCAAAACCCGGAATGCTTCGAGCCGAACCACGGGCGATGCCTTCCTTTTCGTCCACAGAGAATACAATCGTGGGGCCGTAGTGAAATTCCTGCTGGATCCTCGATGCGACGATTCCGATAACTCCGGGGGCCCAGCCGGCATCGGCCATTACCATGGTTCGTCGGGGAGTGGAAATTTTTGCCAAGCGTTCTCTGATGCTCCTTAAGATAAGATCTTCGGCGTTTTGCCTCTGCGCATTGAGATGATTCAATTCCTGGGCAAGGCGGAGTATTTCTCCAGGGTGTTGTGAAACCAGCAGATCGAAGGCGATGCGTGCGTCCGCCATGCGCCCGGCTGCGTTTATTCTTGGCCCAAGGTAATAACCGACATGTCCCGCCGAGAGACTTTTTTTGCTGGCAAGCCCTGCGGTATCGGCAATTTTTTGTATTGGCAAATAGCTCTTCGCATTGATGGAGGAAAGACCGCTGCGGGCAAGGATGCGATTGCCTTCCACCAATGGAACCATGTCCGCCACAGTCCCGATAGCGGCGAGGGCCAGGTATTTGCCTCCCAGCGAAGGAGACCTGAAGGGATGGGAGAGGGCTCTGCGAAGCCTGGTCAAGAAGAGCAAAGTGAGGCCGGAGGAACAGAATTCTTTGAAGGTAGAGTGGCAGGTGGGTTGCTTGGGGTTGATGAGAACAGATGCGGGCGCAAGCCCTTTTTCAGGGACCTCGTGGTGATCGATGACAATACAATCGGCTCCCATCGACCTAATGTCCGTTACGGGTTTCGCATCCAGTGTGCCGCAATCCATGGCTACAAAGAGCCTGGCGTCCGGGTGAGCCTTCGCAATCCCTTTGGGGATGCCGTAGCCTTCTGAACGTTTTGGTATGGCCACCTCATAGTTCCGATAGCCTATGTCATTCAGAAAGAGAGCCATTTGCGCCAGAGAGGTGATCCCGTCGCAATCATAGTCACCGATCAGGACAATCTTATTTCCTGCCGAAAGGTGCCGTCCCATGAGTTGAGCGCCCCGGTTCATTCCACAGACTGTGAGGTAAGGTTCGAGGTCCTTGAGTGTGCCGTTCAAAAAAGAACTCGTGGCTTTTCTGTTCCTGAGGAGAATTTCCAGCACTTCTTGAACATTGGACGGTTTTGTCCTTTCCACAATCTGCCAATGGGGCCGTATCATCCGTATTTCCTTTGAACTTTCAGTCCGCCCGGTCGACCTGCCGTAAGCGGTTGCCGATAATTGGTGCGACATCGTTTCGAGAGCCGGGGATTCTGTATCAAATATCCGAATGAGGGGCAAGCAGGACCGTGAAGATATTTCCCGGCTTGCGTTCTCGAAGGGGTGGCTGCAGATCTGAATGGAATGGATAACGGCATGATAAGAATACACTTCTCAAGAAAAATCTGCTATAAGATCCGCAATTTGATGGCAACTGCCTCGCCGGTTTTCCTGTGCATTTGTTTTCAAATAATGAGAATGCAATTTCTATATCATTCAAATATTTTTCTAAACAATTAGTGGAACGTTTTTGGCTTTGCCAAAAGTTTTGCACTTTTTGAGCCGGAAGATTATTATGAGAATAAATTGAGAATACAAGTAAGCGAGATATATATTAAAGGCTTAGAGCCTATCCGAAAACCTACCTCGGCAGCGGACACCCCCTTTAATTCCCCCCTCGAGGGGGGAATTAAAGGGGGTGTCGCAAAGTCCACAGGTGGTTTCTGGATAGGTTCTTAGTCGGAAGATGCAGGAGATCCGGGAAATAGAGAGCGCTTTATTCAACAAAGACGATCAAAATTTAGAGGAAAATATTATTCAATAAACGTGAGGAGGGTGACGATCGTTTGGTTGGGTTCTCCACGATTATGTTGGAGGGGTGATAAAAGGGCAAGCAGGGGGAGATGACTCCACGATCGCTCGTCTTTTGCTGGATGGGAACAGATTTGGAATGAGTGGCCATGTGCGAAGAGGCTTTTGAAGACCTTTGTCCGGCCGGTTGATACAGATTGTAAGAGGTTTACCCCGTTATATCCCAAAGAAAGTCATTTACCATTAGGAGCTGTTCAAAAGGAGCTGTTCAAATGGACACGATTACCTATCTGAAAAATTTCATTAAGGATAAGAATATTGCTTCCATAACACCTACGTCCAACGTTGGGGTGAGAAAAGTTTGCAGTAAGATCAATTTCGAGAACACGGATCTGATCGTTGAATACGGGCCGGGAACGGGGGTTTTCTCCAATTATCTTCTAAAAAACATGAGAGACGATTCTCGGCTGATTCTCATCGAACGCAATAAAAACTTTGGCTCCATACTGAAAAGAACCATTCAAGACCCCCGCGTGGTCGTCGTGAATGACAGTGCCGAAAATGTATTGGAAACATTGCGATCCTACAAAGAATCCCAGGCGGATTATATCATTTCGGGCATTCCCTTCATCATGATCAAGGAGGACATGAAAAACAGGATCCTCTACAACACTCACCGGGCATTGAAAAAGGGTGGCAAGTTTCTCGTCTACCAAACCTGTTTCCAGGCCGACCATCATCTCAAAATCTACCTCGACCGTTTCTTTTCTTCCGTAGAAACCAAATACGAAATCAGGAACATTCCTCCTTTGCGTCTTTACGAGGCGATTAAATAGAATTCCATCTTCAGGGAGTGAGTCGCTCTTGAAATCTCCCTTTACCACGGAGGTACGGAGAGCACAGATAAGATTTTGGAATTTCTCTGTGATCTCCGTGCCTCCGTAGTGAATAACGAGATATCGGAATCCGCCAGCTTCCTTATTATGAAAAACTGAAAATGCTTCGAGAATTTGTAAGGAACTGACGGGATGCGATTTCTCGAATCAGAGGACGACTACAAATGGGTGGCTCCCATTTATGATCCGTTGATCAGCCCATTCATGCTCCCCATCAGACATGAAGTTTGCCGCATATCGCGACGTCTTGGCTTTCTCAATATTTTAGACCTTTGCAGCGGAACAGGCGAGCAATGCATTCTGCTGGATCAATGGGGGTTGCATGTCACAGGGGTGGATTCGTCTCCCGCAATGATCCGTATTGCCAAAAGCAAGAGTCCCGACACCATTGTGTACCATCATGAAGATGCCCGGCAGTTGCATTTCCCTGACCAGACTTTTGACTGTGTCATGTCCACTCTGGCTTTCCATGAAAAGGATCCGCTTTCCCGCAGGCAGATTATGAAGGAGGCGGGGCGAGTATTAATGCCCCACGGGAAGCTCTTGATCGTAGATTTTGTTTGTCCCGATGATTTGCTCTCGATGGTGAGCAATGCTTTTGTCCATTGGGTGGAATGGATGGGAGGCGCTGAACATTATAAGAACTTCAGGAACTTCATGAGAAACGGAGGGCTGATTGGCCTCTTGAAGGGGGAGGGCGTGCGTATTTCTCATCTTAAAAAATATCACATGGGAGCTACGGGATTGGCTCTCGGGGAGTTCTGACAAGGATACGGATGGGAAGTTTGCCTGATCCAGGCCCGCCTGATGTGATTCTGCAAACTTGGAGACTCTTTTTTTATGCTCCGCACGGGTTCTTTTTAAAATTATTCCATGGGGGCGGCAAAAAAGTGGGAATCTTAAAACTTCACGAGACTGGTGTAAACGATGTCCGAATCCCAAACCACAAACGATCCCACGTTCCGTGAAGGAAAAGTCCTGGGAGTGCGCAGCAGCGTGGTGGATGTTCATTTTCCAAGGGGGTTGCCGTCCCTCTACAGCATTCTCAAAGCCGGTCAAGATGGCCGGATTCTCATCGAAGTGATTTCTCATCTCAATTCCAAGACTATCCGTGGGATCGCACTGACACCGACTCAGGGACTTGCGAGAAATTCGGTGGTGGTCGATACGGGTATGCCGCTTCAGGTTCCCGTGGGAAGGGAACTGCTGGGCCGGGTGTTCAATGTTTTTGGGCAGACCATCGACAGAAAAGGGCCGGTCGCCGGAGAGGAATGGAGGTCCATTCATCGTCCTCCCGTCCCCCTCTACCGTCAGTCCGCCACATCGGAACTCTTTGAAACGGGAATCAAGGCGATTGACGTACTGGTGCCTCTTGAACGGGGGGGAAAGGCGGGGCTTTTCGGTGGGGCCGGCGTGGGGAAGACGGTCCTGATCGGCGAGATGATCCACAATATGGTCGGCAAGCATGAAGGGGTGAGCATTTTTTGCGGCATAGGGGAACGCAGCCGGGAAGGCGAGGAACTCTACCGTGAGATGAAAGAGGCCGGTGTTCTGGAGAATACGGTCATGATTTTCGGCCAGATGAATGAACCTCCGGGGGCCAGATTTCGCGTGGGGCATGCGGCTCTCACCATGGCTGAATACTTTCGGGATGATGCCAGGCAGGATGTGCTGCTCCTCATTGACAACATCTTCCGGTTCATCCAGGCGGGAGCGGAAGTGTCAGGGTTCATGGGGCGCCTTCCGTCTCGTCTCGGGTATCAACCCACTCTGGGGACGGAACTGGCCGAATTGGAAGAAAGAATCAGCAATACGGCCACGGGGGCCATAACTTCCGTTCAGGCGGTTTATGTGCCGGCTGATGATTTTACGGACCCGGCGGCAGTTCACACTTTCGGACACCTGTCCGCATCCATTGTTCTTTCCCGAAAGAGGGCGAGTGAGGGGCTTTACCCTGCCATCGATACCCTCAAGTCCGGGTCCAAAATGCTGGTTCCGCACGTGGTGGGTGAAAAACATTACAAAATCGCGCGGGAAGTGCGGAAAACACTCGCGGACTACGAGGACCTGAAGGATATTATCGCCATGCTGGGGATAGAAGAACTGTCACGGGAAGACCGTATGACGGTTTATCGCGCCCGCCGCCTGGAGCGCTTCTTGACACAACCCTTTTTTGTGACGGAACATTTTACGGGCTACGAGGGAAAGTTCGTCGGTCTGGAAGCTGCATTGGAAGGGTGCGAACGGATTTTGGACGATGAGTTCACAGACTATCCTGAAGGAAGCCTTTATATGATCGGCGAAATCAATGAAGTCAGGGAAAGATGAGACTCAAGGTTTTTCTTCCCACGGAAATCTTGGTCGATGAAGAAGTAACCAAGGTGATCGCCCGTGCGGAAAACGGGGCCTTCTGCCTCTTGCCGAGGCATATTGATTTTGTGACCGCCCTGGTTCCCGGTATCCTCATGTTTGTAAACGGGGAAGGGGAGGAAAATTTCATGGCGGTGGACGAGGGGACTCTGGTCAAGTGTGGCCGGGAGGTTCTCGTTTCTACCCGTAACGCTGTTTTGGGACCCGTCCTGGGCGGTTTGGAGCAGACTATTTATAAACAATTCCGCACGCTGGATGATCGTGAGAAGGCCGTTCAATCCGCCGTTGCCAAACTCGAAGCCAACCTCGTTCGACGCTTCATGGAATTGAAATAGCATGAAGACCAGGCCTTCCAAACATCCAGGGCGAGAAGAAATCCATGCGGAACTGGGGCGCAGGGTGGGGCGGGAGGAATCCCGCAAGTTGAAAGCAAGAAGAGAAAAGCGGCGGAGTGTCTGGTTTGGCTTGGGAATGTTCGGCCTTGTGGGGTGGTCGGTGGCCATACCGACTCTTGCCGGCATAGCCTTGGGGGTCTGGATCGATGTGACCTGGCCGAGCCGCTTTTCCTGGACCCTCATGCTGCTTTTTGTCGGAGTCGTACTGGGCTGTTTGAATGCATGGCTTTGGGTCAAGCGGGAAAGTGAGAAGGACTGATATCTGCCGGGTTTGGAAACCCGAATTGCTATGACTTCTATAGGAAGAAGGAGTGAATGTCTCTCGATTGGACTGGATATTTTCCTGTTTTTTTGCGGGGATGGGAATCGGCCTTTTCTACTTCGGCGGACTCTGGATGACCGTGAGCAGGATTCGTTCGGTGCGCCATCCGGCGGTTTTGTCCCTGGTCAGTTTTTGGGGACGCACTGTATTGAGTTTATGGGGGTTTTATCTCATTATGGATCGCAACTGGGTGAATCTTTTGGTCTGCCTGGCGGGATTCCTGCTCGCGCGATGGATCATGATAAGGCGTTTGCGTCCCGCATAAGGAACGGGCCGGTGTTTCCTTGTCCCTCCCGGAGAGGTTTCAATACATGCACATTACTCCTGACAGTATTGTCTACTGGCAAAGCGGTATGGCTTCTTTGAATGCCACCATCGTTTACACCTGGATCGTGATGGCGCTTTTGACCCTGATCTCCTGGCTGGTGACTCGAAGTCTATCCACAGGGCCCCAAATGTCCCGTTGGCAAAACTTTCTGGAAGTTCTCGTGACCGCGATACGGGACCAGATTCGAGATGTCGGTCAACAGAAGGCCAGGCAATATCTGCCTTTTATCGGAACGCTCTTTTTGTTTGTCGCGACTTCGAATCTCTTGTCCATCGTTCCCGGCTTCCGACCACCCACGGGATCCCTTTCGACGACAACGGCTCTGGCCATCTGCGTTTTTATTGCTGTCCCTCTATATGGAATTGCCGATAGCGGCTTCAAGGCCTATTTGAAGAATTATATTCGTCCGAGCGTCTTCATGCTTCCTTTCAATGTCATGGGCGAGTTGTCCCGGACTATCGCCCTGGCTGTCCGTCTTTTTGGAAATATCATGAGCGGAAGCATGCTCTCCGCCATCCTGCTTGCCCTCGCCCCGCTCTTTTTTCCCATTTTGATGCAACTGCTGGGGCTCCTGACCGGATTGATCCAGGCTTATATATTTTCTATTCTGGCCATGGTCTATATCGCTTCGGGAACCCGAGCTCACGAGGAACTGGAGTCGAGACGCGAAGAGAACTGATCCGGCCCGGGAATATGACCCGGTGCACGTCGTCACTTGTCGCAAGGGAGAAAAAGGTTATGGATAATGTGAGTATCATAGCGATGGTATCCATTTTCACGGCAGGCATCACCATGGCCATCGGTTCCATTGGGCCGGCGCTGGGGGAGGCAAGAGCGCTGTCGCAGGCTTTGAATGCCATTGCCCAGCAGCCGGACGAAGCCACCACCATCACGCGCACCCTTTTCGTGGGGATTGCCATGGTGGAATCGACGGGCATCTACTGCTTTGTGGTGTCAATGATTTTAATCTTCGCCAATCCTTTCTGGAATTACGTCACCAGGGCGGGAGGATGATCCGTGCTCATCGACTGGTTCACGGTGGTCGCCCAGATTGTCAATTTCCTGGTCCTCGTGGCTCTTCTCAAGCATTTTCTCTATGGACGCATCATCCGTGCAATGGAAGTGCGCGAAGAGAAAATCGCTTCCCGTTTGCAAGATGCGGAGGATGAGCGAAGGGAAGCGCTGCGTGAAGCTGAGGACTATCGCAGAAAGGCGAAGGAGCTGGAGGAAAGGCGCGAAGAGTTGCTTCTGATGGTCAAGGAGGAAGTCGAGGGGGAGAGGAAGAGACTCCTCCATGAGGCGCGTGCGGAAGTGAATGAATTCCAGCGAAAATGGCATGAAAACATACGCCAGGAAAAGGATGCGTTCCTTCTGGATTTGAAAAGGCGAGTCAGTGTGGAAGTGTGCCTTATGGCGCGGCACGTGCTGTCGAACTTGGCCAATAAGCAGCTGGAAAAGCAGATCATGGAGGTCTTCCTGGAGCGCCTTCTTTCCCATAATGAAGAAGAACTGAGGGTACTCAGAGAATCTTTCGGGCAATCCGGGGGAAGGGTCCTGATGCGAAGCTCGTTTGAGATTCCTGAGGAATCGCGGGCAAGAATGATGGAAGCTCTGAGAGATCGTATAGGTGAGGAGCTGGACTTTGAGTTTGAAGTGTCGGCGGATCTGATTTGCGGAATCGAACTGAGGGCAAACGCGCATAAGATTGGCTGGAATATGGAAAATTATCTCAAAACTCTCGAGGAGGATATTCTGAGAGTCATAGAGGAAGGTGCCGGCTGATGAAGATCATGCTGGTGGTTCGGCTGGAATGGTTGAGGGAGCCGTGAAAGAGAAGACAAAAACTCGAGGGTCCTGTGGCCCTTGTGCTTGCTTCGTTTGTTGACGCTACGCCGAAAAGCGGGATATCCGGGATGGATAGAGATCGATCGGAACTGGTCCGCGCGCTGGACGAAACATTCGATGCCTTTAACCGTGTCGTGGCCGAGACTCCACGGGATTTCAACCTTCAGGAAATCGGTGTCGTCAGGTATGTGGGACAAGGCATTGCACTGGTGGAAGGATTGCCCAGTGTGAAGTCGGAGGAACTGGTGCGTTTTCCTGGAGATATTCTGGGAATGGTGTTCAATATTGATCCTGGAGAAATCGGGGTCATTTTGCTGGACGAAAGCGATCGGCTCAAAGCGGGATTTGAAGTCCACAGGACGGGACGGGTCCTGGATGTTCCCGTGGGACCGGCGTTGTTGGGACGCGTAGTCGACGCCGCGGGGCGGGCGCTCGACAACCGGGGCACTCTTCGACTTTCCATGCGAAGACCTGTTGAACGGGAAGTTCCCGCCATAATGGACCGGGATCCCGTGACCGTTCCCCTGCAAACGGGAATCAAAGTGGTGGATGCACTCATTCCCATCGGGCGCGGACAGCGCGAACTCATTTTGGGAGATCGTCAAACGGGCAAGACGGCCATTGCGGTGGATACCATTATCAATCAAAAAGAGAGCGGAGTCATTTGCGTCTACTGTGCCATCGGGAAACGGAATTCCGCGGTGGCCAAGGTTATCGCCGATCTCAAAGAACATGGAGCCATGGAATATTCCATTGTTGTTGTGGCCACGGAGGATGATCCACCGGGGCTTCAGTTCACGACCCCCTACGCGGCGACGACCATGGCCGAGTATTTTTTGGAGGGAGGACGGGATGTGCTCATCGTCTACGACGATCTGACCCGGCACGCCCGGGCGTACCGTGAACTTTCTCTGCTGCTACGTCGCCCTCCCGGCAGGGAGGCATTCCCGGGAGACATTTTCTATATACACTCCCGCCTTCTGGAGCGTTCGACTCATTTGCGGAGAGAATTGGGCGGAGGTTCCCTGACCGCCCTTCCCATCGTCGAAACGGAGGCTCAGAACATTTCCGCGTATATTCCCACCAATATCATCTCCATCACGGATGGGCAGATCTATCTTTCTCCCGATCTTTTTCAAAAGGGGATTTTGCCCGCCGTGGATGTGGGTAAATCCGTTTCGAGGGTTGGGGGAAAGACGCAGCTTCCCGCTTATCGGGCCGTTGCCGGGGATTTACGGCTTTCCTATGCACAGTTCGAAGAACTGGAGGCTTTTGCACGTTTCGGCACGCGCCTCGATGAAGAGACAAGAAAACGTATCGATCGTGGGCGGCGTGTCCGGGAAATCCTGAAGCAAGCCCAGTACGACCCCATGGCCGTTCCGGAGCAGATCGCTCTTTTCCTGGCTGTAAACGAGGGGCTTCTGGATGAGACTGCCTTGGATGAAATCGACAGGGAAGAGAGGAAGATTAGGAGGCGGGTGAGGGATGCCCTGCCAGAGCTTTGGGTGGAGATCCTTGCGGGGAGGGAGTTGACGCATGGCGACCGGGAGGTGTTGATTCGTGCGGCGCGGGAGGCGCTTTCCCCGGCAAGTGAGGTCGTGCAAGGTGCAAACTATTGAATCTCTAAAAAAACAGATCGAAAGCGCCGAAGATCTGGAATCCATTGTACACACCATGAAGGCGCTGGCCGCTGTCAACATCCGGCAGTATGAAAGGGCTGTGGAGGCGCTCGCGGAATACATGCGCACCATCGAACTGGGGCTTCAGGCGGTTCTTCAAAAGCGGGTTAAAAAGAAAGGGCGTTCAGCTCCCCATGCCTCATCCCGCATAGGTGCCGTTGTCTTCGGATCGGACCAGGGAATGTGCGGTCAGCTCAACGATCAGATTGTCTCTCATACCTTTGCCACACTGGACAATATGAATCTGTCCAGGGATGGTCGATTTCTCCTGGCAGTGGGAGAGCGGACGAGGGTCCGGTTGGAGGATTTGGGCCTTGAGGTGCAGGAAACCTTTCCCGTCCCGGGATCCCCTGCCGGCATCACTGCTATGGTTCAGGAGATGCTGATCAAGATTGAAGAGTGGTACCTGGAAGTTGAATTGGATCGAATTCTTCTCTTTTTCAGCAAGCCACTTTCGGGCGCGTCCTACCGGCCTCAGACGGTGCACCTTCTTCCTCTAGATGAAAAATGGCTTCGCAAGCTAAAAGAAAAGCCATGGCCGACCCGCATTCTGCCAACTTTCACCATGGAATGGGATCCCCTCTTTTCATCTCTGGTGCGGCAGTATTTTTTTGTTTCCCTTTACAGTGCGTTCGCTCAGTCTCTTGCAAGTGAAAATGCAAGCCGGCTTGCATCCATGCAGGGTGCTGAAAAAAACATCAAAGAACGTCTGAACGAACTCGTACAGCAGTTCCACCGGTTGAGGCAGGAATCCATTACGGAGGAACTGCTGGACATTGTTTCGGGATTTGAAGCGCTCACCCACGGGAGGGGATAGGGAGTCTGTGGATATCCAGCAATTCTCATTTTGGGTATCTCTCGTGATATCGGCATCTTCGATCCCTCTCGATCCCCCTTCAAAGGGGAACTTTATCCTAAAAATTCTCCCCTCGACGAGGGTAGGGGGCAGGTTTTTCAAAATGAGAATCGCTGCTGATATTTTTTTCCCGACGGAAAGAGCCCGCCATGAAAAATCCCTGTGGTGTTCAGAAGCTTTATGTCGAGGGGAGGATGGAAAGAGTCATGCCTGGCATCGAGGTTGAATTTGGCGGGGACATGCATTGGAATCAATAGGTCTGGTAGTTGAGGAGGGACAGAGGGGTCCGATTTTTCTTGGCGGGAGACCGGACCCTCTGCTCTCTGGGAAATATAAGGCGTGGAATCTGGTTTGAACTTAATAAATTCCATTAAAAAGAAAAATGGCCGAGTATGCCTAATTTAATATAGGTAAAAACACCTATTTTTCACAAAGTTTCCCCTTTTCTTGATGCTATACGGCTGAAAAAATGGAAGTTTTCCCGATTGCGATGGATCTTCGGAAATGTCTTTTCAGCGATAACAATTTTCGACCTTGCAGATTCGTCTAGTTAGAAAACAGGTGAATCGGCAAAATCGTTCACCGATGTGCCGTTTTCATCGTTTGAGAGTGCCCCCCCGGAATGACAATTTATATGAAAAAAACGGTGAATCGGTGAATAGGCTGACCCGTTCGCCTATTTTTCATACCTCGTTGTGACACCTGGTGTCATGGAGATTGATCATCAGATGCCGAGCAATGTATATCCCTTGCGAATAGCGTACTTCACAAGATCGGTGCTTTTTTTTACATTCAATTTTTTCATTATGTTGGAGCGGTGATGTTGAACCGTTCGCACGCTCACACATAAGAGATCGGCAATTTCCTTGCTTGATTTCGCCTCGGCTATGAGTTTCAAAACCTCCCTTTCTCTCGTTGTCAGGGATTCCGTAAGGGGTTCGGGCTCCGAGCCCCGCGAAGACTGGGTGATCAGCTGAGACATTTGGCTGGAAAGAAGGGGGGAAATATAAACATTCCCATTTCGAATACTTTTGATGGCGGCGAGCAGCTCGGTGTCCGTATCTTCTTTCAATATGTATCCGTCAGCGCCCTCCGCGAGGGCATAATACAGATATTCCTTGTCCTTATGCATCGTTAAAATCAATACCTTGACGAGGGGGTGGTTTTTTTTGATTTCCCGGGTCGCTTCTATCCCCCGCAGATTGGGCATGGAAATGTCCAGGATGATCATGTCGGGCGGGGATTTTTTCAAAAATTTCAAAAGTTCGAAGCCATCCTTGACTTCTCCTATCACCTTAATGTCGGAAGTCTCTTCGATAATCCTCCTGACTCCATCTCGAAACATCATGTGATCGTCAGCCAGGATAACGAGGTAAGGGCGCATTATTCATTTCCTTTTTGTTCTATGGGGATGGTGAAAGTTATACGGGTTCCTTCCCCTTTCCTGCTCCAGATATCCAATGAGCCTCCCAGCATGCGAACGCGTTCATCCATGGCGGGAAGGCCCATGCCCTTCTCTATGGCTTTCTTACCGGAGTGTTCCTGCAGGCAAAAACCTTTTCCATTGTCTTCGATGGTGGATAGAATGACGCCATTTATTTTCTTTGCCACAATGATGACAGAAGTGGCTTCGGCATGTTTGACGATGTTCGTAAGGGATTCCTGGAAAATTCGATAGATTGCAATCTCCATCTCTTTTGAAAAAGGCTCTTTTAGCCCCGAAATGTCAAAGATGCATTTGATCTTGTGGTGTCTCCTGAAGTCCTCGAAGAGCCATCGAAGAGCCGCAGAAAGCCCCAGGTCTTCCAGGATGGAGGGACTCAAGTCGCGAGAAAGCCGGCGTACATTTTCAATGATTTCATCCACGTACTGAAGAGTTTCTTCGCAGTCGTTCCGCAGGTCTTCCTGCCCCTCCTTCAACTGTCTTTCTATCAGCCGCACTCTGAGTTTGAGTACCATGAGGGCCTGACCCAGTTCATCGTGCAATTCTTTGGAGATGCGCCTGCGTTCTTTTTCCTGTGCTGAAAGAAGCTGCATGGAGAGAGAACGCAGTTTGTTCTCGGATTCCCTCAAAGCCTCTTCCGCCTGCATTTTGGCAATGACCGTGCCCATTTCGCGACCGATGGTCTGAAAAGTCCTTTTTTCCTCCGGCGTGAAACTGCGTTTATTCTTTCCAAACAGATGAACCGCTCCGATACAGCGAGTACTTGCAAAAAGGGGAATCAAAACAAAGCATTTGAATCCCTTTTGGTCTGAGCTATCCGGCAGGATGTCCGAAAGACTGTCCAGGAAAAGGGGCTTTTTTCTTCTATTGTGCAGATCACCTATTCGCGTCCTGCATTTGGGACGATTCAGTTGAGCCAGGAACTCCTCGGACAGCCCTTTTTGATGATGCAACTCTGTGAACTTTCCTGCTTCATTGGGAAGATAAATTCCCCCTCCATCGAAATGCATCAAATGAATCGTAGAATCCAGAAACTTCTCCAGAAGGCATTTGAGGTCAGGAGATTTATTTCCCCAACCGATGATCCGGTTGAGAAGATGAATCCTTTTCGCCCGCGCCTTGGACAGCAGCTCGGCGCGCTTTCCCTTCGTGATATCCAAACCCACGGCCTGGTATTCCACCAGATTGGATTGATCGTCAAAGATGGCTCGATCTGTCCATCTCACCCAGTGTATTTCCCCATCTGGAGCAACAATCCGGTGTTCTATGACCGCAACCGGTTTTTCCGGGGTCAAACAGGAAATATGTTTTTTCAATTTCGAGTGATCCGCCTCGGGCAGGTGATGCCAAAACTTGCTTCCGATCAGCTCTTCTCGGGATTCCCGAAAATAACGGCAATATGCCTCATTGACAAAAGTCAGGGTTCCATCCTGTGAAAAACGTGAAATCAGTTCCGTCTGATCTTCCACAACGGCACGATAGCGTGCCTGACTGTAGCGTACCGCCTCTTCAGCTTGTTTCCGGTCGCTGACATCATCGAAAACAGCAACAATCTCCCCCGATGGAAGCTTGAAGACATAGGTTTCGACCCATCGGTTCATACCTTTTGTATCGTGGAAAGAAACGGGATGATGCTCCGGGGTTCCGCTTTCCCAGACTCTTTTGAACACCTCGGGGATTCCCATTTCCTTTATCCTGGGAAAAACTTCCAGCGGACTTTTACCGACTAAATCTTCTCTCTTTACTTGTACGATCTTTTCACCTGCACGGTTTATATCTCGAAATATGAAATGGTTCTTCCCTTCCAGGAAATCGAACACAACCGCACCACTACTCATATGATTGAAAAACTCCCGGAATCTGGCTTCGCTCGCTTTGAGCTTTTCCTCGGATAACCTGGATTCGGTGGTGTCGATGGCGTAGTGAAGAAAAGTATTCGTATCGATGGGAATCCACCATACCTGCCAGATGCATCCGAACAAACTGATATTTGCCAGATGAAAAGCTTTCTTCTTGTCCAGAGCTTTGGCTGCCAGACAAAACGAACATCTGGTTCCGCCGGGAGGGAGCTGCCCCATATTCTTTTCGATGTATTCCTTGTCGACCTGAGGGATATATTTGCCCTTCGCGAATTCTCGCCAACAGAGCCCCTCAATCTTTGCGCCCATCCGAAGAGCGAGTTGGTTGGCAGCCAGAATCGTGAGATCTTTGCGAATGAGCATGGCGGGATGAGGCAGGCTCTCCAGGAGCAGATGGGGCATCCTGGCGATCTCTGACGAAGTCTTTATGGCGTGCTCGTGTTCGGAGACCTGGAACTCTCCCGAATATTCCCCGGTGAAGAAGTCCCCATCGTTTTTTGAAGCTTCCAGTACGTCCGGTGAAATGCCTGCCTTGGTTTCTCCCCCGGCCGTAGCTCCTTTATGGGGCTTGTTTGGGGGGATACCGGTATTTTCGCAAACGGATGTTTCCGTTGCAGCCACTTTACGCCGCAGCTCGACCAATTCGCTGATGAGCTGCTTTTTTGTCTTGAATTCATCACGCATACCGCGCCCGTCAAAATCTGGAAGAAAAAAGGATGTTTTTCCCAATGGAAAAATCAGGTGATGAGTGTAAGCCTTCTGCATCTCGATCAAAATAGGGCAAAATGCTACACTAAAAAGCTACACAAGCGTTTAATCAATACAGCAGAAAAAGATCCTGCGCAAAGCTTTTTGCAGCAACTTAGAGTTTCCGTATGGGAAGTGCCTGTGTTATGTGTTCCTCTGAATCGCAGAAATTGTCTCAAAATTCGTTCATACCGTCACCCTGGCGGAAGTCAGGGTCCAGCTCTATCGGGAATGCCTAGATTCCAGTTTTCACCGGAATGACGATCAGGGGTATTCAGACCGTTTTGAGATAGTCTCTTGGGAGTGAGGGGCGGGAACGCTTAATAAGGGAACCTTCCGGTTTTTTCGCCCGTTTGAGGACGATCAGATAAGAATTTCAATAAATTGGCGGTCAAGCACTCATACTGATGGCCCTGGTTTTGAGAGAGAACTGCATCAAGAATTGATATGTTGTATACGCCTGCGTTTTTTGCCATGGCCATTGCCAACTTGTGCAATCTGGCCAGTTTTGGGACTTTTTTTCTTTTTCCACTGTTCATATCGAATCACGGTGGGGATCAGGCCGATATCGGTGTCGTCATGGGGGCCTTTGCTCTTTCATCAGTGTTTTGCCGTCCCTCGATTTCCGAGATGATTGACCGGATAGGACGGAAAAGGAGTTTTTCCATCGGTTCGGTGTGCATGAGTGTCTGCCCTCTGGTTTATGTTTTTTTTCGAGGAGACTTGCCGTCTTTCTACGTTCCTCTTCTACTGATCCGTCTCATTCACGGAGTGGGTTTCGCCATTTGTCTGACCGCCGCATTCACCTATGTGGCGGACCTCATTCCTCCGAGACGTCTCAACGAGGGGATCGGCATCTTTGGAGTTTCAGGACTTTTGGGGACGGCGGTAGGTCCCATCATAGCCGAGGCCACTTTACGCTACGCAGACTTTCAGACCCTGTTTCTTGTGGCGGCCGGCATGTCCACCGTTGGGTTCCTCATCCATTTTCCCCTTTCTGAAACCTATGTGCACGTTTCGAAGATTCGATCGGGTTCCTTTTTTTCCGTCTTGAAGATGAGACGCATATTTTTTGTCGCTATCCTCTCCCTTCTATTCGGTTTTGGTCTGGCTGCTTCAAACAACTTCATTTCACCATTTGCCCATGAAAAGGGATTGCGTTTCATTTCCCTTTTTTATGTCGCCTACTCTTCGGCAGCTATTCTAACAAGGTTGTTCGGCGGGAGGTTGGGGGATCGATTGGGGGAAAAGCGCATTATCCCCTATGCGCTGCTCATCATGGGAGCCGGGCTTTTTTCCCTGATCTTTCTGCAGGGGGATCTGATGCTGCTGGTTTCCGGGTTTATGGCTGGATGCGGACACGGTTTTCTCTACCCTTCTTTGAACGTGCTTGCCATTCGAGGAGAACCGCCCCATATCAAAGGGAAAATAACGGGGGTCTTCACCGGAAGCATCGACGCCGGCGTATTCGGGGGATCGATCGTGCTGGGCTGTATTGGCCAATGGATTGGATTTCCCAGCCTGTTCATGGCGGCCGGATTTGCCCTTTTGTTGGCTTTTGGAATATTCGAACTGGAAGTGTTGACCAATCGATATGAAATGATTTCTCTGAAAAAAGAGAAATAGAGCCAATAATGAAAAAGGTACAGCTCTTTTTTGGAATGGTGAGAGGAGTGCGCTCAAACAGGATGGTAGCGCCGCCTTCCATGGCGGCGCTACCATCCTGAATCATTAAAGATTATTCATGTCGTTCCAGGTGTAAAACCCGGCTTGTACTGCCGGATCAATCCTCACCGATTTACTTTTCTCTGATCTGAAGTTCTTCAACCGCTGAGAGCCGCTGTTCCAGGATTTCCACCTGCCTTTTGAGGTCTTCCAGATCCTTTTTTCTTGCAAATTCGAGGTTTTCTACCCATTTTTTCATTGTATCGGTGGTTTTGACATTGAATTCTTCCCACTGTTTCTCGCCGGTCTTAACCATTTCATCCGCCAGTTTCTGGGATTCCTCTGTTGAGATTTTCCCTTCTTCTACCAGTCGATGAGTGATCTCTTCGATTTTTTCCTTGGTCAGTACAACTGCTCCGATTCCAGCCAGGAAGCCTTTCTTGATTAATTCCAACATGCGGTATTACCTCCTCATAAAATAAGTGGGTCAGCCCTGATTATGTTTTTGTACATAGAAAATAGAATGGCCATGTGATAAGGCTGATGAAAATGTACTTTGCACAAATCCGAATCTAGTCACGAAGGCGCAGCAAAGCAAGTAACCCTAAAAAACGCCGCCGTGAAGATGGTATTGACATTTTGTTTGTGAGGGCCGCTTACATGAGCCCTTTATGTGTGTACTTGATATGGAAGAAAATGCAACGAGCATAGACCATTGAAGGAGAATCGGATTCCTATGGAAGAGACCATTCGACAACTGATGATAGATCTGTTGTCCCTTGGAGAATACACGCAAAGGGAACTGTCTCAACTCCTCAAAATTCGGGAAAAGGAAGTTGCTGATCATCTGGAACATATCAGCAGAACCGTTTCAGCACATAAAAAGAAATTGATTGTTGTTCCAGCGACTTGCCTGGAGTGCGGGTTCTCATTTGAAAACAGAAGGCGTTTTTCCAAACCCAGCCGCTGTCCTCGATGCAAAGGGGAACACTTGCAGGATCCCCGGTACAGGATCACATGAGCAGGAATTTCATTGTCTTTAATGAGGGACCATGCCTGTTTCAGGCACTTTATTTGCTAAACTGAAATAACGTATTAACTCTCATGAGCGGAACGGTCACAACGAAAAATGAAAAAGGCAAAGAGATGCAAGCCAATATGGGAAGCGGGAAACGCTCTTGAAAAGCGATGTTATCATGAGCCATGAGCCATGAGCTATGAACCATGAGCCTTTTTTCATATAAAAAGGAGTCATTTCGTTTCGCCTTGTTGGGAAGTATGCTCACAATGAGTGAGCATTGCACGATGATCAAAAGTCGCAATTTTATCCGAGCAGAGTATAGTTTGAATCATCGATGACTTGAAGGAGGAAAAATGAGAAGAATCTGGTTGTTAGCTTTGTTTTTTGGGGCTTTCTGTTTGCTGGGAAGCGGAATCGCATTGGCTCAATACAATGATTATCAGAAAAAAATTATGGATCAACAGCGCAGGATCGATCAGGGAATAGCATCGGGACGTTTGACTCGCGGAGAGGCAAATCTTCTGCAGGATAACCTGAATGTCATAAAAATGAAATTGTCCCGTTATAAAGCTGATGGGCGTTTGGGGGCGAGGGAAAGGACGGAGCTTGATAGTTTGCTCGACCGAAATAGTGCGATGATCTATAAGGAGAAACACGATATATCCGGTTTTTACGATTCCGAATTTCAAAAGAGAATAGAGGATCAGCAACGGAAGATCGATCAGGGGATTATGTCCGGGAGCCTCACTCGCAGTGAGGCCGACACGTTGCAGGATAATCTCAACTGGATCAAGATGAGGTTTTCCAAATTGAGAAGTGACGGAATGCTTAATTTCCAGGAAAGAGAGCGGCTCGACAGGATGCTCGACCAAAACAACGCTATGATCTATAAGAACAAACACAATCTTCCCAGGCGCATTTATTGATGGTCTCGCAAGAAGCCCCTAAAGGCGTTATCTCATCATTCCGGCGAAAGCTGGAATCCAATGTTTTTAGTGACTTACAAAACTCTTGCCCCCCGGTTTTCACCGAGGTGACGACTTTTTATAAGTCCATCATTGATATCCGTTTGAAATGGTGTATCGCAGGGTTAGGCTTTTTTTTATGACTTATGAGAACATAAGGAGTAACGCCTATGGCGCTGAAGATATTCGTGACGGTACTGGCTTTGGCCCTCTTCAGTCTTACGGCATGTACCGTGGTTGAAAGAGGTCCGGTAGTTCGTGAGAGGCCGGCGCCCGCTTATGTTTCGAATATTCAGGTTCAGATCGATAATCAGCAGAGGAGAATCGACGAGGGCATTGCTTCAGGCAGCTTGACTCCATCCGAAGCGAATGTAGTTCAAGATAACCTGAACTGGATACGGAACCGATATGCTCGAATGAGATCGGATGGCTTGCTCACCCCGGCGGAAGAACGCAAACTTGAAAGAATGCTCAGAGAGAACAGCGATATGATCTACAAAAGAAAACACAACTTCCGCCGGCTTTATTGAAAACGATGTCAAGCGGGGCTGTACACTTTTAATATAACGGTCGCATTCCTCAATACGCCAGGCTTCCCAGGGAACGCATGATGAGAGTGAACCCCATGGCGAGCATGCCCATGAGTCCCATTCCACATGAAAAGCCGGCCAGGAGGACCGGTGCATATTGTCGCCAGGCAACTCCATATTTTTTCATGAAATAGTAGCGGCCCAGCAATGCCCCGATGATTTCAAGGAAAATGCCGTGGGGTGTGGATTGACCGAGCCCCCGGGTAACGCCGTAGATGAGCATGACGGGAAGCTTCAGGCTTGCCAGTGCCCAATAAGTGAGGATTCCAAGCCCCATGCCCAGGGCGACATAGTCGATATTGAGTGCATGGAAGAAAGGTGAATCTCCCTCCAGGGTGGCGCTCTGAAGGAGTAAAGTATTCAAGGCCTGCAAATGCCAGAGTTCCTGCGCATAGGGATACTGGTTGGAAGGTATGGGGGCCAGGCGCCAGATATACTGGGAAAAGAGGAGGCTGGCGATGAGCACTACCGGGATAACCAGAATTTCAGCCTTGATGATGCTCCTGAAGCTGGTGCCGGTCAGTTCGATTTCTCGCCATCGCTGGGTGGCTTTTCCATAATTGTGGAAAGGGATCGGGGCATACCATATTCCTATTCCGGTGTATCCAAAGAATTTTGAAGCTGCGATGAAACTTGCTTCCCTCACCATGGGAAGGCTTACAAACTGACCCGCAATGCCTTCCATTCGCGCGGAGACATAGGAAATGATGGGAGTATAGATGAATCCATACGCCACGAGAAAAATCCATGGAAATCCCGGCACCAGCCATGAGGAGAAAATGATGTAGGCTGTTGTGGAGGCTATATAAATGCCGATGGCAATCCAGATACTGAAGTCTCCCCGGCCCGGAGGAGGGGTAAAGAGCACTTTGAAACGTTCTTTAAGGGTTCCCTGGAGCTTCTGGCGAAAGCTGAAAAAAACGTGAAAGATACCGATTGCAGCTATGGCCAGACCCAGGCCTATGCCAAAACTCATATAAAAATCGAAGTTGTTGGCAAAAACCGTATCCACGGTTCCCATGCCCTTGTGCCAGCGGTGCAGAATGCCGTGCTCATAGAGAATGGGATTGGCTATAAGCGTGATAAGAAACCCGATCCCTCCTCCAATGACCGCCCAGAAGGGGAGGACCATGCCGATGAAAAGAAGGCCAAGGTCCAGTTGGATTCCAGTGGCCACTGCAGGAAGGAAACCTTCGGTCACGTGAGTGAGTTCGATCCAGGGAATGGGAAAAAGATGAATGGGTTCCGATAGGATGACGCCCGATGCTGCGGGAAGAAGCACATAGAGGGTTCCAAAGGCAAGGCCTATCATGGCTCCGATGGAAAAAACACGCCATTTCCAGCTTGTTTCGGCTCGATCCGCCGATTCGGCAAGTGCCATGTTCCCGAGTGCGCCCACTGGGGCCATGGGAAAGGGGAGTTTTTCCACATCCGAAGTGAGCCTGTAAAGCGCATAGCCCAGACCGAAGTGATCCACAGCCGAGATGATTTCGAATCCTATCATCAGAAGAATGGGGACCATCCAGTCTTTGTGGAAAAACGTCCGATCCAAAAGGGCTTCGGAGCCGGGAGGAGGAGCGATCCACGTGGGGATGAACTGGGTGAGCCCCAACATTCTCGCCGCTTCGGATTGAACAAGATATTGATTCCAGAGAAGGCCTGAAAAGGGTGAAGCCATGGCTGCGCCTGCCATGTAATAGAGTACGAATATTTCCTGCTGTCGCAATCGGGTGTACGAACGCTTAGCAATTTCGGCAAAAATAATGATCGTGACCCATCGGGCAGCAGGGCCCACTCCCGTACCGATCACCAGTCCGAGATACATGGAACCGGGCATCATCAGAAATCCGATGAAAAGAGCCCCAATGATGGATTTCCAGCCGAAGCCCTCTTCAAACTTTTCAGGGGATTTTAAAAGATCTCGATATTCCTTGAGTTCTTTATCTTCGTACATCCTCAGACCTTTCCCGAATGGTTCATGGCTGATGGTTGATGGAATAAAGCGAGTGCGTACTTGCGCCCTTTTCGTCTTTTCCGTGAAAGCGCATTGGTGCCAGGTTAAGGATTTGTTGTGTTTATCCCATCCCGAGCGATAACTTGCAGGGAATGGAGGTTTGATCTCCTGTTCATCATCTGAGAGCCTTACTCCATGCCGCTTTCTTAGCCTGACGCCACTATACCTTCGCGGGAGTGACGGGCGTGAATGCTGGAAAAATGTGACTGAGTGCCCATCAACCATCAGCTATGAGCCATCAGCTATGAACCACTACAATGGCAGGACGTGATAGCTGATGGAGGCAAAAAACCCAACCACCAACCAGATGACGGCCATAACCATGTCACCTACGATCAACCCGAAAAAAAGACCTCTCACTTCTTTGAAATGCCTCACTCCTCCATATCTCAAAACCAGGGTGTTGCAGAGCCATCCGATGAAAAAACCAAACCAGAGAATCTGCATAGCCGAACTGTATGTTGTGAGATATCCGATGGGGTGTAGAGGCCACCATATGAAGTGATGATATCCAAATACCAACAGCGCCATGACCACGGCACCGATCGTGCAAAAAACCATGCTCCAGTTCTTGTATTCCTCCGGGTGAGTCAGAAGCTGTGCGGCGTTTTCATGGATCCTTCGGGCCGTCTCGACTGCCCAGTCGTCGGGCAGGGTGTTGATACCGTACTTGTAGTAGAGACTGAGCATGGCCGCAAAGGAGATAATGAGTCCGAGGAGAATAGACCAGATAATCCCCCAGAGGAATCGTTTTTTGGGGCTGCTTCCATTGGAGAGTTTGGAGGAATGGAAAAGAGACGGCATAAGGGATTCCCTCATGTCCAGAAAGGCGACCTTTTGGACCACGAGGGAGAGGTAGAGAGTGAGGGGCGAAAGAATACGGGTGTTCAAAAAGGCAAGAAATCCATCGGAGGGAGCCAGAGCCAGAGTGAAGTAGGGAAGGCCGCCCTGGCAAACAAGTCTTGCGACCACCAACTGGATCATGAAGCAAACCGCCAGAAACAAAATGGTAGGCAGAAGGTCCATCCCGAAGAAATTCATCCAGGCAATGAGGCCGATGATGCCTCCCATAAAAAGAAAAAAAGCTGGGCGTGGGCCGAGAAAACCATGAAACCCTTCGGCAACATCGCTCTTTTGAAAGATGCCTCGCAAAACCATTCGAAGATGGTCCCTGGCAAGCCAGACAATGAAGAAAAAGAAGACGGCAAAAGCTCCCATCATTTGCATTTCCTCAACGCGGGAAAGCACCGGGCCGAAAGTGGTGCCGAGGGCTGCGGCAGGAAGCCGCCAGCCAATAAACTGCAGCAGGCCCGGTAAGAATCCCCCCATGATGAAGAATGCCCAGAAACTGAAGGAGACCTGCTTGGAGGCGAGGAAGGCAAAACCGATGAATGCCGGATAGATATAAATCTTGGCCTTATAAAATCCTGAAAGGAGCCCTTCCTTGGGGATGTAGGGCTGAGCGAGTATGAGAGTCGGTATTTGAGGGACCTCCGGGTAATAGGTATGTAAGCCGTTGAAGAGATGCAGGATGACGGGAATGCTGAATCCAACGATGAAGTGTTTCTGGGAAAAAAATTTCCACAGACTTCCCCGTTCCACCGTTTCGCCCATCATTTCCAGGACTCGAAGGAGCGGGAAGTTCATTTTTTCGTTTTCGATCCATTGGTGTGAGAAGAGCCCCACCATTCCAATGAAGGAGGCATACAGGAGGAGGACAAAAAGCCCCCACCAGAGCATGGGGAGAGCCCATGCATTCCAGGGGATGCGGGAGAGGATTTCCCACCAACTCATATCCAGCGCTCCATCCATTCCGCTGTAAAGCGTAGCGATCAGCTTTGAATCGGCGGGAAAAAGCGAAGGAGGTGCCAGAGGGGTGAGAATGTCCCCCACGTTGCCCGATGTCGTCGTGAACCATTTGGGAGTGGTGATATTGATGATAAAAGTCCGCATGAGTCCCGTATAGGCAATACCGGAAGCCGTGGTGATCATGCACCAGATGAGAAGCAGTTCTTGAAAATGGAAGGACCAGCTCTTTTTTACAACCCCCAGGAGCGGATTGATGGCCAGCAGAAGCAAGATCATGCAGGCAAAAGAAGCTAGAGGGAAATGGCCTCCAGCCAGCGGACTGTTCAAAAGCTTGACGTTATTATAGGGCGTGAATGCACAAACCAGCGACACAAGAACGAGGCCGACCATGAGGGCGGGCAAACGTACGGGAGACTCTCGCATACAGGATATTCCTCAGAGTGCAGTGTGCTGAATGGACATCGATTCCTATGGCCTCTAAGCACTGAAGGCCGATTTGGCTTCCTGATCCATGAGACGCCATAGGAGCATTTGTTTTCGAAGGGCCTTGATGAAATTCTTGTTGGCCCTCATCCATGCAGATTGTTCACCCGAAAGGCGAATCATTCGAATGGAAATTTCCAAATAACCCGGGTTTTCCGTCGATGGGCAGCAATGGAGCTGAATTCTCTGTTTGATGCCGAAATCAAAAGGAGCCAGCCATACGTTGGTTCGAATCATCGTGCAAACCGGGAGCGGCAATTCGCCTGGCCTTACCACGGGTGCGTCTTCGTCCAGGCTGACCTCGTCCACGGCAAAAACCCCATGAGTGATGTCTTCGTGGGCGATATAGAAAGCGTGGAGAAATCCTATGATCCCTTTTTCTTCCTCATGCTTCAACAGGAAAGGAAGATTCATGACAATGGTGTCCCCATCGGGTTCCGGAAGTGACCAGGAACGCTCCACATCGGGCATGGCGATTTCTGCAGCCATTCGTGCCGGGTAGAGAGCGGCCAGGAAAACCACGGAAAACACCAGAAACATGCATGCCACGCTTGCAAGTGAAGAATAATTGAAGGTCAGGGCGGAAAACAAAGCGGTATTGCCGAGGTACTTGGCGCTCATCTGCGCGAGGATGTAGCCGATTACGGTTGAGAGAACCGCGAGGGAAAGCGCTTCCACGATGAAGAGAAATCCCACATGAGTGGGGGCCAGTCCGACGGAAGTATAGGTTGAAATTTCCCTCTGCCGCTCGTGAACGTGGCCGATCATGGTGTTGAGGGTGATGAAGATGACAATCAGGATGGGTACGAACAGGTTGGTTACCCCCTGATATCTCACAGTGTTGCTCGCACTTTGAAACCAGGCGCCGTTGTCGCCCACAAAAAGCGGGAAGGTCAGCCAGGAGGAAAGCTGGTCGGCAATATCCGTGGGACTGGTTTCGGAATGGGGAAGGATGGTAACGGTCCTGAGCGTTCCTCCGTAATAGATACAGTCCTGAAAGGGGATGATGATGGTTGTGTCGGCGTTGGCAAATCGGAATCGCTCCGATTGAGGCAGCATTTCTTCTCCCGATTGCATCGCTTCGATTTCCACCTCGGAGAGTTCTTCGCTCTGGCTCCTTTCCATGTATGCCGGCGTAATGGGATTTTGGTCAAGGTCTTTTAGCGCTTCCAGTTGATTGCCGTCAAAGTAACCAATAACCCTGAATCTATCTCCAAAAAGACTGATTTCGATATCCAGGTCTTTTTGAGGATCGAGCTTCAGCTTTTCGGCTATGGTGAGAGACATTAGAAGCGCCTGTGTTTCCCGGGGCATGAACCAGCGGCCATAAAGCACAAGATCCTGAAACGGTTTGGGTGGAGTGTGCCCGACTCCCAGTACTCCCTCGACCGTGGCATTTGCATCCAAATGTTGAATTCGGGCGATGGTTCGGTCAGAGCTGTTGGAAGGTTCGATCCATCCTTTGGGCCACACCGCCGCCTCTGTATCGAAACTGGTCTGCATATCCTGCAGGGTGAGCAGCGTGAGGGGGAGTCGATACTGATGGCGGATGAGAACTCCCCGGTAGGGGTCTGTGGGGGCAATACGAGTGCGTGTGGTCGTGTGAATGCTCTTCACATTGGTAAAGGACATGACCGTAAAAGTCAGGATGATCAGAGTAATGCACGTCAGGCCCGTTCGAAGTTTTCTTCGGTTGAGGTTGGAGACTCCAATGGAAAACCCCGCTCCAAATGCCTGCCATTTGCTCACCTGAGGGGTCGCAGGGTGCGATCCTCCCATGAGAGAATGCTGGTTTGCCATTTCCTGTTCGAACCTCATGAAAATGATCCATGAAACCAAAATGGAAAGACCCACGATGAAAAAGGCGATGATGACCACCATGGGGCTGTAGGTAAGATAAAAAGCGGGATGCAAGGCCCTGATGATGAAGATCGTCATTACGAGAATCAGAAAAAAAGCTATGATTTGTTGATAGATGCTGCGGAAGCAAAAAAGATACCGCTCCATGCAATAGGCAAAGGGTACAAAGAGGGCGATGAAAAACATGACGCCCGTCAGAACATCCCTTTGGGTGCTTTCGATTTCTCCATAGACGACATCGAGTTTGGCCCAGGCGGAGTGCACTTTTTGCCAGAGGGGCCCGTATGAAGTATTCTGAAGATCCGCCTTGGATTCTTCCAACTGCTGAACTGATGTGGAATAGAGCGTCTGAAGATATCGATTGGTGATTCCGTGCTTGAAAAGGTTTTCAAGCCGCTCTCCCAAAAGAAGTTTCAGATCTCTTGCCACCTGGTAGGGCGGAAAAAACAGGATGGGAGGACTTCCTATGAGGAAACCCTTTCCCGTCGGGTTTTCCTCCGTGCTGTTGAGGAGAAAAAAGTCCTTGCTGAGCAGGGATTCGGACAGAATGAGTTTGAATCGTGTTCCTTTTTCGAGGAAAAGGGAGATGGCCTTGGTGTCCCGCCCGTCTATTCTGGAATACCAGTAGCGAAGGGGAGTGGCCTCAGTGGCTGCGTCCAGGAGCTGAACTTTGGTGAGATAACCCAGGTTTCTGGGATTGAATACCCCTACCACGTCCGTCTGCAGACAGTGGAACATGACCAGAGATGTGCTCGCCAGGTCGCTCTTCACTTTGATCCGGTAATTGATCTTTCCGGTCTGTGCCTTGTCCGCAGTCCAGGCGACCCGACCCGTCTTGGGATCCAGACCGTAGGGTTCGAGAATGAGTTTTTCCAGCGACACCCGTTTGTTGGCCAGTCCCGGGATAAAGAAAGTGCCATCCTGAAACACCATGGCCCTGAAAATGGAATCCCCCTGCAAAACAGAGATGATGGTGTCCGGTGCGGGCTGGTCGGGAAAGAGCTCTCCCTGCCGAATAAACTTGGCCTGCCCTTCCAGGCTGGCTAAGCCGCGGACTCCCTCTTCCGACATGGTATGGAGACCCGGATAAGAGAGAAGTTCCTGGAACAAGGGAGCCAGAAAACGTGACAGGATTTCAACATTTTTTTTGTTGACCCGGTCCAGCGTGTCCTGAGGGGTGGTCCAGCATGTGCGATAGTCGTCGAGGGTCATGAGGGAAACAGCGGGCAAACCGGCCAACGCTCCCACATCGCAACAGGGATGATTTATGGAAGAAGATTTGCCGAAGCCGCCCTCCGGCGAACCCCCTCGAGTCGTATCTCTAATGATGTTGGGAAGCCCTGTGTTTTCAGCAACTCTGGAACCCAGCAGGTTCAACAGGTTGACGAGCCTGCCTGCCCTCATCATTCTCCGAACGGTTTCTCGAACAGGGTAAGTGTCCCCCAGTTCTACCAGACCGATGGTGGAAGAGTGGGAGGAGAGGTAGAGGCTTAAAAAGAAAACGGGCTTATATTCGTCTATGATGTTCCTGAGAGCGATGGTGGATTTGAGGACATCACGTCTGTTTTTCAATTCCTTCCGATATTTTTTGAGGTCCGGGACCGCTTCCTTTACGAGTTGTAGGGCAAGGATGCGCTGGTCCGACGTCATTTCACTCATTTCAGAAAGCCAGGAGAGACGGCGGTATGCTCTCGCCGCTTCTATGTCTTCCTGAACATCCTCCTGAGAAAGCATCTTGCGGTATTGAACCTCCCTGGTGAGAGCATCCGCCTTGTCCCTGGCCTTTTCAAGGGTAAGATTCCAGAGAAGTTCTTGTTCCTGAAGTTCCTGCACGGAGAAAGGGTCTGATCTTCGCAAAATGTCCAACTGCTGATCCACTTCTTTCTTTTTTGTCTGCAGTTGTTTGCTGTCCTTTCTCAGAAGTTTCTTTCGGGTGGTAACGGACCAGATGAACTGCCTCATACCGGCGAGACTTTGCCCGTTTCCGGTAGTGGCGAGGAAAAGAACTGTCCGATCGGGCGGATTTTGGGCCAGATGCTGCGCCAGAGTCAGCAGGACGGCGATGGAGGTGGCTTCATCGGCTCCAGGCGCAAGGCCGAGGATCGGCGAGGATGCATCGTAAAAAGCGTCCAAAACGATCAATTCTTTGCTGAGCTTGGGGTCTTTTCCCGGAACAAAGCCATAGCAATTGCGAACCATCTTGTTTTCCCACCGGGCTTCGGACTTGACGACGGCTTCAACTTTCTTTTCTATGGCAAGGGCTTTGAGCTTTTCTGCTGTTTCATGAGAAACCCAATACCGGGGAAATGCAATGGGAGTGGGAGTGTTTTTCTCACGATACTCTCCGGCGTTCGCATTTTCTTCACCGAGATAGATGAGGGCGTGAGCGCCGAGCATGGAGGCGTTGATCCAGTTGCCGTAGGAAGCCATATCCATAAGCACGATGCTGCCCTTAATTTCTTTTCCGTTGAGATCGTTGAGGTTTCCTTCTCCAACGTACACGAGAGGGCCCCGCAGGCCCTCTTCCTGAGTCCTGGGAAGGTAGGCCATGTTGGGTCCCCAAGGATAGACCTGCACTTTTTCGCCCGAGACTTCCAGGGATGCAGAAACGACTTCGGCAATGGGAGTCAGAAACTTCTGGACTCCCACATTCGAAAGTCCGGCTTCTTCGAAAGACTTCAAAATATAATCTGCAGCCTCCTCACTGCCGGGACTTCCCGTCGAACGGTCGGTGATGCTTGCGAAAAAAGAGAGATCATCCATAACCTGCCGGGCGCGGGCGTCCGATGCTGCTCCCATCGTCAGAAAAAGAAGCGCGTAAACCAGCACAAGGGGCGAGCTGTGAAATTTTTTCCATTTCCTGTGCATGATTGTCAAGCCACCTCCCCCACGGAGATCTTCAATTTCTCACGTTCTTCGACCCGGTCGATCTGCCCGTCACGAATCCATACGACCCTATCGGAAACATTCAACATCTTGATATCATGTGTAGCGGAGATGATGGTCACGTTTCGCTCGGTCGAAAGCTGTTTCAGGAGGGTGATGATTTCTTCGCCGGTTGTGAGATCGAGGTTTCCGGTGGGTTCATCTGCCAGGATAATTGCGGGGTCATTGGCTAGAGCCCGGGCTACGGCCACCCGTTGCTGTTGTCCCCCGGAAAGTTCGGACGGCTTGTGATTGTAGCGTTCAGCGAGCCCCACCATTTTCAGGAGATTCATTCCCTTTTCGAGGTATTCGTCCCGGTTCATGCCTGCAAAAATCATGGGCAATGTTACGTTCTCGATAGCTGTCATCACCTGAATGAGATTGAACGTCTGAAAAATATATCCGATCTTCCGGCACCGAAGCCACGCCAGTTCGTAAGCGTCCAGTTGAGCCACATCCACCTCGTCGATAAAGACACGGCCGGTGGTCGGTTTGTCGAGAGCTCCGATCATGTTGAAAAGAGTGGATTTCCCGGAGCCGGAAGGACCCATGATGGAAAGGTATTCACCGGCCTTGATGGCAAAATTGATTCCTTTCAATGCCTCGACCTGGATGTTTCCCATCCTGAAGACCTTCGTCACATCGGAAAGTCTAACCACATTATGTACAATTTCCCTTTCCATACTTTGACCTCTGGGAACCTTTAGGAATGACGCTTCATGCGGCATTGTCACATTAACCACGGAGACACGGAGAACACAAAGATTTCATTTGAAAGTCTTTCCCTGTGCCCTCTGTGTCTCCGTGGTTCAAATGAAATTTGATAATGTCAAGTTAATAACGCTTCATGAATTAGAGAAAAGTCGTGCAGCAGGAAGAAAGGCGGCTCCAAACATTCTGTAATGCTGTTGATATACTGTGAACGGGTTGAAACCTTAAAAAAGTCGGGATCTCACCCCCGCGAAGTATATCCGAAGTTATTGCTCGGTTCTCAAAGCCTCGGCGGGTTGCATTCTTGCAGCCACGAGAGCGGGATAGATGACTCCAAGTAAAGAGAGGAAATCTGCGAGAATCACCCCCCAGCCGATAGTTTTTAACATTGCCCCAAAAGGCCACCAGCGAAAGGCCGCCCATCCCGCCTTAAACGAGATGGACACGGTGGCTACGATGATACCCAGTATGCTTCCGGAAAAACCTCCAAGAAGGCCCTGGTAAATCGCCTCGAACACAAAAATGCGGACGACGAAACTGTCCAGGGCACCGAGGCACTTGAATGTGCCGATTTCTCGAAACCGCTCGGTAACGGCCATGAGCTGCGCATTGACGATTCCCACGACGCAGACCATGAGTGAGAGAATGGCGAGCCATGTGTCTTTGGGGCTGGTGCCGAAGCGACCACCCGTGAGTTCATAGCCACTGGCAAGAATGCTTTCCTGAAGAGAGCCGTCAGCATGGGGCCAAATAGAGTTGAGAATCTCGTAGCCCGACCGTATATAGGTGACAAAGGCAACGGCAAGGGTGAGGGTGAGGGTAGTGATGAGGGTTCGAAAGAAACGTACCCGTATGGAATTGAAAGAGATCTTTATCACCTGAGTCCAGGGCAGGACGACTTGTCTTTGTACGGACTTTGGCACTGGTATCCACCCTTGCGAGTAAAACGACCACTTGCAGTAAAGTCATAGGGGCGAGAAAAGATAAAATGCGGTCTTTCCCGCCCGGTTTGGGTTTGTTCCGCATGATGTTTTGTTCGCGCCGGTCATCCCCTATGCGCATCAGGATTCGGACCGAAATGAAATATGCAAAATCGGATATTTTGAATCAGGGAAGAACAAATTAAATATTAATGGCTGTTTCTCATTTTTTCAACCCAAACGGTTTTTTCATGGAGCAACGCAAAAAAGATTCAAGTTTGGAAAGGAATAGCGCGATATTCAAAACGGTTGAGTAAACCCTCCACGAATGTTTTTACAATGAGCATATCTTCCAATGAACTTTGAGATCAGGAACAAGAGATGAATCTTCGAAAAAAAACGCTCCTCACTGTCGCGTTTACCAACGGCCTTCTTGTGGCGGTTCTCTACGCAGCTTCTCAGTTCATTATCCTGCATGGATTTTCCATACTGGAAAGAAGGTACAGCGAACAGAATGTGCAGCGGGTTCAGGAGCAGATCTCTGAAAGTGTCGCCACGCTGAACAGTAAGACCGGCGACTGGGCGAACTGGGACGACAGCTATGATTTCATGGAAAGTGAGGACCCTGAATTCATCAAAACCAATATGCCCGACAAGTCCTTCGTGGAACTCAAAGTCAATCTCATCGCGTTCGTCCATCCTTCGGGCCGCATGGTTTTCGGGAAGGCTTTCGACCTGGAGGAAGAAAAGGAGGTTCCCTTTCCTGGGAGCCTTACGGAACACTTTTTTTCCGGAGGTCTTCTTTTGCAGCATACTGATGCCAAAAGCAGTCACAACGGTCTTCTCCTTCTTCCCGAAGGGCCGCTCCTCATCAGCTCCCGCCCCATTCTCGACAGTGCTGGTAAAGGCCCCATCCGCGGAACCCTTATGATGGGACGGTATCTGGATGGTGCCGAGTTGAAACGGATTGCGCAGCGAACCCACCTGGAATTGCAGATCGATGATAGCCGGATGGTCGATGATGCATCTTCCATATGGCAGAGGCTTTTGAGGGAAGATAACGGCATCCTCGTGGTGACTTCGGGGGTGGATGACATCGCGGGATACATGCTGTTGAAAGATATCTACCAGAAGCCCGCACTGACGGTGCGGGTGGGCATGCCCCGGGATATCTATAGGCAGGGCCGTACAAGCGTGAACTATTTCATCCTGTTTCTTCTGGCAGCGGGGCTGGTTTTTTGTGCCGTCGTCTTCTTTGCCTTGGAAAAAACGGTTCTTCTGCCTTTGAGGCGTCTCAGCACCGATGTGGATGCCATTGCAGCCAAGGGGGAACTCTCGGACCGGGTGGTCTTTTCGGGGAAAGACGAGCTCTCCCGCCTTGGCGGTAAGATCAACGATATGCTGGAATCCCTGGAAAAATCCCAGAGCCAACTTCGCACCAGCGAGGCGCGCTACCGGGCCATCGTGGAAGACCAGACGGAAATGATCTGCCGGTTTCTCCAGGATGGGACGCTCACTTTTGTCAACGAAGCCTATTGCCGCTGTTTCGGCAGGAGCCCGGAACAACTGGTGGGGAAAAATTTTACCTCTTTTGTTGACGAACAGGATCGGGAGATCGTGGAAAGTCATTTGAATTCCTTTGGCCCTGCGAATCCTTCCGGGACTTGTGAATATCGTGCTTTGAGCTTGGAGGGTGGAACAAGATGGCACCAGTGGACCATCCGGATGATTCTCGATGAAGAAGGCCATTTCAAAGAATTCCAGTCGGTGGGTAGGGACATCACCGAGCGAAAGCGGGCGGAAGAGGAACTCTTGAAAGCCAAGGAGGAAGCCGAGGCCGCCAACCGTGCCAAATCGGACTTCCTGGCGCGCATGAGCCATGAAATCCGCACCCCCATGAACGGCGTGCTCGGCATGGCAGATCTGCTGCTCTCGACTAGCCTCAGCAAGGAGCAGCGCCGTTTTGTCAATACCGTCCGTTTTTCTGGAGAAACCCTCCTTGCCCTCCTCAATGACATCCTGGATCTTTCGAAAATAGAGGTGGGCAAACTGGAATTGGATCAAACGGATTTCAACCTGCACGAAACCGTGTACGATATCACGGACCTCCTGGCGGAATCGGCACATAAAAAGCAGATCGAACTGGCATGTTACATATCTTCCGATATCCCAATTTATCTGAGGGGTGACCCTCACCGGTTGAGACAGATCCTCACCAACCTGCTGGGCAACGCCATTAAATTTACGGATAGGGGGGAAGTCGTCATTCGGGTGGAAAAAGAGGAGGAAACCGACGGGAAGGTTTTCCTCCGCTTTGAGGTGAGCGATACAGGAATCGGCATACCGAGGGAAGCTCAGGAGCACATCTTTGAAACCTTTTCCCAGGCTGATGGGTCTACCACAAGAAGGTACGGAGGATCGGGCCTCGGGCTCGCCATTGTAAAGCAGCTCAGTACGATGATGGGAGGGGGCGCGGGAGTCAGCAGCGAACCCGGTCGGGGATCTACCTTCTGGTTTACGGCCTGCCTTGAGAGTTCCTCCCTCGAGGATGCGTCCGTGTTCCAGTGCGCTCCGGAGTTTTCGGAGTTGCATGTGTTGATTGTCGATGACAACGCTACCAACCGCAGCATTCTGAAACATCAACTGGACCAGGCAGGAATCAGGAATGATGAGGTGAAGAGCGGACCCGAGGCACTCAAATTCCTGCGTAACGCCGCCGAGCGGGGCGCTCTCTGTGACGTGGTGCTGCTCGATATGATGATGCCCGGCATGAATGGCCTGGAGCTGGCGCAATCCATCAAGGCCGATCCCTCCCTGTCGGGACTGAGGCTCATCATGCTCGCCTCCGGCGGCTCCGAGGGTGATTCGGAGAAATTCCTTCAAACGGGTATCGAAGCCTATCTGACCAAGCCCGTCCGCCAGTCTCAGCTCTATACCTGTCTTGCTGCTGTAATGAATAGTGACGGGGCGGAGCCTTCAGCGGATGGAGAAGGGAGCAGCTGCCAACCGGCGAGTGAATGTGCACTTGAGGGGCTCGTTCTTCTTGCCGAGGACAACCTGGTCAACCAGGAAGTCAGCAGGGGAATGATCGAGCGCCTGGGATGTCGGGTGCATGTTGTCGAAAATGGGTTGGAGGCCCTTCGGGCGTTGGAAGCACACTCTTATGATCTTCTCTTTATGGATTGCCAGATGCCCGAAATGGATGGGTATGAGGCGACTCGCAGGATCAGGGAAAATGAAGCCCTGAAACAGTCGGGAAACGGAAAGTTTCGCCCCCTCCCCATTGTCGCTTTGACGGCTCACGCCATGGACGGGGAAAAAGACCATTGCCTTTCCGCAGGGATGGATGACTATTTGAGCAAACCCTTCACGATGCAACAGTTGCGAGGGGTAATGGAGAAGTGGCTGCCGAGGCCGGTAAGTGAGGATTCTTCTCCTGAGAAAGCAGCTCCGTTGGGGGACGTTTCATCCTCGGATGCTCCTCCCGTAGATGCGGAATCCCTCTCTGGACTTTTGAACCAGAGAATGCTTGACAACATCCGCGCCCTCGAACAGGGGGGTACGCCCGGCATTTTGAAAAAAATCATCGACGTGTACCTTTCCAGTACTCCGGCCCAGCTCGATCTTCTGGAAGAAGCCGCTTCCCGAGAAAGTGCGGCGGAAATTCGAAACATCGCTCACAGCCTGAAATCTTCAAGCGCCAATCTGGGAGCGACCGCTCTTGCCGAAAAGTGCAAGGAACTCGAGGCCATGGCACGCAATGGCGAGGTGGAAGGGGCGGTCCCTCTGGTGGACATTATCAAGAAAGAATTCAAGAAGGCAAAGTTGGCCCTGGAAAATGAAATGACGAGGGATGCCCATGAATGATCTCTCCCCGGACATGGAAAAAGCCTCGGTTCTGGTGGTAGATGATGAGCTGACCATGCGTTTTTTGCTGCGGGAGGCTCTTCAGCAGGGCGGCTTTTCTGTGGAGGAAGCCGCCAATGGGCAGGAGGCCCTTGCCCGGTTCAAATCTTCGAAGCCGATGATCGTGCTGCTGGATGTCATGATGCCTGTAATGGATGGATTCGAAGCATGTGCGGCCATTCGAAAGATGCCTGCCGGGGAACATGTCCCCATCCTCATGGTGACCGGGATGGATGATATTGAATCCATCAATCGTGCCTACGAAGCCGGCGCCACGGACTTTGTCACGAAACCCATCAACTGGATCATATTGAGTGAACGGGTGCGCTACATGCTGCGGGCGAGCCAGGCCGTTGAACAGCTCCGCAGAAGTGAGGCGAGCCTGGCCGAGGCCCAGCGCATCGCCCGCCTGGGGAGCTGGAAGCTCGATGCAAGGAGGAACGAGTTCCACTGTTCGAATGAAACGGGCAGGATCTGCTGCCTGCCGGAGGGCGAGCTTGTTCTTCGCTATGAGGATTTCCTGAGCCGGGTGCACCCCGATGACAGGGACGCCGTCTGCAAATTTTTCAATTCCGCCTTGTACCATGGGAAGTCCGCCAATTTCGATCATCGCATCCTTCTACCCGATGGAAGGGAACGCATCGTTTTTCAGAATGTGGCCGTAGTTTCCAATGAAGGCGGAACCGCTGTGGAAGTTACGGGAACCATACAGGATATCACCGAGCGCAAACAGGCGGAGCTTCTGGAAGCCGCACGAAACAGAGTGCTCGAGATGGTCATCGGCAGCCACTCCCTCAAGGATATCCTTGCGCAACTTGTTGAAATGGTGGAGAGCCAGAGAAACGACGCCCTCTGTTCAGTTTCCCTTTTGCGCGGAAAACAGCTCTTTATAGGATCTGCCCGGGGATTTTGCGAGGATTTTGTCAAGAACATGGACGGACTGGAAATTGGCCCCAGGACGGGATGCTGCGGGTCAGCGGCCTATTTCGGCCAGCCCGCAGTGGCTGCGGATATTGAAAAAAGTCCTCTATGGGAAAAATATCAACACTTGGCCGTAGCGCATGGACTCAGATCCTGTCTCTCCGTGCCGATCCTTTCAGGAAAGGGTCAGACCTTTGGCACGGTCGCCCTCTATTACCATAGACCGCATCGTCCGGCGGATTCGGATTTCAGACTCCTGGAGATGGCGAGCAAACTGGCGGCCATCGCCCTGGAACAAAGGCAGTTGGCCGAGCGGCTGGCGCATCAGGCGCATCACGATGCTCTCACAGGGCTCCCCAACCGGGTCTTGATTGCCGACCGTCTGGAACATGCTCTCAACCGGACCATGCGCTACGGCGGCAAAATCGGTCTGCTCTACATCGATCTGGACCGTTTCAAACATATCAACGATTCCCTGGGGCATCATATAGGGGACCAACTGCTGAAAGAGGTGGCTGAGCGACTGGAGAATTGCACGAGAAAAAGCGATACCCTGGCGCGCATGGGGGGAGATGAG
Organism: Desulforhabdus amnigena; assembly: GCF_027925305.1. Lineage (NCBI taxonomy): Bacteria > Pseudomonadati > Thermodesulfobacteriota > Syntrophobacteria > Syntrophobacterales > Syntrophobacteraceae > Desulforhabdus > Desulforhabdus amnigena. The sequence goes on along the minus strand of NZ_BSDR01000001.1, from coordinate 1,284,986 downwards.
TTCATGGTGGTTCTGGCCGATATCCGTGAGAGGGGGGATGCTGCGAGAACGGCACAAAGAATTCTGGACACCATGGAGAAACCGTTCATTCTGCAGGGCCGCAAACTTCACATTGGGGCAAGCATCGGCATCAGCATTTCGCCCGATGACGGACAGGATGCGACGACTCTCCAAAGAAGTGCCGATATCGCCATGTACCATGCCAAGAATCACGGAGGAAACCGCTACCGGTATTTTACTGAAGATATGAATGCCGTGGTTATCGAGCGACTGGAGATCGAAAACGAATTGCGAAAGGCCATAGAACGCAACGAATTTGAACTTCATTATCAGCCGCAGTACGAACTGCCGGAAAGGAAAATGATCGGCGTCGAAGCCCTCATTCGCTGGAATCATCCGGAAATCGGCCGCCTTCCTCCCGAGAGGTTCATTCATATCGCTGAAGAAACCGGACTGATCGTTCCCATCGGCAACTGGGTGTTGCGGGAAGCGTGTAGGACCAATGCGGATTGGCAGAGGCAGGGCTTTGACCCCTTCAGGGTTGCCGTCAATGTGTCGGTGGTGCAGTTCATGGAATCCGATTTTGTTCAGCAGGTGTCTCTGATCCTCGAAGAGACGGGACTTGAACCCCGCTGGCTCGAACTGGAGCTGACGGAGAGCATTTTCATGAAGGACCACAAGAGGGTGGGGATGCAGCTGACGGAGCTTCGTAACTTAGGAGTGACCATAGCCATCGATGATTTCGGGAATGGTTACTCGTCCATGTCTTACCTGCAGAGGCTTCCGGTGGATTGCTTGAAAATCGATCAATCCTTCATCCAAGATCTGGAAAATCGAAAAAGTGATTCGGAACGTTCAAAAACACTCATCAAAGCTTTCGTCAATCTGGCAAGCAATCTGGGGGTGAAACTCCTGGCTGAGGGAGTGGAGACTCAGGAACAATCTCAGGTTTTGAATGAAATGGGATGCAGGCTGGGGCAGGGCTTCCTTTACAACTTCCCAATGACGGCGGATGAAATTGAATCGATCTGCAAAAAAGAGAACCGCTCACTCAACCTCGGGATGAATGAGCAAAGGGGCTGACGTGCTTGTTTGCTGTATTTTTCATGTCCATCCTCCCCCATGCCGAATGTAAGCCCGTTTACGCCAATGTGAATGTCCCACATCCGAAATGGGTGTATTTGCCGATATGAAGTATGGATGCCAATTCAAGGCATGGGATGATCTCTTTTGGAAGAGGGCCAAAGACATGTTTTCCTGTCCACTGCCCTGGACATCCCTTCGAGACGTTTTTTAGGTCCTTGAAAAGCAAAGGCGTTTGAATTACCTGTTCAAAGGCTTCTTGTAGAATGAGCCTCCATTCATCATCGAGAATATCTTGTGGATAACCGGCTGTTTTGCGTCTCCCCTGGAGCAACGAACTCAAACGTGATGCCAGTGCTTCCAAAATAGCTTTCATGACGGGGCTCCGGCCCTCTGGAATATCTCCCTGATCATCGGCATGGCCTGGTTCCTTCTCCTTGGCAATGCCTTCGAGTTCAAAGGGTGTGAGCCATATCAGTTGTCTGAAAGCACTCTCAACGTGAGAGCCAAACGTCAACCCTTCAGCCCATTGAGACGCGCTTGGCTGGGGTCGGAGGTCCAGTCGCCCGTCACTCACTATGGGATCCCAGCATGATCCTCGAGCTGCGTAGACTGCATGAATGTCGAATCTTCCCCAGATCCTGTTTGGTCGGTTCCACCTTTCATCCGAAGTGTAGCCAGCTTCTTCCATTGCCGGAAGGATCGTTTCCAAAAAAAAGCCGTGATCCGCGGCATCCCCCAAAAGTTTCAATTCCCAGAAAATCAGCTCTCCAAATCCATAAGTCGTTTTTCCGGGATACTCAAAGAGCACGGCATCAATGGGCCATGATACATCAGGGAAAACCGTTGATTGGAGCGGTTTTTCGCCTTTCACGGGATGTGCATCGAAATATTTATTCAACGAGGATAAGGCCTTTTGCCATCGAGCAGCTTCCCGGCTGGGAAGGCGGTTGGAGATGATCGTACCAATAACATGAGACAACTCGACGGCAAAGCACTCCGGCAGCGTTACCAGAGAGCTGTTGACCCGCCATGTTACGAGATAACGAATCAGTTTAATCTGCTTGAATGAGTTGTACGTAGTCGAGAAGCTCATAGAATACTTTGATCCGGTTCTTTGGCCATTGTCTCATTTTCCATGCCGTCAACATGTCCCTGGCTCGCTGTTCCAACCTTCCCAAAAATCTTCCCCAGTAAAACTGGGATTCTTGCTTATCTCGAATGCTCAGCAAGTCACGGAATTCCTGTTGTTCTTCCGGACGGAGCAAGGCACGGAATATTTCCGCCATTTCCAGCAGCTTCAAGAAATCCGAGAGATCAAAGGTCAGCATTCCCTTCAGATCGCGCAGGCGAGGGTTGAGCAGTTGATAGGGAGCCGAGTAAAAACGAATGTGCATCTGCCCCATGGGCAGGTAAAGATCCCGGTGGACGGCCCTGCACAGAATATCTCCCATACAGGTCCTCGTTCCCGCTCCGGTGGTCGGAAATATCTGTAAAATTCCACGAAGATCGAATCCGTAGTAAATGGTGAGATCCTGAAGCCAGGGTCTCAATTCCCGGCGATCCATCACAATAAGAAAATGGTTGGCGTCATGGATATAGGAGCCGAGCAGATGCTTGTTTCGGTTTTTACCTTCCCATTGAAGTATTTCTGTGGGCAATTGATTGAAGAATCCCCAGAGAATTGCCGCATGACGGGATGCTGTGGACAGGCCATGGACTCGCTGAAGGATTTCGCTGCAATCCTTACAATAAGGCTCCCCGGCATCTATGCGGGGATAGATCCAGCACCGCTGGCAGGGTCCCTCCGTTGCGGAGTGAGGAGCCCCTATTTCCGTGCGGGTCAATGGAAAATCAGGATTTTCGGAAAGGTATCTCAAGGTGGCCAAAAGTTCAGCACCAGTCCTGCTGCGGCGCAACCAGTCAAATCCGTTGAGCATCTAACGCCTTCCGCAGTTCGGAGTGATGGTGAATCACTTTAGGATTGATCCATTCTTCGAGGCTTATGGGTAACTGCCCGGCTTGATCCCTCTTTCCCTTTCCTGAATACCGATCTGCCCAATCCGTAAGAAAGCTCTCTGGCAGGAGCTTCAAGCGCAGACTGCCAAACCCGAGATAGCGGCCCTTTCCCATTTTGTGGGCAAGGCCCTGTTCCAATGCTATGCACCAGAGCAGCCTTTGAAGCTCCTCTTTTTCCAGATTCCAGAAACGGAGGGTAAAGCGGCACAGCCCACCGGGTAGAATGGCCTTGATGTAGTCGGCTCTTGGAGTATCCGGCTTGAAATCATCCAGTTTTATCACACAGGGTGCGAGGGGCGCGTGAGGAAAGATCCTCCAGCTTCCGGCGATATGCAGAACCGATGCCTGCTGCTTGGGAATCTTTTTCCATTGGCCATCGACATAATGCCACATTCCGTAAGGGTACGGCACCTTGAACCAGGCGGTTTCCGCTTTCTTGAACAGAGCGAAATCGAAGGAGAGCCTTGCCATGATGGCCTGGTTCGGGCCGCTTCCTACCCAGCCAAACAGGCTATCCGTAGGATTGAGCCGACTGATGTCGTGGCTGGCCTTGCTCGAATCGCTTGCAATGGTGTAGATGTGTCGAATCATTCCCCTGATGCTCTTGCTCGGCAGGGCGTAGAGCCTGGAGGGGGCCCTGAGGGATGCTTCCGGGGGGGACATGGAAAAAGGCTCCCAGCCATTGATGACGCCCTCGAGGGGATCATCCGGAACGTGCACAAAGGACGGCTCTCCGCTTTCCTTGATGCTGAGAGGAGTCAGGACCTCCCCTTGTATGGAAAGAACACCGCAATAACCACCGAATGCGCTATGAGAAATGAAGCCCTGTTTCGATCTCGGGGGAGGCTGAACGTCCTTCTTCCCTTTCGGAGCGAGAGGGGCAATGTGCAATGCCTCTTTTGCGGCTTCATCCTTGAGATTGAGGCTGTACCATATTCCGTCGCGAGCGTGAGTTTGCTTCCCGAATAACTTTTTTCCTACGGAGTCTTCCTGGGGCGGTGCTCCTGTAATCCAGTGAATATTCCTGATTGTGCCTTTGACCCAGCCAAAGCCGCATGTTTTTTCTCCGCCCAATGGGATATCGCCCTTCCGGAAGTCCTCGAGCAAATGAGTCAAGATGGAAAATGCCTCCATGTCCTGCTCGCTCAGATTCTGAATATCCAACCGAAGATTGAACGAGAGGTCTTTTCCGAAGGCGAAAAGATAATCCGCTTTGGCTTCTTCGGTAGGACCGCCCGTTGCGGGATCCATTTTCACGCCATCCATGGAGCACCACGAACGGCCAGGAACGAGTGCATCTGTGAGATACGCATCGGAAAAATAGACCAACCCTCTTTGCCCCTGCTCTCCAAACAGCCGATTTAAAATGGATGTCGTTCCAGCCGAGTCCCCCCGCAGGGTCTTCAGCAGTTGGGATGCACGTTTCCTGAAGGCGCCTTTGACGGTACTCCCAGGAATGTAGATCTCCCACATACTCTGTTCCTGGGCGGACGGAGCCCAGGAGAGCATCCTCATAAAAACCGTGTCATAGGGTTTACCGTATTTCCTGGAGATTTCACGGTTGGATACTCCTCCGGACCTGAAGTCGGTGTTGTAGGGCTGAGAGAGTTCCTGGCGGGTATGATCGCGGTAGCCTTCGAGGAGTGCAATCAGGTTCTTATCGTTGATAATGCTCTTGTTCAAATTTTTGGAATTGAGCATATGGCGAAATTGCACGCGCTGGTGGGATTCGAGGAATTCCTTCCACGTCGAAGAGCGGATACCTTGAGGGGTATAGTCCGGGCTTAGCCATTGCCACTCCTCGATTTTTCCCTCTCTGAGCATGTTCTTGATGTGAAGGTGCTCTTCCCGGACGGCAATCTCTTCATCGATCCAGCTATCGCTTTGAATCAACCGTATCTGTTGATCCACCTGCTGGAAGAACCCTGGAAGGATTTTGGCACACTCCTGGGACAAAATGGATGCAAGAGCCGTTTCATCCTGAATAGCGCCTGCAAGACGATCCCCTGATGCTCTGTCAAAACCCAGTCCCTCAGCTATTTGGGACCATGCTTCAGAATCGAACCGTTTGCCTTTTTTGCGCTCATGAGCAAGGACATCGAGTACGCGTTTGGCCATGTTGGCCTTGGCTCCTAGCTCTTGCTTGACGGCCGCCTCCACTGCTTCCTTGCTCTGGAAATGGCGGTCCGCCAAAGGCAGTATCCGCTCCATCAGCTTTTGGGACAAGGCGTATTTTCCTTTTCCCAATTTTTCCACGGCTGCGGAGGGCAAAAACCAGGTTTCTTCTTCCCTGCTCGATTGCTCCATCAGCCAAACAGCCAGGATTCTTGGAAAAAACTCGCTGAACTTCTTTTTCCAGTTCTCCGGGCTGAGAACAGGCCCGCCTATGGTTGTCTCCAGCCTCTTGCGGATCGGCTGGGGAATATCTCGCATCGCTTCTATGAGCTGTCGTCCGTCAATGGCGGCAAAAGCGGGTTTAGAGGGATCGATCTTCCCCCAGGGCCATCCAACCAGGACTGGAGTTTCCAACTTAAAGGAAAGGGATATCGTCAGGTGGTTTGCCTGGGGAGAAACAGAGGGCGGGGATTCACCAGGCGAGAAGGGCAGCTCCATTTCAAGCCGGCAACGCCCCAGCCCTTTGCTCTTTCCTGCTCCGAACCAGAAACGCCCTTCCTTGAGTTCCTGGAGCACAAAGAACAGCCTGCTCCTATTCTCATCCCGTTTCAGAACCGAATCGTTCACCGTCATGGCGAAATCGAAAGCCGCGTTTTTATACAGAGTTTCCATTTTGTAGTTCGCATTGGCTTCGGCCGCCCATCGATCCTCGTTCAACTTGATACCCATGCGTATGTCGAAGAGGTGATCTCTGGAGTAGCTTTTCTCCTGAAGGCTACAATGAACTTTAGTAATCAATCCTTCAGGTATCGATGAGCCATACAGCCTGAACCACAGTTGATTGAGCAGCCCTGTATTTTTCCCGCTGCGCGATCTGCCGATGAATGCATCCATGAGAGCTTCGGCGGTTCCTTCTATCTCACCGGCCAGAGACACCAGCCGTTGGGTCCCGTCTCCATCTCGTGTAAAAAGAGTTTTTCTCGCATTCCCTCTGTAGATTGGGGACTCGGCAAAAAGCTTTCCTTTCAGGATCATGCTTTTCTCCTTTCGTTCAGGGCGCTGGAATGGCTTCTGTACCGATTCGGATAATGAGGTCGGAAGTTATTTGGCAGCACGTAAAAGATGTCGCTGAAGACATATAGGAGGCAAACCACTATTTGAATCTTTTCAGCCCCTCATTGACTGCATCCAGATTGAATGCTTCCGGGTCGAAGCTGCCGCCTGTCCATTCGATCATACTCCCGTGCTCAGGATGTCCTGAGTCTTGAATCACCGTCTCTATTCAAGGCGTTAGAGGATGTCTGAAAATTTCCCCCTTGAGGGGGGTAGGGGGTGTCAAGATTTCGCGAACCAGAAAAACACCCCCCCCCTCAAAGGGGGGAATCGAAGCAGGTTCGGCTCCCAAGCAGAAGAATTTTCAGACAGCCTCTTAGAGCCGAACCCCTTTGGGATTTGCTCAAATATAGAGCTTGCCATTGAAGGCAAAATGAGAGTTTTCTCCAAGAGGAATAGCCAAACGTTCCCGATCGGTATTTCTGAGATTATCCGATGATGAAGCAGACAAAACCTGTTTACCTCCGCACACCTGTAATCTATTACCATTGTCTGGCGGATGGTGCAAGTAACAGGATAGCAGGAAGCGGTGAGTGGCATGCGAGTGATTATATCTCGGCAGCTGCTCTGGCGGATTAAGGAAAACCGGAGTATTCCAGGATAAGTGCAAAAAAGGCTCCTCACTTTAACTCTGGTTTCGACAATATCTATCGATGAATACAGCCGTGTTCGTTTTGCCGGAAAGGTTCAGGCGTCCTCTGCGTGTTGAATACTTCGCCCGCAATTCTGAAAGGATACATTGAGCGAGCGGTTGCACGGCCAAGGATGGTATGACTTTGAGTTGCCCCAGCTTCTCCAGTTTTTGTGCGCGCAGGGCTTGTTCACGGTTTTGCGGAAAGGGGTAGACCAGAGCCCGGACTCCGGTGCTGAGAATATCCATGCAGGTGTTGTAGCCTGCCATGCTGATGGAAAGGTCCGCATGGGCCAATTCCGACAGGAAGTCCAAAGAAAAAGGGAGCAATTGAATGTCGGCATCGCCCGCCGCCAGATCGGTCAAATTCTTTCGATCCGAGGCTTCCATGAAAGGCCCTACAAAAACTCTGAGGTGAAGGTCTTCATCGGCCAGCATTTGAACCGCTTTTATGGCCGAACTGAGAAGTTCGATTCCCACTCTTCCTCCCCCACTGCTCACCACAATGATTTTTCCCCTGTGTGCTTCCACCTGGACAGGAGCATCCCTCACGATGAATCCAGTGTAGAAGATTGGAATTTTAATTTCACCGATGCGTTCGAAACTCTCTTCCAGGGGGATGAGTTCGGGATCGGAATGCACCAAAAGCAGATCGAAGTAGCGGTTCAGGATATCGAGAACCCCTTTTTCATACGCCGCCTGATCTTTCTTTTCCACCAGGATGTCACGCAAACTGCATACAACCCTTGTGGACGGTCTCTGTTCGTGGATTTTATCCAGCAGCGGAATCAATTCAAATCGGAACTGTTTGCGTCCAAAAGGGAAAAGTTCGGTAACGAGCACGTCGGGGGAAAATTCTGTGAAGGCATCCATGAGCATCTGCTTGCGCCCGGTTTTGATTTCTTCAAGGGTTCCTTCATGAATTTCAAGAGTCTTGAAGTCTGCGTCCATCATGATGGGCGGAAGGATGAACCTTTTTACGTGGCGAGGAGGAACAAAGCCGGGCAAGGGATCTCCCCCCTCGACGAAGAGAACCTCATGTTCATGCAAAGCCTTTGCGACCTCCATGCTTCTGAAAAAATGTCCGATTCCCAGAACGTGCTGGCTGTAAAGCATGATTTTCACTGGTTTGTCTACCCCGTGAGTGAAGTGATAGGAAAGTGCTCTTTGGGAGGTTTCCGAGTAGCAGGTCCTCTGAAGATAGTCAAGAAGTTCTCAAAGAGTTTTTTTCACTTCAATTTTTCAGACCGCTGAAGTCCCTTTCCCAACGGGTCAAGGTGTGGACGTTTATCCTTGAACCGTTACCCATCTATAAAATCTCACAATTATGTAAGAGCTACGTATACAATTTTGTAGCTATTTTATAGTGAATTTCCAGATTTTGCCCAAAGGGTACTTTTTGTTAAAGTGCATAAATTCATACACTTATATCCTTATTCATGCTCGATTGGGAATGATGGCACACTCGCTGCTCTATAGGCAGTCAACTCAACTTGAATGAAAAGGAGAAACAGCATGAGAAAGATCGCAATCTACGGCAAGGGCGGAATCGGAAAGTCTACCACGACTCAAAATACAGTAGCTGGTCTGGCGGAAATGGGACGAAAGGTCATGGTAGTGGGCTGTGACCCCAAGGCGGATTCAACCCGGCTGCTCCTGGGCGGGCTTTCCCAAAACACGGTGCTCGATACCCTTCGAGCCGAAGGTGAAGATGTCGAACTGGAAGATATCCGTAAGATAGGTTTCAGCGGAACCATCTGTGTGGAATCGGGCGGTCCGGAACCCGGTGTCGGATGCGCCGGCCGCGGGATCATCACCTCCATCAACCTCCTGGAACAGCTCGGTGCCTACGCCGACAGTGAGAAGCTGGATTACGTTTTCTACGATGTACTGGGGGACGTTGTGTGCGGTGGGTTTGCCATGCCCATCCGGGAAGGCAAGGCGCAGGAAATCTACATCGTTGTATCCGGTGAAATGATGGCCATGTATGCGGCCAACAATATCTGCAAGGGTATCGTGAAATTTGCGGAAGCGGGCGGCGTCAGGCTGGGGGGGCTCATCTGCAACAGCCGCAAAGTGGACAATGAACAGGAGATGATCGAAGCGTTCGCCAAGAAATTGGGAACCCAGATGATTCACTTCGTTCCCCGGGAGAATATGGTTCAGCGAGCCGAAATCAACAGAAAAACCGTAATCGCTTTCGATCCCGCTCACCCGCAGGCGGATGAATACAGGACACTGGCCAAGAAGATCGAAGACAACCAGATGCACGTGATCCCCAAACCCATGCACACAGACGAGCTGGAAAAGCTTCTCATTGAATACGGGCTGGCGGGCTGAGAACAGTAAGAGACCAACGAGAGAATAGATAGGAGACTCCCATGTTGATGATCAGATCCATCGTAAGACCTGAAAAGGTAGATAATGTTCTTGCCGCTCTTATGGAGGCAGGATTTCCAGCGGTAACCAAGGTTTCAGTTGTGGGACGCGGCAAGCAACGAGGTATCAAAATCGGAGAGATCACCTACGACGAAATTCCAAAAGAGCTGTTGCTGACCGTCGTGAAGGATTCGGACAAGGACTTCGTCATCAAGACGGTGATGAAAGCGGCCAGAACGGGAGAAAAGGGCGCTTTTGGTGACGGGAAGATATTCATCACTCCCGTCGAGGAAGTCTACACCATCAGCTCCGGAATCAAAGAGACGCCTTCTGGCGAACCCGAAGAGGTGAAGATATGAAAGAAGTCATGGCGATCGTTCGTATGAACATGATGAACCAGACCAAACGGGCACTTTCCGAAGCCGGCATCTCTTCCATGACGGCCAAGGAAGTCCTGGGTCGGGGCAAGGGCCTGGTGGATTACAAGCTGCTGGAAGGCGCGGAAAAGGGGTACGAGGAAGCTGTTGCACAGCTCGGGCAGAGCCAGCGCCTCATACCCAAAAGGCTCATTCTCGTTGTCGTGCCCGATAAGCTGGTTTCCAAGGTGGTCAAAACCATCGTCAAGGTCAATAAGACCGGTAAGTCCGGAGATGGAAAGATCTTTGTCATGCCGGCGATGAACTCTTTCAGCGTAAGGACCGGTGAGAGCGGCGACAGCGTTCTGGATGAAGTGTAGAGCCGGCAATTTTGATAGGGGAGAAGACGCAATGTCCTCGATATGCGATGAAAAAATAAACTTTGAAGATGTGTGTGACCGCATTGATCCGGAAGAGCTCAAAAAGGAGATTCTGGAGAAATATCCGACCAAGGTGGCTCGCAAACGCGCCAAACAAATCGTAGTCAATAGAATCGCGACGTGCAATGAGGTCCAGGAAATCGGGGCCAACGTGAGAACCATTCCGGGCATCATCACTCAGCGCGGCTGCACCTACGCGGGGTGCAAAGGGGTTATCATGGGGCCGACCCGTGACATCGTGAACATCACTCACGGTCCCATCGGCTGCGGTTTCTACAGCTGGCTCACCCGTAGAAACCAGACCAAACCTCCCACGGAAAACGATGAAAACTTCATGACCTACTGCTTTTCAACAGACATGCAGGACAAGGATATCGTCTTCGGGGGTGAAAAAAAGCTGAGAGCGGCCATTCAGGAGGCTTACGACCTCTTCAAACCCAAGGCGATCAGCATCTTTTCCACGTGTCCGGTAGGCCTCATCGGCGATGACGTCCATTCGGTGGCTCGCGATATGAAGGAAAAACTGGGCATCAACATTTTTGCCTTCAGCTGTGAGGGCTACAAGGGGGTGAGCCAGTCGGCGGGCCACCACATCGCCAACAACGGGATTTTTACTCACGTTGTCGGGCTCGACGATACGGTAAAAGAGGGAAAGTACAAGATCAATCTCCTCGGGGAATACAACATCGGTGGGGATGCTTTTGAAATCGATCGCATCCTGAAAAAATGCGGCATCACCCTCATTTCCACCTTCAGCGGAAACTCGAGTTACGACCAGTTTGCCAATGCGCACACGGCGGACCTCAATACCATCATGTGTCACCGTTCAATCAATTATGTTGCTGAAATGATGGAGGAAAAATTTGGCATACCCTGGATCAAAATCAACTTCATCGGTTCTGAAGCGACGGCGAAATCCCTCAGGAAGATCGCCCAATACTTCCAGGACCAGGAACTCATCGACCGGGTGGAAGAGGTCATTGCCGAAGAGATGCCGGAAATCCTCAAGGTTCGAGGGGAGGTTCGACCCCGGTGTGAAGGGAAGACGGCCATGCTCTTTGTAGGGGGGTCCCGCGCCCATCATTACCAGGAACTCTTTAAAGAGATCGGGATGAAGACCATTTCCGCCGGATATGAATTTGCACACAGGGATGACTATGAAGGCCGAGAAGTTATACCAACCATCAAGGTCGATGCGGATAGCCGAAATATTGAGGAGCTTGAAATCACACAAGATCCCGATAGATACCGCCCGCGAAAGAGCTCTGAAGAGTTGGAGCGGCTCAAGGCGGAAGGGTTTAAATTCAAGGATTATGATGGAATGATGCGGGAGATGGACAGTGAGACCCTGGTCATCGATGACATCAGCCAGTACGAAACGGAAAAGCTCATTGAAGTGTTCAAGCCTGCCATCTTTTGCGCGGGCATCAAGGAAAAATATGCCGTACAAAAACATGGAATCCCGCTGAAGCAGCTTCACAGCTACGATTACGGCGGGCCCTATGCGGGATTCAAGGGTGCCATCAACTTTTACAGAGAAATCGATCGCATGGTGAACAGCAAGGTTTGGAGCTACCTCAAGGCCCCGTGGCAGAAGAGTCCGGAACTCTCCGCGAAATATGCGTGCGATTAGAATAAGAGGAAGGATCAGGCTTATGTTGCTCAGACACACACCCAAAGAAATCAGAGAACGCAGCGCCTTGACCATCAATCCGGCCAAGACCTGTCAGCCCATCGGCGCCATGTATGCGGCCCTGGGGATTCACGGCTGTCTTCCTCACAGCCACGGTTCGCAGGGGTGCTGCGCCTACCACCGCAGCACCCTCACCCGGCATTACAAAGAGCCTGTCATGGCGGCTACCAGTTCATTCACGGAAGGATCGTCGGTCTTCGGCGGGCAGGCCAACCTGGTGCAGGCCATTGACAACATTTTCACCATTTACGAACCGGAAGTGATTGCGGTCCACACCACGTGCCTTTCCGAGACCATCGGGGATGATATCCCTCAGATCACCCGCAAGGCCGAAGCGGACGGCAAGATTCCCAAAGGCAAGTATGTCATTCATGCCAACACACCGAGCTATGTGGGGTCTCATGTGACCGGTTTTTCCAACATGACGAAAGCCATGGTGGACTACTTCGCGGTATCTACGGGGAAAAAAGAAGACTGCATCAATATCGTTCCGGGATACGTCGAACCTGCGGATATGGAAGAAATCAAACGAATCGCCGGTGAACTGGGGGTGCGGACCATCCTTTTCCCCGATACATCCAATGTTCTCAACCGTCCCCAGACGGGAAAGTTCGAAATGTTCCCGAGGGGCGGAGTTACCGTCGAATCGCTGGTCAAGACCGGAGACAGCAAGGCTACCATCGCTCTCGGGCACCTGGCTTCGGGGCCTGCAGCCCGGGCCCTCGACACCAAGTGCAAGGTGCCCTGCGAAATCCTGGACCTCCCCATAGGGCTCAGTGCAACGGACCGGTTCGTGGATGTTCTCAGAAAACTTGCAGGAGTACACGTGCCGGATTCCATCAACCTGGAAAGGGGACAGCTTCTGGATGTCATTGCCGACATGCACCAGTACTTCTACGGGAAAAAGGTGGCCCTGGTGGGAGACCCCGATCAGCTGATCTCTCTTACAGAGTTCCTGGTCTCCATCGACATGATGCCCATTTATGTGGTGACGGGGACTCCGGGCAAGAAGTTCGAATCCAGGATCAATGAGATCACGAAGGATGTGCCTCACGAAGTGAAGGTGAGAGCCGAAGGCGACATGTTCCTACTGCATCAGTGGATCAAGAATGAACCGGTAGATCTCATGATAGGAAACACCTATCTGAAGTACATTTCACGCGACGAGGACATACCCTTCGTTCGATTCGGTTTCCCCATCCTCGACCGCATCGGGCACAGCTATTTCCCTACGGTCGGCTACAGGGGCGGATTGCGCCTTCTCGAAAAGATTCTGGATGCCCTTCTGGATCGTCAGGACAGGGATTCATCGGAAGAGGGCTTTGAACTGGTGATGTAGATGAATCTTTTGGAAACAATGGGTTCTGTGAGGGGCAGAGGTTCGATAAGAGTGCCTTTTGCGAAAAGGAACAATTGAATTCTCTGCCGAAGCGGAGAGGAAACCCCTCAAGAGGAAACATGACATGCAAAAACCGGATTACCACATATTTGTATGTGCCAGCTTCAGGGGCACCGAAGCCAAGGGAAAATGTATCAAAAAGAATTCTATGAATCTGATTCCATACTTTGAAGAAGAACTTGCAGATCGCGGTATGAATGCGATGGTCACCACCACCGGATGTTTGAAGCTGTGCGAGGAAGGACCCGTTGTCATCGTCTATCCCCAGGGATACTGGTACAGGGGCGTAGTCGATGAAGATGCTGTGGATGCCATTCTCGATGCTCTCGAGGAGGACGAACCGGCAACCGAATATCTTCTCGCATAGCCTCGACCATGAAAGGATACAGTGCAGCGAATCGGGAGTGTTCGGATTCCATGGCGAAGAACAACCCGTGACACCTGAAGTTGGAGAGAGCCTTGGGACCCGAATGCACTCACCGATGTACCGAGCGACGGGCAGAAGTCAAAAAGCCGCGGGAAAAGAGGAAAGTCATGAGTACTGAAAATGTTGTCATCTTCAAGGAACGAAAAGACCAAATACACAGAAAGGGAAAAGAACCCTTCGAGATTTCCTGCAACAAAGAAAGCCTGGCAGGAGCTGTCAGCCAGAGGGCTTGTGTGTTCTGCGGTTCCCGGGTGGTGCTCTATCCCATAGCGGACGCTCTGCATCTGGTGCACGGACCCATCGGCTGTGCTGCCTACACATGGGACATTCGGGGAGCGCTCTCCTCGGGACCGACTCTTCACCGTCTGAGTTTTTCCACGGACTTACAGGAAAAGGACGTCATTTTCGGTGGTGAAGCCAAGCTCTACAGGGCTCTCGTGGAATTGATCGACCGTCACAGTCCCAAGGCGGCCTTTGTGTACTCGACCTGCATCGTGGGAATCATCGGGGACGATCTGGAGTCCGTATGCAAGCGGGTGAGCCAGGAAAAAGGAATTCCCGTCATTCCCGTGCAGTCGGAAGGGTTCAAGGGCAACAAGCGTGAAGGCTACCATGCCGCGTGCAGCGCCATGTTTCGACTCATTGGAACGGGCGATACGACGGGAATATCGCCTCTCAGCGTGAACATCCTGGGGGATTTCAACCTGGCGGGTGAAATCTGGATCATCCGCGATTATTTCAAGCGCATGGGCATTGAAACGGTTGCCAACATCACGGGGGACGGACGGGTGGAGGAGATCCGCCGGGCTCACGGGGCCGCTCTGAACGTGGTCCAGTGTTCGGGTGCGACCATGGACCTGGCGAAAATGATGAAGGATGCTTACGGCATTCCTTTTCAAAGGGTTTCCTATTTCGGAGTGGAAGACATGGCCGAATCTCTCTATACCGTGGCCCGGTTTTTCAGCGGAAAGGACCCGGAAATCATGGGGAGGACCCGGGAACTCGTCAAGGAAGAGCTCTCCGTGCTCTACCCCCAGTTACAGAAGTACCGAGAGGCCCTCGAGGGGAAAAAGGCCGCCATCTATGTGGGGGGCGCCTTCAAGGCCTTTTCTCTGGTCAAGGCGTTTCGCATCCTGGGCATGAAAGTGGTGCTGGTGGGTTCTCAGACCGGCACGGAAGAAGATTACCAGGAACTGCATGAGATCACCGATGATGGAACGATCATCGTAGACGATTCAAACCCCCTGGAGCTCTCTTCGTTCCTCAAGGAAAAAGAAGTCGATGTCTTCGTGGGGGGAGTGAAGGAAAGGCCTATCGCATACAAGCTGGGCGTGGGCTTTTGTGATCATAACCATGAGCGCAAGGAACCCCTGGAAGGTTTCGTTGGAATGCTCAATTTTGCCAAAGAGGTTTACATCTCCGCAGTAAGTCCCGTGTGGCGGTTTGTTCCCAGGAAGACCGGAAGAAAATACCACTGAAACGGAAAACATCTTCAAATTCGAAGCAACCCTTGTATGCCGCCATCCGGCGCTTCCGGAAAGAGAGGTCAAAGCGATGAAACGATCCACTTCGCCCTATGTATCCACCACAAACGCCTGCAAGCTTTGCAAGCCGATGGGGGCATGTCTTGCCTTTCGTGGAATCGAAGGAGCCGTTCCCTTCCTGCATGGATCTCAGGGATGCGCAACCTATATGAGGCGCTACATCATCAGCCATTACCGGGAACCCATGGACATTGCATCCTCGTCTCTGGGGGAGAAACATGCGGTCTATGGCGGGGAAGCGAACCTGAAGCAGGGGCTGCAGAATGTAATGGCCAAATATGGAGCAGATCTCATCGGTATCGCCACAACCTGCCTTACTGAAACCATAGGTGACGATGTGCCCATGATCGTGCGGGCCTTTCGCAAGGAAATGGCCGAGACGCATCAAAACGATGATCTCCCGTCCCTGGTGAACGTCTCGACACCCAGCTATTCGGGGACGCACATGGAAGGTTTTCACGCGGCGGTAAAATCCGTGGTGGACCAGTTGGCCGGATTGGAGGAGAAGACGGACGCCGTCAATGTTTTGCCCGGTTTTGTCTCTCCGGCGGACATCCGGTATCTCAAGGAAATTATGGAGGACTTCGGGCTTCCGCCGATTGTTCTACCCGATATTTCAGAAACATTGGATGGCCCGGCTGCGGAAGAGTATGAAAAGATTCCCTTGGGAGGGACTCCCATTGCTCACATCAAGAATATGGGAGGCTCCCGGGCCACGATTGAATTCGGAAGAACCCTCGCCCGTGAAACCACGGCAGGGCGACTCCTGGAGGACCGTTTTGGAGTGAAGCTCCACGGACTGGGTATGCCCATGGGGTTGCGCGAAACGGATCGCTTTTTTGAAGCACTGGAAGAGATTTCAGGTTCCCCCACGCTCATAAAGCACGCCTCGGAACGGGGGCGGCTCATCGATGCTTACGTGGATGGCCACAAGTACCTTAGCGAGAAACGGGCGGTCATTTACGGTGAAGAGGATCTCGTGGTCGGATTGACCTCCTTTCTCGTCGAGATCGGCATCAAACCGGTTCTCTGTGCGTCGGGCGGGCGCAGCGGGCACTTCCGGGAAGCCATCGAACAGGTTACGGGAGAGATCCTTTCGGAAACTCCCATTGTGAAAGAAGGGGTGGACTTCTACGAAATCGCCGAAGAAGTGGAAGCCCTCTCGCCTGAGCTCCTCGTAGGGCACAGCAAAGGATATCACCTGGCAAAGAAATGGAATATCCCCCTGGTTCGGGTGGGATTTCCCATTCACGACCGCTTCGGAGGACAGAGAATCCTTCACCTGGGTTACCGGGGAGCGCAGAACCTGCTCGACCGTATTGTGAATGCTCTCATTGAAAAGAAACAGATGGATTCGTCTGTGGGCTATGGCTACATGTAAAAAGAGTCGTGGCTGAAAAATAGAAAAGGATAGGGACCATGACAACTACGCTGAATCTCGATCGACACCCCTGTTTCAATGTTGAGGTCAAAGGAAAATGCGGCCGGGTCCACCTTCCCGTAGCTCCGCAGTGCAATATCAAATGCAACTACTGTAACCGCAAATATGACTGTGTGAACGAGAGCCGGCCAGGGGTCACCAGTGCTGTTCTCTCTCCTGTCCAGGCTGTCGAATATATGGAAAAAGTGCTTGAAAAAGAACCCCGTATCACTGTCGCCGGAATCGCCGGGCCGGGAGATCCTTTCGCCAATGCGTTCGAGACGGTCGAAACCATGCGTTTGATCCGGGAGAAATTTCCTGAAATGCTTCTCTGTTTGGCCACTAATGGATTGAACCTTGCTCCCTATGTGGATGAACTGGCCAGGATCGGCGTTTCCCACGTGACGGTCACCGTCAATGCCGTGGATCCTGAAATCGGTCAGAAAATTTACAGCTGGGTGCGGGACGGAAAAGTGATTTACCGGGGGCTTCGCGCTGCAGAACTCCTGCTGGAACGTCAGTTGGAAGCCATCAAAGCGCTAAAAGCCAAAGGCATGGTGGTCAAGGTCAACACGATCGTGATGCCTGGAATCAACGATCACCATATCGAAGAAGTGGCGAAAAAGATGGCCGAGATCGAAGTGGATGTCCTCAACTGTATGCCCCTCTATCCCAATGCGGATACGGTCTTTGAATCGGTGCACGAACCGAGCCGGGAGCAAATGGTTGAAATACGTAAAAAGGCCGAGGAATATCTGCCCCAGATGCGTCACTGTACCCGGTGCCGCGCGGATGCGGTGGGACTTCTCGGTGAAGACAAAAGCGACGCGTTTCGCGGCTGCCTTTCCGCATGCGCGACTTCCCTGCCTTCCTCTGAAGCGAGGCCCTACGTTGCCGTAGCGACGATCGAGGGACTTCTGGTCAATCAGCATTTGGGGGAAGCCGCCCGTTTCCAGATCTGGAAAAAGAGTGAAGAAGGATTTGAAAAGGTTGCAGAACGGAAGGCCCCTCCCTCTGGGGGAGGCCCGAAGAGATGGGAGGAACTGGCAAGAGTCTTACAGGACTGCCGCGCCGTGCTCGTGAGCGGAATAGGGGAACACCCGAGGAAGATACTCACGAAAACGGGGGTGCTCCCGGTGGAAATGAGCGGTTTCATTGAAATGGGACTGGAGGCGGTTTTCAACGGCCGGAACCTTTCGGAATTCAAAGTCAGGCGAAGCGGCGGGTGCACGAAGGGGCAGGGGTGCCAGGGAGATGGAAGCGGTTGCTAGAATTGGATGTCCGGACAAAGGCTCTGGGGGGAACCCGGCGGCAGGCTGTATTCAAGTGCCACCGGTATCTCCCTCAAATAAGGTCAATCGTTCCTTTTCCTGTACCTGTGACATGTCCGACGACCGCAGCACTGGAGACTCCGCGGTTCCTGAGGTCCTGCACCAGTTTCTGCGATTCACTTTCGGGAAGTGAAATGAGAAGGCCTCCCGATGTCTGTGCATCGGAGAGCAGGTCCAGCAGGGCGGGGTCGATGGTTTGGATCTGCCTGACCTGGTGTGCACAGAAATTCCGGTTGGCATAGCTTCCCGCCGGGACCAAACCCATTTGAAGGTTATGCAGGACTTCGGTGAGCAGGGGCACCTTCTTGACGTCCAGGGTGATGGAGACCTTGCTGCCGACAGCCATTTCGAGCGCATGTCCCAGTAACCCGAAACCGGTGATGTCCGTGCAGGCATGCACCGTGTACGCACTCATGGCTTCCGCCGCAGTCTTGTTCAATGTCGCCATGACCTCGATGGCTTCCCTTTCTGCTTCATCGGAAACCAGCCCCGCTTTGATGGCGGTTGCCAGGATTCCCGTACCGAGAGGTTTGGTGAGGATCAAGGCATCTCCCACCTGTGCCCTGCTATTGGCCAGGACCTTTTGAGGGTGCACCAGCCCTGTGACTGAAAGCCCGAATTTGATTTCCGGGTCTTCAACGCTGTGCCCCCCCACCAGAACCGCTCCTGCTTCATGAACTTTTTCCAACCCGCCCCTGAGAATCTCTCCCAGGATCTTCTTGTCCATCTTCTTGACCGGAAAGCACACGATATTCATGGCCGTGAGAGGACGGCCCCCCATGGCATAGACGTCACTTAGAGCGTTGGCGGCGGCGATCCTCCCAAAGTCGTAGGGGTCGTTCACCACCGGAGTGATGAAATCGATGGTCTGGACCAGAGCCGTTTCCTCTGTCAAACGGTAAACTCCGGCATCATCGGAAGTTTCCCGCCCCACCAGCAGGTTGGGATCTTTTTCGAGAGGCAGATTTTCGAGAATTTCAGCCAGGTCCCCCGGACCTATTTTGGCAGCTCAACCAGCTGCACGTACTGTTTTGGCCAGTTCCACCCGAGAATGTGTCATGAGTCACCCCTAAAATTCAAAAGTGTATGGAATATGTTTTCAACGCATCAGGTGAAGCTAATGACTTTATCCGCCAGCTGCAAAGCCGTGACGATATCCAGCATGTTGGTCGTCTCTCCGACCTTCTTTTTTTCCAAGAGTTCGAAATGATTCAAACAGGTTCCACAAACGAGGATATAGACCCCCGATTTTTCCAGTTCCTGAAGAATGGGCAGGGATTCGGAACCTTCCACTGTTAATTTGACTCCTCCGTTCAGAAAGATCAAGCGCCAAAGTTCAGAGCCCATTTCCTTCAGGGTGCCGACGAAATTTATGAGAAGCTTCCGGCCCAGCGTGTCGTCCCCACTTCCCATGCATTCCGTACCGACAAGCACCGCAATTTTGCGTTCCTCGTTCTTCCTGGTCTGCTTGGGCTCTTCCGGTTCCGGCGTTATTTCACGTGCCGATGTTTCGAGGGCTTTTGATCCTGCAACTTCAAAAGATCCTTCGTGTTCGGAAACAGTCACTGTATAACCCATGCGTTCCAGAAATCGTCCCACATTTTCCCTGGCTGCGGCATTGTCCACCAAAATGTTCACCTGAGTGATATCGCCGCTTTCTATTGTCTCTTTGGTCTTTAGAACAGGATGAGGACAGGCCAACCCACGGCAGTCCAGCTTTTTCTCCGCCATTTGAAGTGCGCTCCCGCTGTGTGTTCGAAGTCTTAGAAGAAGCAATGATGAGTTTTTCCTGCATTACCCTTTCATCTTCCAGTACATTGAAATTTTATTCAATATCACAGTCGATGGTTCATGTCTTGGATCTTTGAAGACAATGCGGCGACTGTACCTTGCAAGTTTTAAAGAAAATTGGAGAGCAGACAGTTCAACCCGCTTCTGCCTTGCGAAGTGGAGAGGGACCCAGAATCTTCAGTTTTTCAATAAAACCCTTTATTGCCATTACAAATTCTGGGGCCTCCGCGGAAGAAACCCAAGTTGAACTCAGCCTTTCTCCGTCAACGCCCGAGAAAGTGAGCAGTTGCCTTAAGAACCGTACACGTTTATTTGCCGAATGATTGCCATACAGATAATGGCAATCGCCGAGATGACAACCGCCGACGAAGACTCCATCCACCCCTTCCTGGAAGGCTCGCAGGATGTGGTGCGGAGAAACACTTGCCGTACACATGACTCTGATGATCCGAATGTTTGTCGGATATTGCATTCGACTGACCCCAGCCAGGTCAGCAGCGGCGTATGCTCACCAGGTGCAGAGGAAGCAAAGAATGACAGGCTCAAAATGGGGATGTGTCATTTCCATTCCTTTCGTATGCGTTCACTGTAATAACCGGCTCAAGCTCAACAGGAACTAGCGGGGCCCCGCCGGAAGAAGCATTTCATCCCCCAGGAAAGAGAAAGGGGATTTGCCGTCGGCTGTGCCGGGCTTGTAACCGAAAATCTCTTCCACCAGCAGATTGACCTCTTTGTAGAGGGACCTCAGAGGAATCTTGGCCGGACAGACCTCTTCGCACAAGCCGCAGTCGATGCAGCGCCCTCCCATGTGAATGGCGCGAACCAGATGAAAAGACGCATCCGGAGGCAGTTTGGCCTGCGGAATGAGTTCATCGTGTTGCAGAGTGCATTCCGTGCAAAAGCATACGGGACAGACATCTCTGCAACCGTAGCATTTGATGCAGCGGTTCAGGTGTGAAAGCCACCATTGCTGTCTTTCATCCATTTTCATGGCCTGCAATGCTTTTACTTTCCTGCTCTCTCCCGCAGGTGCCGCCGGCTCACCATAGTCAAGCCGGTCGGGGTAAGGTTTCCAGCATTCACAATACTCCGCCAGTTCCCGGGTGCAGGCCTGCCCTAGCGCGACCACCCTTTCCGGCTGAAGCTGGTTCCACTTGAAGAGTTCATTGAGGCCCCTTTCTTCACACCCGCGCACAAGGACACCGTAGGTTTTTTCGGGATTCTTGCGCGCCTGTGCCAGGAGCATCTTGAGGATAGGATAACGTGCCCGGGTTGTTTTCCATGGTTCCAGTTCCTCCATGTTTTCTCTGGTGAAAAGCCAGGGAAATGGGAACCCGTGCATGGTCTTGTAGGCCCAGAAACCATCTACTCGACCTTCTTCCAGAAGCTTCTTTATTTTCGTATTCATAGGACTCATATCCTGCGAAGGTGGGTTTATTGTCCGTTAGAAAAAAGCGTTCAAGCCGTGGCTGCAGTCCCAGGAACGGCTTCAAAGGATGGGGCGGGGCCAAGGCTTCGGATCTTTTCCGTAAAATCTCTTACGACCTCTGCGAATTTGATTCCTTCAGCGGCTGAGATCCATTCCAGGCGAAGCCTCTCGGGATTGTAGCCGGCAAATTTGAGCAACCCTTCCAGAAATTTCACCCGTTTGACGGTCATGTAGTTTCCCTTCAGGTAATGGCAGTCCCCAATGTGGCATCCTGCCACCAGCACTCCATCCGCTCCCTTCTGAAAGGCGTGCAGGAGATGATGGGGAGAAACGCTGCCCGAACACATGACCCGGATGACTCTGATATTTGGAGGATATTGCAGGCGGCTCACTCCTGCCAGATCAGCCCCTGCATAGCTGCACCAGTTACAGAGAAATGCGAGAATCCTGGGTTCAAAGTTTATTATTTCCACGATAGCACCCCTTTTTCCAAGTATTGAATAACGGACATCGACGGCCTCAGCCTTAGTCCGCCTTGCATTTTCATGCGCAAAGAGCTTCATCTATCTGGCGATAGAGCTGTAGATGGCTGAACCCGAGAAGAGAAACGGCTTCGGAAGGACAGGTTGCCGCACAGGTGCCGCAGCCCTTGCAGAGAGCCTGGTTCACTTCACATTTAGCTTCCTGTTCCAGGTAGCTGATGGCTCCGAAAGGACAGCATTCCATGCAGGCCCGGCAGCCTATGCATTTGTCCTTTTGTATGAGAGCGACTACGCCCCCCGCCGCGATAAAATCCCTCGCCAAAACAGTGGATGCTCTCGATGCAGCGGCCTTGGCCTGTGCGATGCACTCTTCCGTTGGTTTGGGCCAGTGAGCCAACCCCGCTACATAAACGCCCTCGGTGGCAAAATCCACGGGCCGAAGTTTCATGTGGGCTTCCAGAAAGAAACCCTCCGGGTTCAAAGGCACCTTGAACATTTTTGCCAGCGGTTCCACTTCCCGTGTGACGATGGCGCTGGCGAGAGTCAAAACATCCGGCTTCAGGACGATGTCCTTTTGAAGAATGGGGTCGAATACGGTTATCTTCAACTGATTTCCTGCCAGTTCCACCTGCGGCTTCCGTTCCGGATCGAATCGAATGAAAAGGATCCCCTTTTTCCGTGCCTCTTTGTAGATGTTTTCTCGCAGACCATACGTGCGAATATCCCGGTAGAGAATATATACATCTGCGCCGGGGTTGAGTTCCTTGATGCGGATAGCGTTTTCAATGCTGTGACTGCAGCACACCCTGCTGCAATATGGGCGTTCCGGTTCCCTAGATCCCACACATTGTATGAAGACGGCTGAACGGGCATTGACGACGGACTCATGCCGCTCACGAATGGCACGGTCCATGTCGAGATTGAGAAAAATCCGGTCGCTCTTTCCGTAGCCATATTCAGTGGGCTGGTAAGAATGAGCTCCTACCGCAATGATGGCAACACCGTGCTGTACGGTTTCAGCCCGGTCTCCCACCTCCAGTGTTGTGTTGAAATTGCCTACGAATCCGGTGACTTCTTTCAATGTCGCCTTGGTTCGTACAGAAATCTGAGGATGATTTTGTACGCTTTGAATGAGCTCCTCGAGATAAGGTGCTATGGGTTCTCCAGTCCAGGCAGAAAGAAGCTTGCGGGCATGTCCGCCCAGTTCCGCATTCTTTTCCACCAGCGTGACGGGATATCCCTGGCCGGCAAGGGCTAAAGCCGCCTCCATGCCGGCAACTCCCCCGCCGATGACCAGTCCGCTTTTATTGATCGGCAGTCGAACTTCATCAAGAGGCTGCTGAAGGCTGACCTTGGCCACCGCCATGCGAACGAGGTCCTTGGCTTTTTCAGTGGCTGCTTCGGGAAAGTCGCGATGCACCCATGAATCCTGGTCTCGAATGTTGGCCAGTTCAAAGAGGTATTTGTTGAGTCCTGCTTCCTGGATGGTCTGCTGAAAGAGAGGTTCATGAGTCCGGGGCGAGCAGGACGCCACCACAATGCGGTTGAGCTTGTTTTCCCGAATGGCTTCCTTCATGCGGTCCTGGGTATCCTGCGAGCAGGTGAAGAGATTCTCATCCATATAGACGACGTGGGGAAGGGTCTTCGCGTATTCCTTGACGGCAGGCACATCCACCACGGAGCCGATATTGATGCCGCATTGACAGACAAAGACGCCGATGCGGGGAGAGACGATTTCACTCCGATCCACTTCTTCGGGAGGTTCGGTCTTGGTTATGGCTGTGCCGCGAACGGCTGAAAGAAGGGCTGATGTTTCAGCCGCCGCCGCCGAAGCTTCCATGACGGACTGGGGAATGTCCTTCGGACCTTGAAAGGCGCCGCATACAAAAATTCCCGGACGGGATGTGGTGACAGGTGAAAAAGGTGAAGTTGCAGCAAACCTTCCGTTGTTGATTTCAATACCCAGGCGCTCTGCAAGTTCCATCACTTCAGGAGAGGTTTCCAGGCCCACCGAGAGAACTATGAGATCGTACTCTTCCTCGCGGAGGCTTCCGTTGTCTTCGGTAAAACGGAGCATGAGGTTTTTCGATCCATGGACCTCCTCGATGGAATGCACACGGGAACGGATGAACCGAACACCGTGTTCCTCCCTGGCCCGGTCATAATACTTTTCGAAGTCTTTTCCGGATGTTCTCATGTCCATGAAAAAAATGGCCGCATCCAGGGGATGATGACTGTGTTCTTTAGCGATGACCGCTTCCTTGATGGCGTACATACAGCAAACGGCAGAGCAGTAGCTGTTGTCACACCGGTTTATGTCGCGTGAACCCACGCATTGGAGCCAGGCAATGCGCCTGGGTGCGCTCTTATCCGAGGGCCGCACCAGATCTCCACCCGATGGGCCTGAGGGGGAGAGAATCCTCTCGAACTCCATGGCGGTAATCACGTTGGGGAAGTGTGCATAATTATAGGTGTCGAAGATTTTGGGATCAAAAGGCTTGAAACCAGGGGCAAGGATAATGCTTCCCACATTCAGGGTGAAAAACATGTCCTTGTCGTCGAAGTTGACCGCCCCGGCGGGGCAGATCTTTTCGCAGGCCCGACATTTGCCTTTTTCAAAGTAGATACAGTGGTCTTTGTCGATGGCGTATTTCAGGGGAACAGCCTGTGGATATTTGACGTAAGCCGCTTTGCGTTTGCTCAGACCCAGGTTGTACTCGTCGGGAACCTTGCGGGGGCATTTTTCGGCACAGGCGCTGCAAGCGATACATTTGGTCATATCGATGAAACGGGGCCTTTGATGCAGCTTCACATTGAAGTTCCCGGCTTCCCCTTCCACTTCCAGGATATCGGTCAGTGTGAGGATTTCGATATTGGGATGCCGTCCACATTCCACCAGTTTCGGAGAAAGAATGCACATGGAACAGTCATTGGTGGGGAAAGTCTTGTCCAGAGCGCTCATGACTCCGCCGATGGCCTCACTGTTTTCGACCATATAGACAAAATAGCCTGTGTCAGCGAGATCCAGAGCCGCTTGCACACCTGCAATCCCTCCACCGACGATCATAGCTGATCCGACCAGATTTCGAGATGTTACTGACATACGTTCACCTCTTCTACTGACTGAGAAATTCATGCATGGCAGATGCGGCGCGCCGGCCTTCTCCCATGGCGCTGATGACCGTTGCCCCGCCGGAAACGATATCGCCTCCAGCCCATACGCGGGCTTTGGATGTTTTACCTCGCTCATCCGTCACCACCGTTCCCCACCGGGATGTTTCCAGGTCGGGAGTAGTGGAAGAGATGAGCGGATTGGGAGAGGTTCCAAGGGAGACGATCACCGTATCCACGTCCATGGTATATTCACTTCCCTCAATGGGCACGGGCCGCCTGCGACCGCTCGCATCGGGTTCTCCCAGTTTCATGCGGATGAGTTCCATCGCTGAAACATTGTTCCGTCCATCGCTGATAAAACCGGTGGGATTGCAGAGGAAATGAAAGTGGATGCCTTCCTCCTCGGCATTTTCCACCTCTTCGAGACGGGCGGGCATCTCCTGACGGGTGCGTCGGTAGACAACGTAAACTTCCTGTGCTCCCAGCCGGACCGCACAGCGTGCCGAATCCATGGCGACGTTTCCGCCTCCTATGACCGCGACTTTTTTGCCCATTTTCACAGGAGTGGCGTATTCCGGATAGAGGTAGGCTTTCATGAGGTTGGTGCGGGTGAGAAATTCGTTGGCGGAATAGACCATGTTCAGATTTTCCCCCGGCACCCGCAGAAACTGTGGAAGACCAGCCCCGGTAGCCAGGTAGACGGCATGATACTTGGTGTTCAGCAGTTCATCCAGACTGTAGTTGATGCCGATTACGGTATCCAGTTGAATGTCAACTCCCAGGGATGCGACGTACTGCACTTCACGCTGAACAATCTCCTTCGGGAGACGAAATTCCGGAATCCCGTACATGAGAACGCCCCCGGCGACATGAAGCGCTTCGAACATGGTGACCTGGTGTCCCCGAATGGCCAGATCCGAAGCGACTGTAAGGCCCGAAGGGCCGGTGCCGACAACCGCCACGCACTTACCCGTGGAGGGGGCGATCTCCGGTGTGGATACCGCTCCTTGAGATCGTTCCCAGTCGGCAATGAACCTTTCGAGACGTCCGATAGCGACAGGTGCGCCTTTTTTGTTAAGCGTGCAGGAATTTTCACACTGCAGTTCCTGAGGGCAGACGCGTCCGCAGATGCCGGGAAGCGATGTCTTGGCCTTGAGCACCCGTGATGCGGCCTCGATGTTTCCATCCTGCAGGTGCTTGATGAAATCAGGAATGTCGATGTTTACAGGGCATCCCTGCTGGCAGTTGCGCTTTTTGCATTGGATGCAGCGCGAGGCTTCTTCCATGGCCATTTCATAAGTATAGCCCGTAGCCACTTCGTCAAAGTTGCGCCGTCGGTCCTCGGGTTCCTGCTTGGGCATTTCAACCCGGTTCAGATTCATCCTGCCTTTCTTTTTTTCGGTTTCTTCCCGGGATGGACCTGGATCTTTTGTTTCGGTCATGATTCTAACTCCTTATACATGAAAGGACGGACCGGGTTTCCTTGATCGACTTTCTCGTGTCGCGCAAGAATCCGCCCTGCCTTTTCACGGTTTGTTTGAGCGATCAGATCATGCAGGGTGAGGTGCAGCAATGGATCCTACGTGCTGGGTCTCCTGCTACCACTGGGAACACCCGCGGCATTGGAAGCTTTGCTGCAGAACGCTCTCATCGGCATAAGTGCAGCGCCGCGCCATGAGTACATCCCAGCCGTCCACTTCATGGCCGTCGAATTCGGGGCCGTGCACGCAGGCAAACCGGTTGTTTCCCTTGACACTCAGACGGCAGGCGCCGCACATCCCCGTACCGTCCACCATGAGCGGTGTGAGGTGCACCATGGTTTTGATGGCATAAGGGCGGGTCATTTCGCTGATCACTCGCATGAGACAGAGCGAACCCATAACGATGACTCGATGGATGGGGTTCTGAGGATGATTCGCAAGGAGTTTTCGCAGGAGCCGGGTGGCGCTGACCGTCATGTCTTCGCCGGGCGTTCCGATGGCAAGCACCAGGCGGTCGCTGACCTCTTCCAGCTCTGCACAGCCGAAGGCGCGTTCCCGGTCCGGGGCTTGCAGGATGGTGGTGATGCGGTTTTCCTTTTCTTTAAGAGCTTTCAGCACAGGCAGAATGGCGGACGCTCCATACCCGCTGGCGACAGCCAGAACGTGCCCGTAATGGTCGATCTCTGCGGGTTTTCCCAGAGGTCCGACAAAATGAGCCAGCTGGTCTCCCGGTTTGAGACTTCCCAGTCGACAGGTAGTCTTACCCACCTCGATATAGACAAAATCCACTGTTCCTTTGGATGCATCCCATCCGCTGATGGTAAAGGGAACTCGTTCCCCTTTTTCATCAACGATAAGAATGACGAATTGACCGGGTTTTGATTTTTCTGCGACGATGGGCGCTTTGACGCTCATCCTGTGGACTTTTGGCGCCAACTCTTCATGTGCGACGATGGGGAACATAGGGGCTACCTCTTTTCTACTTTGGCGGCAAAGAATTTGCCCGCGATATTTGGATCTTTCAGCTGATTCAAAATCATCTCCTGAGGAAGAGCGATCATTTTGCCCGGCAGGAGCGGGTTCATTGCGAGGTTCCCCTCCCATTCGCCGGTATGCGTGATGACTCGAACGGTATCATCTGGCAGGAGTCCACGCGTGAAGGCATCTGCCGGGTTCATTTGGACGACCCCCTTTGTGCTGAGCAACGCTGTCGACTCTTTTGCCAGAAGAGGACCGAGA